>JBHIAO010000782.1:0-2438 GCA_046758565.1 Anaerolineae bacterium
TGTTTGCGGTACTCGGCCACGGTGGTGGCGCCAATACAGGGGAACTCGCCGCGGGACAGGGCCGGCTTGAGCGCGTCAGCGATGGCGCTCAGTCCACCTGAGGTGCCGCCACCCAGAATGCCGTGGATTTCGTCAATGAAGACGATGACCTGGCCGTCGCCCGCCTTCACTTCGGCCAGCAAGCGCTGCAGACGCTCTTCCAGATCGCCGCGATACTTGGTGCCGGCCAGCAGGTCACTTGTCGATAGTTCCACGACGCGCCGGCCGGCCAGCCGTTCGTGCGCGCCCTTGCCCCTGCCGGCCAGGCGCCAGGCAAAGCCCTCCACGACTGCCGTCTTGCCCACACCGGGGTCTCCCAGGATAATGGGGTTGTTGGCCTCCGATTGCAGCAGGATGCGCCCGATTTGCGTCATCGCCCGTCGGGCGTTTTCGCCTTCGGCCGGGCCGATTTTGCCCTCCTGGGCTGCTTGGGTCAGGTCACGACCGAACTTAGTCAGGACGGAGCCCCCCGGCGGTCGCCGGCGAACGAAGGGTGGAGATTGAGCGTGGCGAGGTCCTGGAGCATCGGGGGATTCAGGGGCGTCACCTATCAAGTCGTTGGGCTCAGCGCCGGCCACCTCTGCCAAGCGCGTCATGACCTGCTCGGCGTGCCACCCAGCTTCGCTCGCTTGCGCAAAGAGCAACTGTATCGCCAATGACTGATAATGCCGGAGCGCAGCCAAAAGCAGGTGGTTGTGCCCAACCTGACCCTCACCGGACAGTTGGACGGCCGTTTCCAGGATAACCATCATGCGCGGCGTGATCACGGGTGATTGGTCGCCAGCCGCATCAAAGCTTTTGCGCAGTGCATCCGGATCAACGGTCTGGATTTGAGGTAGTGCCTCGGCTCCCAGCACACGCACATCCATCTGCCGCCAGTCCTTTTCTGTAGCAACGCCGACCCAACCTCGGAGAAGACCTCGGAACTCACCCGGATGGATGCCCATCTCACGTAGCACGGTGGGGAAAGCGCGGCCTAACTGCTTCGAGAGGCCCATGAGCAGAAACTCGATGCCCAGCCAAAAGTGACCGATGCGCAGCGCTTCGCCCAAGGCGATCTCCAGCGCCTCTCGACCTTCTGGATTCAGCCAGGTCAATGGCACAGACTCTACCAGTTCGTCAGACGGTATGGGTTCTACCTTGTCATACCAGTTCTCCTCTTCACCCAGTACCGGCGGAACATCCTCGGCAGGTGCTTCCTGGGGTTGTGCTTCCCACCAACTGGCGAAAAACGTGCGGGCCTCTTGTGGTGGGCGAAAGCGTTTACCACGCGTACACGAGCGAAACTCGACGAAGTCCGTAGGCCCATGGCGCTCAAGTTGATATAGTTCCCAGCGATAGAGGACGAAGAAGGGATGTAGGTCAAGTTGCGGTATGTCACCATCTCCAGCCACATAGAAACGCTTGCGTTTGATGTGCTGAGCGTCAGCCTCCGGCATCGTCAGCGGTGGCTTGTTGGGTGAGGGCTTGTCCTCTGTGAACTGCCCCATGAACTTCACCAGGCGTAGACGTACTTCAGAATCCACAGCATCGGCACGTTCTACGTAGACGAGCGGGTGCCGCCGGAGCGGTTCAAGTTCGTTGAGCACAACGGTCAGGGCCGGCTGCAACCGCAGCATCAACGGCTCGATTTTGTCAGATGGATACTGGGCTGCGGCATCCTCCCATTCCCCTTCACGATACCAGGCCAGCAGTCGCAGGAAATCAATGATCGACGGCTCGTCAATAGCAGATCTATCCAGTTGTAGTGTCAGGTAGTCAATGGCGTCTACCAATTCCTGCCTGCCCAGTAAAGATCGGGTACAAGCATACAGTAAACCGTCGAATCGCCATTTTTCCCGCCACAGAGACTCTTGATAGAGTTGGCTGAGATTGTAGATGGCATCTGTCCAGCTTTCCAGGGTTGGCGTGGCGAGCCACTCAAGACGTTGAGGCAACGGATAATCGTCTGGCTTGTCACGCCGCGCCTGGCCGATGAAGATAGCGGCCAGGTACTTGATCAGGTGGGTGATGAGACGATCCAACGCGACAAAACGGCGCCCCAACTCCTGCGCTTGATTGAAATCAGCGCATGCTTGTGCAATAGGCAACGGATATGCTTTGACCAGATGACCGGCAAAGGGCTGGAACACTTCGGGAGGGTCAATTGTCGATGACCCTGGATCAACACCCAACTGGTGCAGATTGGCCTTGGCCTCACGGACGGCATCCTCCGACGCGACGATTTGGGTCAGCAAGGCAAGGCGTTCTTCACCGCGTGCATACACTGCTTGCTGCTCCCGCTGCTTGCGCAGGTTAGAGCGGTGTTGCTCAAGTAGCTTGCGCCAATGTTCAACTTCTTCGGTGTGATCAGTCATGAGGCTTACTCCTCATCTCGTGCCTATCGGCAGTACGCCGGC
>JBHIAO010000783.1:0-2437 GCA_046758565.1 Anaerolineae bacterium
GGTCCCCGTCCAGACCGGGATGTTGCCACCCAGCGGGAAGATCTGGACCAGCGCGCATCCATCACACTCGATCGGATTGCCGTCGTGATCGCGGACCGTCCCCGCTACCGCGGCGGTGCACTGGTCCTCACCCACGCCCGGACAGCCAGGCGCCTGCGGACCCTCGAAGTCAAACTTGGCCTTGGTGTTGAACGGTCCTGCAATCGGGAAACCCTCAGAGGCGCTGGCCTGGTCGCCCGGTGCGTCGTCGGCCGGATCCGTGGACGGCACCTGCGGCCAGTTGAAGCGCTCGACCTTCACCGCCGCCAGACCCACCAGGTTGCGGACGAACGTAGTTTCACTGCCCGAGGCTGCGAGGACCGGGTGCTCCCAGAAGACGGCCGAGATCACCGCCGAGCCCTTGAACCCATCGTTGATGTAGTTCCAGTCGTCGGCCACGTTGATGTACTCGACCTGCTTCTCGTTGAGCTTCTCGCACACGAAGTCCAGCAGACCGTTCTGGTCGTAGATGTAGATGGCGAAGTCGGTGAAGCCCGGCTTGGGCACCAGGTTGGCGATGGCCAGCTCGGTCGTCAGTCCGGTCTCGCCGCCGCCACTCATGTTGTTCAGGAACGACGGGATGCCGAGCAGGCCAACACCGCTCTCCAGGCCGCCGTCACCGGACCCGATCTGCCAGTCGAAGGCCTGCTTCTCGGGGAACAGGTTGTAGGCCACACCCTCCAGCAGCACCGTCTGCGCCGGCCCATCCCAGCGGATCAGCTCGGCTACGGCGACGATGTTGGGCGGGAGAACCTTGGGATCGCCCGGCGTCCACCATTCCTGGCTTTCGACGCGGGTCTGACCCACCCAGTTGCCGCGCAGACCGTCGATGACGGCCAGCGGGAAGACCTGGTTACCGCGCGGGCAGATCCAGTCCACCACGGTCTTGATGATGTCGCCCGAGTTGTCCAGGAAGTAGACCTTGACCTTGGCGTTCACCACCGAGCTCAGGTTCTGGACGTAGATGCTGGTGTTCCAGCCCTGGTGCTCGCGGTAGACCAGGGGACCGTAGGCCACCTGGGAACCCTGGGTGAAGAAGGCCGCATTGGGGTCAAAGGTGAAGTTGAGCTCCGTCGGCTTGCCGTGGTAGGTGAGCAGGACGTCGTTGCTCCAGTTGTCCACGACGATGGCCGCCGGCACGGAGGTCCGGATCCAGGCGTTACCTGTCCAGAACGGACCCACGCCCAGGTCGCTGACGTCTTGTTGATAGGTCTCACCGGGCGCCAGAGCGGGGATCTCGCTGATGGTGGAGCGGATGCACTCACCCAACTGCTTGACCCAGATCTCGACGCTGGTGCACTCGAGGCCGGCGTTCTGGATGTAGAGCCAGCTATTCAAGCCATCCTGATCGGCGTACAGGACCGGCGCATAGTATGCGAAACCGCCAAAGACGGGGTCGCCAAGGCGCCCGGCCAGGCCCCATCTTCCCCCTAACATCTCTTCGGCAACGCCGGAATACGCGCTCACGACGGGTGCATCCATCGTGGCGGTCTGGCACTTGCGCACAACCTCGACTGCCAGGGGCTGACCGCGCACGTCCTCGCCCAGAAGATCATCAGCGCCGTCTATTTCAAAGGCCTTCTTGAAGCGGCGGTACTCGTCGCAGTCCGCGCGGACGTTGGCGAACAGGAACTCACACACTGCGTCTGCGATTATCTCATTAGTCTCATCCTGCTCGGCGCTCAGGGAGAACACGATACCCTTCTTGGCGCCGGAAGGCACCTGCGCGGGGGCACCCGGACCGATGAAGTTCCAGGTGGAGCCCGGCTTCAGCAGGCCGGAGCACTCGACCTTGAAGGGGCCGTTACACTGCGGCGGGCAGGCCCCCGGCGCGCCCCAGAACAAAATCGCTGCCTTGGTAAAGTCATTGCCGACGTTCTGTACCTCAATGACCACGTCACAGGCATCAGCCTCATCCCCCAACCACGTCAGGATGGGGAGGTGGACCTGAACGCCTGGTGTCGGCTCGGCGTTGACCCCAGTGGCAAAACCCATCCACCCTGCAAGGGCCAACGCAATGGCAAAGACGAACAGCATCACTGTTCGTTTCATGGTGACTAACCTCCTAGTCTCTTGTCCATGTCATACTTGAAGTCGATTACCTACATTCCGATACGCTGCTCGCCCCTCGGTACGCCTGCGGCTGCTCGGGGTGACACTCGACCCAGCGCATCCCGGGGCCCCATACTCGTGGGCAATTCGAGTCCAGGCCCTTGGTTTCTCTGCTCTACGCGTTTGCTGATTACCTCACCTCCTCTGTTGGTCTTGTGGTCGGGTAGTCTTGTGGTCGGGTAGTCTTGTGGTCGGGTAGTCAGGTGGTCAGATCGATTATCCGGACCGACTGACCAAACGACCACCCGACGAAGCGACCAAACGACCAAGTATGCACATCCAAGCT
>JBHIAO010000784.1:0-2434 GCA_046758565.1 Anaerolineae bacterium
CCGGCAAGTGACTGCCTTCCAGAATCGTGCCCGTCAGATCGTAGAAGGTAACCTCTCTTTCTCTGAACGGAGATTATACCCCTGATGCCAGCCTCTTTCCAGTCATTCACATGTTCCCACAAAAATGGACATGAGCGTAGGTTAAAACTGGCTGCCGGCACATCACTGTGAAACACGGTGGCGTTCGTGGTGTCGGGGCTGACACCGCTAGTGGGCTTCTACCTGCAATCGGGCCGGTTGGAGCTGCTGCCGCTGCTGGCCGTGGTGCCCCTCTGCGGCTTACAGTTCGCCCAGATGCTAAGCATCGAGTTCCCCGACGCGGCCGGCGACGCCCAGCGGGTAAGCGCACGCTGGTGGTACGGCTCGGCGGGGCCAGGGCAGTAGGAGCCTGGGCATTGCCTCGCAATGTAGAACCCGTGACCCACATATCTGCCATCGCTCTGGGCCGCGCGTCCGTCTGGACCCATGCCGGGATCAAGTCGGCCCACGGAGCACTGGCAAGATACCCGCCCCGGCAGCCGCGCGGGTGGGGTAGAGCGCCGGCGTCAACCCTGTGCGGGCCTGGTACGCCTCCGCCACGGCCGTGATGGCCGCTTCCAGTGCCTCCGCCCTCATCAGCGCCACGGCGCAGCCACCGAACCCCGCGCCGGTCAACCGGGCGCCGTAGCAACCGGGTTGGGCGCGCAGCAACTCGACCATCGTGTCCAGCTCGGGGCTGCTGACTTGGTACAGGTTGCGCAGGCTGGCATGAGAGGCGTCTATCAACTCCCCTACACGCTGTAGATCGCCGGCCCGTAAAGCGGCCACCGTCTGGAGGACACGAGCATTTTCAGTGACCACGTGCCGCGCTCGCATGGCGACAATGGGCTCCAACGCTGTTGCATCCAGCATCGCCGGCGTGGCATCGCGCAGGGCCGGCACACCCAAGGCACGAGCAGCGGTCTCGCACTGTGCCCGTCGCTCGTTGTACGCCGACGCGGCTAGCTGGCGGCGCACAGCAGTGTCGGCGATCAGGATCGTCACCCCCGCCGGCAGTGGCACCGGCTGATAGCTCAGGTCCCGACAATCAATCAGCAGCGCGTGGTCTGGCTGGCCCAGCGCCGAAGCCAGTTGGTCCATCAGCCCGCACATGGTGCCCACGAAGGTGTGCTCCGCCCGCTGGCCAATGCGCGCAGCCTCGTCCCGTGGGACGGTGAAGTCACCAACGGCGCTGAAAGCCTGGATCGCGGCCATCTCCAGTGCCGCCGAGGACGACAATCCCGCGCCGATGGGCACGTCCCCCTGAATCAACGCATCCATGCCGCGCAGTGGGTAGCCAGCCCCCAGAAGGCCGGCCGCCACGCCGCGCACGTAGTTGCTCCAGGTTTCCTCGTCCGTGGGGGCCACGCCGGCCACGGCGAAAAAGGTCTCCCGGCCCAGGTCCAGTGCGACTAGCCGCACCTGGCCGTCATCCCTCGGCGCTGCAGCGACGCGTGTCTCCCGCTCGATAGCCATGGGCAACACAAAGCCGTCGTTGTAGTCGGTGTGCTCGCCGATCAGGTTGACCCGGCCGGGCGCACGAAGCAGCACCGTCGCAGGCCGGCTGAACGTCTCGGCGAACCGTGCCAGTAGCTCGTCGGGGGTGAGCAAATGGGTCATGGGCCTCCTGGCTAGACAGTGACCAGTAATCAGTTATCAGTAATCAGTTGTCAGATTGGGAGTACTGATCACTGGTTACTGATCACTGGCGATAGTGTACCTCCGAAAGGGCACGCATCTGCTCTGCCGCCTGTTCGGCTGTCAAATCGCGTTGGGGCTCGGCAAGCATTTCGTAGCCGACCATGAACTTTCTCACGGTGGCAGAGCGGAGCAGCGGCGGATAGAAGTGGGCGTGCAGTTGCCAGTATGGATACTCGCCGCCATCGGTGGGGGCACCATGCCAGCCCATCGAGTATGGAAATGAGATTTCGAAGAGGTTGTCGTATTTCGTAAGCAGCCGCTTGAGAATCTCCGCCAGGGCATCTCGTTCCGTGTCGTCCAGGTCAGGCAGGCGTAACACATGCCGGCGGGGCAGCAGCAGCGTCTCGAAGGGCCAGATCGCCCAATACGGGACCACGACCAGCCAGTAGTCGTTTTCGACGACAATACGCTCCCGCTGTTCCGCCTCCAAGCCAGCATAATCCACGAGCAGAGGCGAGCCGTGTTCCTGGAGATACATCTGCTGGTGGTGAGCCTCCCTAGCCGGCTCATTGGGCAGGGCGCTGCCGGCCCAGATTTGCCCGTGGGGATGCGGATTGGAGGCCCCCATCATCTCGCCCTGATTTTCGAAGACCTGCACCCAACGGTAGTGCTGCCCCAGTTCCCCCGTCTGCTCCGCCCAGACGTCGACCACCCAACGGATATCTTCGACGGGCATCTCGGGCAAAGTGAGGTCGTGGCGGGGCGAAAAGCAGAT
>JBHIAO010000785.1:0-2430 GCA_046758565.1 Anaerolineae bacterium
ACAACGGCGCCCACTGTTGGTGTTTTCATGGCGAGACCTCCTCGATGGCAAGCGCTGCAAACCTCTCGAAGCGGCGATTGGCTTCGTCAAGCAGTTCCGACGTGATGCTCAGGTAGACGGCTGTCGAAGCCGGATCGGCGTGCCCCAGGAAGGTCGACAGGTAAAGCAGGTGAGCCGAGGGATCGATGCCGGCACGATACCAACGCAGCAGAGTTCCGACCGCGAAGGAATGCCTCAGGCTGTGGGAGCAGGGCGGCCTGACTCCCGGGGGAACTTTCAGCTTGAGCAAGGGGATCAGGGCGTGAAAGGTCTGGCTGATGGTGCAAGGATGCACCGCACGTTTCCCGCCGAAGCTGAACAGCGGCGCTTGCGGCGATTCAGGCCCATACCTGGCAGCTCTCGCCTGCAGGTACTCTTGGAGCGTGAGAGCCATTCGCGGTCCAAAGGGCACCAAGCGACTCTTGGCGAACTTGGTGAAGCGGATGACCAGGAGATCCCGCTGCCGGTCAACATCCTGACAGCAGAGTCGCGAAGCCTCGCCCACCCGCAGGCCGAGGCCGTACAGCAGTGCAAAGATCGTCCGGTAGGTGAGCCCCCGCAGAGGCGCTCGCGGCCAGTCCTGTAGATTTGCTGCCTGTTGGAGCAGCTGCCGCGCTTCGGAACGACCAAACAGGAAAGGAATCCGCTCTGCGCCCCGGCAACGAAACGGCGCTTTCACCGGAGAGGAGGCCAGCTCCCCCTGTCCCACCAGCCAGGAGAAAAGGCGTGCCAGCACCCCCACCAGATGGTTGTAGCTTCGAGGTGTGGTGCGAGGACGCGACCGCAGGAAGGCGTCGACAACTTCGGAACCAATCTCAACAACCTGGCCGATGCCGCGTTCCACCAGAAAACGATCCCAAAGACGGAGAGCGGCTTCCTCCGTCCGGAACTTCCGGCCGAGGGCCCGTTTGTGCGTCAAAAAGCGTTCGATGCCGTCGCTCAGAGGACTTTCAAACCCCTTCCATCTTGCTCTCATAAGATAGCCTCCCCGTCTCCGCAGGCGACCTCACGAAGGGCTTCGATCGAGATCTTGCTGTAGATCTCCGTGGAGGCCGCCGCTCTGTGGCCCACGTAGTCTCCAACCTGTTTGAGCGAGAAGTCGGCATCCACAAGTCGCTGCACACAGGTGTGCCGAAGCGTGTGCGAGCCTGCGCGGGATACGGTGATCCCGGCCCGTCGCAGGTAGTGCGAGGCTCGCGAGGAGATGGCCTCGTGGGTCAGGGGCCGGCGGGGCGCCATGACGCGGAAGAAGACATGACGATTTTTGGTTTTCGGCCGATCCTTCTTCAAGTACTCCAGAAGCGCTTCGCCCACGATGGGTGACAGGGGATAGGCGGTGCGATGGCCAGCCTTGCGTTCGGGGATCAGCAGTCTTTCCCTCCGCCAATCGATCCCCTCCAGTGTCAGGGATGCCACTTCACACGCTCTCAAACCGTAGGTGACCAGCAACAGCAAGATGGCGTAGTCCCGCCTCCCTGCCGGAGTTCGGCGGTCCATGGCCTTCAGCATCCGACCCACTTCGTCCCACGTAATGGATCGGGGCAGGTTCGACAGACGGTAGACCTGAGGCGATTCCACACTGCTGCTGAGATCCTTCGCTACGAGTTGCTCGCGATGCAGATATCGGAGAAAGACCCTTACCACGCCGCACAGATCCCGAACGCTGGTCTTGGCTAGACGACGACTCTGCTCCGTTACAAAGCCGCTCAGAACGGCAGGAGAAAGAGGGCCAAAGCCGTTCACACCACGTCGGCAGAGATAGCCTTCCAGTTTCCGCAGGTGATGCCAATAAAGTCGAATGGTGGCATCCCGCAACCCCCGTTCCTCCCGCAAATAGGCCGTAAAGCCCGGCGCACTCCGCCGGAAAGGCTCCTTGGCACTAGCTTTTTTGCGGCGATCAACACCTGCGAAACCCGGAACCACCAGCCGAAGCATCTGCTGAACGGGATTGCGCACCTCCCGAGCCAATCTCCGGCGTCGTTGATCCGTGTGCACCCGGCGCCAATCTTTTTTGGATGCAGCCCAATACTGGAGGAAGGCTTCAACCTGAGTCGGCAGATCCTCAAGAGTCGTGGCGCCTTGGCGCCGGGCGAACTCTCCAAACTGCCTCAGAACAGAAATCCTTCTTGACACGTTGCGCCCGGCGTAGCCCTGTTCGCTCAACCAGCGCACGTACTGTTCGATCGCATCGCTGATCCACGAGGATCGGATGCGGTCGATTGTTTCGGGACGGACAAAGTACTGTTCCAACATAGAACAACCTCCTTTCTCCCGAGGAGGCTATCCCACGTTGCCGGCATTTGTTATGTTGCCATTACGAGCTGACCGCTCATTCCCCAAGCCGCTGAACAGGCTATCGGCCACATAATGGAATCGGGCACAAAAGTACGA
>JBHIAO010000786.1:0-2429 GCA_046758565.1 Anaerolineae bacterium
GATGATCCTCAAGCTCCTGGGCAAGCCGGAAAACCTCATCCAGCACGTCAGAGACAGGCCCGGCCACGACCGTCGCTATTCCCTCAACTGCGACAAGATCAAGGCCCTGGGCTGGCACAGCCGCCACACCTTCGAACAGGCGCTGGAGAAGACGGTTCAGTGGTACGTGGACAACGAGTGGTGGTGGCGCAAGATCAAAAGCGGCGAGTACATGGAGTATTACCGCCGCCAGTATGGGGGGCGGAAGATCGCGCCTCCGTTCTAAAAAAGAATGTGTTCAGGAGAAAGCCAAGTTGACATCAAGCCCGATTAGGAGTACAATTAAACTTGCATTCCGCACATTAGTGTAAGGGTTAGTGTGGCCGTGTTTCCGGATGCTTGCTGCCTGGCCATCAATAGCTTTCCAGTCCTTGATGACACCAAATAGGAGCCCGTCTTTGCCAGGTTCGGTCATGCAACGAGACCCGGCTGTGTTCTCCAGCCTTCAACGATATACTGCTCGCAGATTACAGCTACGAACTTCACTTTGAAAGTTGACGGCTATCCGACCACCAGGCACTTTAACATTTGAGACCGACGATGGGCGCACTTCACCCTGGGTCATTCTCAGGCCAACGCTGGCCGGGCAAAGATCTCCGCAGGCTGAGGCAGTCCTAACACCTTCAGGATCTGCTCTTGCACAGGATTTAGGCGGGCAAAACGAGTTTCCATCACCTGACCTTGTGCATTCCTGACCTGCACCAGGCTGTAGTCGGCAAAGGCCTTGAAAAGGCGTTGTACCCTCGGGCGCAAAGTGTCTCGTCTTTCCGGCATCAGCCCTTGGATCGGTTGTTGGAGCTTGGCTAACACCCGTCGCACCTGGCGTTCGATCAACCCGGCTATCAGAGCTCCAACCATGATCAGAAAGACCAGGGCAGCAATCCGCCGGGGGGTCTTCACAAACAGAGGGGCTACCAGGAAGACTTGGTTCACCAAGCGAAAACATCGCTCCGCCTTGTGCTGACCCTTCCACTCGGTCAGAATCTCCGCGTCGGAAAGGGCGGTGGCCGGCCCTCCGGCCACCAACAGGTACACCCCATCTAGCTCGGCGTCCCGCCGCACCTGTTCTCGATCCACGCAGTAGCGTAGTTCCAAGGGGGCTTCCGGTCGGTGGGAATGGTTCAGCACCTCAATGGTAAAGTACTTTTGTGCCCGCCGCTTCTTGAAGGCCTTCTTTTGCACCCGCTGGACGATGATTTCTGGTGTCTTGTAGTCATACTTGTTCACCAGGCCCTGGATGCGTTGCAGTTCGGCCTCAATAGCCTGCATTTCGTTCTGACGACGGGTGGCCTCCCGCTTAGCCAGCGCGCTGGAGTGAATATACAGGTGCCGCACAGACCACTTACGGGTGGGATCTTCGGGGTCCGTGACCTCAACGGTGTGCCCCAGGCCCCGATACACGGTCCGTTCCTCTGGCTTCTTGTCCACCTCCCGCTGGGCCACATAAGGCAGCTCTTCCCAGGTCTGCCCAGCAGCCAGCAATTCCCGCAGAGCTTGGCGGTGATGATCTTGCATGGTCATCGGACCGATGTACCCCAGGCCCAGGCGCAGCCAGGCCAGTTGGTTCTCCTTGGTGGGCATCTTGCCATCGCCGATGAGGACGACTTCCTCCAGCGGCAAGAAGTTGGACAACCGGGCGTGTTCACAGAAGGCAGCAAACTCGGGCACGTAGGTGGTGCTGTCCCCTGTGCCTCCATCCAAAGCGTTGAACCATACCGGCAGTCCTCCGTCACCGGCGACTAGGGCGAAGAGCTTCAATTGCTGAACCCATTCCCCCTGGGGGTTGTAACCCGGCTCCAGGCGAGGAACTCCTTCTTCCGTCGCTTGTTCAGCGAAGAGGCCAGCAAAGGTCATAGCCATGGTATCAGCGTGGAGGCGATGCAAATCCACCTGGTAGAAACGAGCGGCATTGGTGACCAATTCGCCCCAGATGAGCGCTCTTTGGTCATAGACCGCATCTAACATCCGACCGATCCGGTCGTCGTTCAGTTGGTCTGCCCGTTCGATCTCGGGGTACAGATCGGGAATGGCGTATCGTTCTGCCCAGTCCACTAAATCGTACAACGCCCTGGGATCGCTGAGCCGAGATTGACTGACCAATTCGGCCACCAGACCGTAATCCATGTCCGCTTGCTCAGCGATAGGACAATAACAATTGACCGTCCCCCGGAAATCCAGGCGTTGAAATACCGGGGTGGTGAGCACCAGAGGGCCAATCGTACGGGTCTCAAACTCAACCTCATGAAGTCGCTCGATCATCGGGGCACCTCGACAAAGAAGTTTGTGCCCCTATTCTACCATAGATCAACCCTGTTTGAAAAGTGCGGAATACAAGTTATACAACAGAACCTCAGAATTCGCCAGAGGTCGTCAGCTATTTGAGCAATGCC
>JBHIAO010000787.1:0-2421 GCA_046758565.1 Anaerolineae bacterium
ATCCCGGTCACCTTCTCCCTGCGCGTGCGCTACCAGGTACGCATCAAGGATTTCGAGGCCGGCCCGGGCGGCACCGTGCGCTGCGGAAAGACCATCGTCCTCAACCACGGCTGGGTGTGGTACAACGAGATTGATCTGTTCGACCAGCGGTCCCCGCAGTTCGACCCGACAGACGTCAACAGGTTCTTTGCCAGCAACCGCGTTGAAAACAACCACGCCGGCACCGCTGGTCTCGTCTTCTGGTGGTCCGAGTCGCCGGGCTGGCCGGAGATCCCTGTAGGGGTCGAGCCTACGAACTTCCCGGGACCGCGCTTCGACGGGCCGCGCTTCAACGACCGCTACCCACGGGACGACGATGACCCCACCTGGTTCAAGGAGTCACGTGAGGCACCGTGCAAGGGGGTGGATTGGCGGCTGCAACTGCCGGCCCTCAACACCGACGAGTGCGATACCTGGATACAGATCCAGAACGTTGGGAACGAGTTTACCAAGGCGTTGCTGGTGGTGTGGGGTGAGTATGGCTTCTGCCCACCGCAATCCTTCGGCCCGCTGAAGGTCGAATGCACCGGGCTGCTGCGCCCAGGAAGTGCCTGGACCTTCACCAACCCGTACCTGCCGCCGGGCGCTCGATCGGGTATCATCTACTCGCTGAACGCCACCGACGTGGTGAAGGACGAACGCGGCAACGAACTGCTCTTCGCCGACCTGGCCTGCAACCGGTTGTTCCCGCTGATTCGAGCGGACCACCAGGAGTGGCTGCTGTTCGATCGGGCCTACCGCGAGCGCGGCACCTACTTCGGGCCCATCGGCGACTTCCCAGGCGAACAACTTGTCCTCGACTTCGGAGCGCATTCGGGCGAGCCGTTGGCCGTGACAGTCAACCGGACGTGTCCGGATGTCGTCGATCCTAACCTGGACAGCAGTGCGGTCTACGTGGGTATCTCCACCGACCGCGAGGGGTTCCGCGACCCGCGGGCCGGCGGCTTCGCCTACTACGCACCGCTGGTTTGGGCCGACTTCTTCGGCCTGAACAGCATCATCCACGTCCAGAACTCGGGTGAGGAGTGCACTTCGGTAGAGCTGTGGTTCCAGCAACAGGGGGATTGCATCCGGCCCGTGGTCTGGGATATCCTGCAACTGGCACCCGGCGAGTCCTACCCGTTCGACCCTAACGTCGTCGTCGGGCCGGTGTGGCAAGGCTCTGTCTGGCTCTCAGCCTCGCAACCCCTGGGGGTGGTGGTAGACACCCTGGGCGCTAACCACTTCGGCTCCTACCACGGCGTGCCGGCGGATGTGTTCATCAACCCAGGCGGCGTACGCGACTTCACCCTGGGAACCCAGGTAAATTATGCGCCGCTCATTTACCGCGAGCACCAGGGCTGGGAGACCAGCATCCAGGTCCAGAACTTGAGCTCGATCCACAATGCCAAGGTCAAGGTGTCCTTCCTGGACAACAGCGGCGACATCATCAAGACCGTCGTCGACTGGATCTGTCCGCGCGGTTCGCAGACCTTCTTCCTACCGGTCATCTCTGGTCTGCCGGGATACTGGGCGGGTTCGGCCCGGATCGAGTCACAGGACTGGTTCACGCCCGGCGATCCAGCGATAGAATCACCGAGGATCCTGTCGGTGGTCATGCTGGAGAAGTTCACGGACCCGGCCAAGACGGCGCGGCAGGAGACGGTGGTGTACAACGCGCTACAGGAAATGGGGTCGTTTGACTGGCAACTGGGGCCGGGCCGCGGAGGCTTCCGTGGTGCCGAGGTGCTCGCAATCCCGCTGGTGGCCAAGGGTAACCGCGGCGTCACAACAGAAATCGCCATCCAGAATCTGAACCCGAATCCCGGCTTCACCGACTTCGTGATCTTCATCTACGACCAGAACCGGCTGATCGACTTCGTGTGCGAGAAGCTGAACGAGAAGCAGGTAGAGTACATCGACCTGAACCAGTGGGGCTATATCCCAGATGGCTTCCTGGGATCGCTGGTGATCTCAGCCACCTTCACTAACCAGCGGGGCGGCGCTCCGGAGCAGGAAGGTGTAGGCGTCGCCCTGGGTGCCGTGGCGGTGGAGCGCGTCGGTCGCGTTCTGTCCGAGCCAGACCTGCCAGGAGATGAGTCCAAGGCGTTCGAAGCCTTCCCACTGTTCGACAACGGGTTCATTGTTGAAGTCGGCCCCGACGGGCTGCCTCCCATGTGCCCTGGCCAGCCTTAGTGCTCTAGCAGTTTGTCGGAGAACCGGGTCAGGGGACCCAGGCTGTCCATATATTGTGGTGAGCTCGGGTCCCCTGACCCGATATGTGGCATCCTTGACCATTGAAAGTGCTTTCTCCGACAAACTGCCAGGACCGAGACAACGCTTCACCTGGTCAAGCCGGGCGAGGTGTTCTAATATCAGACGTAGCAAGCGCCCCTGGGCTCA
>JBHIAO010000788.1:0-2419 GCA_046758565.1 Anaerolineae bacterium
ACGAGCCCCAGGTGCGGGAGCGACCGCAACAGCACTACGCCTACGACCCGCACCTATCGCCGCAGTTGGTGTGGGCCGGCAAGCCCGGGCTTAGCGCCATCGAGGTGGGGGATGCTGCCGGCGTGGCCGTAGACACCGTGTCACTGCACATTCACGAGCGGGTATCCGCGCAGGCAGTGGTCGAGGCGGTGCAGCGGCCCCAGCCCAAGCAACTGGAGCTGTTCAGCGATCCCAACCTGCCGCTGGACCAGGCGGTGGAGTTCTACCAGCACGACGTGGACTGGGCCAACCGCCTGATTCTGGGGGACAGCCTGCTGGTGATGAACTCGCTGCTGCAACGCGAGATGATGGCCGGCAAGGTCCAGATGATCTACGTGGATCCGCCCTACGGCGTGAAGTTCAGCAGCAACTTCCAGCCACGGATTGACCAACGAGATGTGCGGGACAGCGATAGTCACCTGACTCGAGAGCCCGAACAGATCAAGGCATATCGGGATACCTGGACGCTGGGTATTCATTCCTATCTCACCTATCTCCGTGACCGCTTGCGCCTGTGTCGAGAACTGCTTGCTGATAGCGGCAGCATTTTCGTGCAGATCGGCGACGAGAACCTGCACTACGTGCGCTGCTTGATGGACGAGCTCTTCGGATCAGAGAACTTCGCGTCTCAGATCGTGTTTCTGAAGACCGCAGGGAAAGGTAGTGGGGGGTTAGACGCCACCTATGACATTCTGCTCTGGTATGCCAAATCACTAGCGAACATGAAGTACAGACAGCTATACATGCCACGATCTGTCGAAGATGACTACAACTTGAGATACGTAGAGCTTTCCAATGGGCTTCGAAGAAGGATGACACGGGAGGAAGCTGAGCGACCGGCACTACTTCCTAGAGATGCACGACCGTTTCGCCCAAATCCTCTGACCTCCCAGACACCGAGTGACTCCACCACTTTCGTCTACACTTTCGAGGAAATGGATTTTGAACCGCGCAAAGGTGGTTGGAAGACCAATCTGCCCGGCATGAAATGCCTGGATGCCAGTGATCGCTTGATGCGCGTGGGGAATACGCTTACTTACATACGATACTTGGACGACTTTCCGTACAGGCCGATAACCAATGTCTGGGATGACACGCGAACGAGTGGCTTTGGCGATCCGAAAGTTTATGTTGTCCAGACGAATACCAAAGTGATCGAGCGGTGCATTCTGATGACCACCGATCCTGGCGATCTGGTTTTCGATCCTACATGCGGGAGCGGGACTACAGCCTACGCGGCAGAGCAATGGGGCCGGCGCTGGATCACGTGCGATACGAGTCGCGTAGCAATATCCTTGAGCCGACAAAGACTGCTCACAGCTACCTATCCCTACTACAAGCTCTATGATGAGGAAATCGGGATAAGGGCGGGTTTTGTTTACGAGACGGCACCTCACATAATGCTCAAGTCGATAACTCGGAACATTCGCCTTGATACAACCATTGAACGGTATCGCACGCGGTTGGAGGATGCGCTGGCGGTCCTTAATCGTGCCCTGGGCGAATCGCTCAAGCCGTGGGAGGTTCCCTTCGAGCCGGCGCTCGACTGGCCAGAGGAGGCGGTCCGGTTGCATCGAGAGTACCTGGAGATTCGCCGGGCCAGGCAGCGCGAGATCGATGCCATCATTGCCGCCGATGCGCCGCAGGAGACGCTGTACGATCAACCGGAAGTGGTGAGCGGCATCACGCGGGTGAGTGGGCCGTTCACCGTCGAGGCCATCCCGCCGGCGGCCGAAGAACTGATGGTCGAAACGCCCATCGGCGGCGCCCCCGAGTTGGAGGGCAACGGAGATGCGCCAGTCTTGCCGCCGGCCGGCGAATCGGGCAGCCACATCCCACTGCTCATCGACCTGATGCGCAAGGACGGCGTCACCTTCCCGGGCAACCGCTCCATGAAGTTCGAAAGCCTGACCGCGCGCAGCAGCGGCGTCCTCCATGCGGAAGGCGTGCCGGCCGGCGACTCGAAGAACGGGCTCCAACGGGTGGCGGTGTCTTTCGGGCCGCAGTACGGCCCGGTAACTCAGCGGCAGGTGGAGCAGGGGCTGCGCGAGGCGTACATGGGGGGCTTCGACGCCGTGGTCTTCGCCGGCTTCGAGTTCGACGGGCCGGCGCAGGCCGCCATCGAGAAAAGCATCCACCCCCACGTTCAGACCTTCCTGGCTCACATCCGCCCCGACGTCCTGCTAACCGATGCCAAGGGGGACAGCCTGCTCAAGACCACAGCCAGGAGCCAACTCTTCAGCGTCTTCGGCGAGCCGGACGTGGAGCTCCGCCAGGAGAACGGCGAATACGTCGTGGAACTGCGCGGCGTGGACGTCTACGACCCCATCGACGGCCAGGTGTACTCGGCCCATGCCGGCCAGATTGCCGCCTGGTTCCT
>JBHIAO010000789.1:0-2416 GCA_046758565.1 Anaerolineae bacterium
TTAGTCCGGGACCACCTTCGCCAACGCCTGTCGCAGCGCGGCCAGCGTGACAGGCTTGCTCACAACGAGGTCCACGCCCGCTGGGCTCGCACCCGAGCTTTTTATGATCCCTCCAAAACCGGTCAGCAGGATTACCGGCTTGTTCGGGGCAACCTTTCTAATGGCAATTGCCAGTTGCTCGCCGCTCATTTCAGGCATCCCCTGGTCTGTAACCACTACATCGAACCAGCCCGCATGGAACTTCTTCAATCCCTCGAGTCCGTCCATCGCGGTCTCGACGGTATGCCCGTCACCGGTCAGAAACGCCCTCACGACCTCCACCACTGGCGGTTCGTTGTCCACGACGAGAACGCGCAGCCGACGGGAGGGGCCCTCTGCCTCCTCCGATCGGCCCTCTGCCTCCTGCTTCGCATGGACCGGCAGCCGAATGATGAAATTCGTCCCCTGGCCCGGCTTGCTCTCGATAACGAGCGTCCCGTGGTGGCGCTGGATGATCCCGTACACCATTGCCAGTCCCAGGCCAGTCCCGCGGTCGCCCTTGGTTGAGAAGAATGGTTCCAGGCATCGCTGGCGGACCTCTTCGGTCATGCCGGTACCCGTGTCGCTCATTTCCAGGACGATCAGGTCGGTATCGGGACAGGTGCGCACGGTGATCGTCCCGCCGTCGGGCATCGCGTCCACCGCGTTGAAGACCAAGTTGGTCAACACCTCCCGGATTTCGGCTTCGTTGGCGGCGACGAGGGGGACGTGCTGCAGATCCGTCTCGATGAGGATCGTGATGCCGCTCGCCAAGGCCTGGTCTTTCCACCGCGGCTGCGTAAGGCTGATGACCTGCTCGACCAAATCGTTGAGGTTGACAGGCCGGAACACTTCATCGTCCTCCCGGGAGCGGTAAAACTCGCGCAAGCGGCGGACCACACTCGCGGCGTCTTGGGCAGCGGTGTTGATCATTTTCAAGTAGCGGGTCACCACCTCCTCGTCGCCCAGATCTTTGAAATGTTCGAGCAGCAGATCACTGAAGCCCAATATCGGCGACAATGTGTTGTTGAAGTCGTGAGCAATGCCGCTGGCCATCTGGCCAAGGGCGCGGAGGCGCTCCTGCTCGAGGACTTGCTGCTGCGTCGCCTCTAGTTCACTCAGCGCCTCCTCTAAGCGACGGTTGCTCTCTTGTAGGTCTTCCTCCGCCTGCTGTCGCTCCGTGATGTCCTCACAGGTCGTCACTATGCCGATAGGTTCTCCTGCAGCATTCTTGACGACATCGGACATCAACTGGACGGGAAAAATGCTCCCGTCTTTCCGGTTGTTGACAGTTTTTCGCCTCCAGCTATCCATTTCCTTGACTTGGGTTTTCGCCATCGGTTTCCAGCGCTGGCTGGGCCCAAACATCCTCGCATCCCTGCCGACCAATTCTTCCACCGAATAGCCATGCATACTTGCATCAGCGGGATTCGCATACACAATTCTCCCGTCTGGATCGGTGATTGTCACCCCGAGTTGCATGGTTTCGACGGCCTTTTCGAGGCGACGGCGTGTCTCCTCTGCCCGCCTCCACTCAGTGACGTCCCCAATGGCAAGGAGGATCATGTCCATACCACTCTCTTCCTGACGGAGTCGACGGCCACTGAGCAGCATCGCCCTGCGGCCAATGGTCGGGAACTCGTGATCAACCTCAAAGTGCTGGAGCTGGGTATCCCTGGAGATAATCTCCTCGAGGAGCGCCTGCAGCCTGGGGATATCCCACTGGCGGTTCCCTAGTTCACAGAGCAATTTGTTCTCCGTCTCCTCTGGCGAGACATGGAAAGTCCGGTAGAAAGAGCCATTCGCCGACACCACACGCAGGTCCGCGTTGAGGACCACCAGGGGTTCAGGTACTGTGTCCACGATGGTTTCGGCGTAGATCCGGGCCTCCTCACGAACACGCTGGCGCTCGCGCCGCACGCGGTCAACGAGGTAGCCGTAAAACGCCGCCGCTGTGAAGAGAAACGGGATGCGGATCAGTAACCGCGAGCTCCACAAGGACGTGGAACCGCCCCCAGCTGAGAGCATGAAGACGTACACGGTGCAAACGACGACGGCCCCGAGCGCAATGAGCCCCAGATTCTCGCCGATCGCCGCAAGGAGGAGCACAAAAAAGTAGAGATAGAAAAACTCAGCGCCAAACAGACCACTGTAGTGCAAAGCCGCTGTGATCCACAGGGTGTCGCCAACGATGATACCTACATTGAACGCCATTGAGTCCGTGATGCGTGCCGGAAGGTACGTCATCACGACGTTCGACATGAGTGCGGCGAGGACCAACAGGACGAGGCCGACTGGGGGCGGCGAGAAATCAACCCCCACCAACAGCAGGTAGGCCATGGCGATGATAAGCGTGTAGCGGAGGAGCACAAACGCCCGACTTCTCGGGAATTTCACC
>JBHIAO010000790.1:0-2415 GCA_046758565.1 Anaerolineae bacterium
ACCCCACGACCCGATGTAGTCGTCCCGTGCCCACCGCCCGTGCCCGTAGAACCCGAGAAGATCGGACCTGGAAGATCGGGAGAGATCGGACGGGCATGTCTTCTGGGAGCGGCCGGCTGATACCAGCGTGGGGTCGGCGCATTAACCTGGGCAAATTTCTGCATCCAGCTCTTCTCGAGGCCAAACGCGATGGCGTATGGCAGGTACTTATCGAAGATACCTTTCGCCTGTTCCAAATCAGTATAGTTTTCGATATTCTCCAGGTAGCGCTTGAAAGCCCGCCACCGGGCTGCTGCTTTCGACCCCTTGGTCGTCTTCCCAGGCATCACGTAGCCAAAGACGATCATTCCTATGGCAACAGCCCCTATCCCGAAGGAAATCCAAAGCGCAGCTTCGGCAAAGGGGACCGCTACCGCCAGCACGAGGAAGCTAACAATGGAGAAAAGGATCCCGGCCACCCCAAGGAGGGTGTAGATGCGACGCGTCGAGTCAGGGCTCTGCCGGAAAAATCCTTCGCGTACGACCTCTTCGTACAACTGATCCTGCAGCGCGAGGATAGCATTATGGAATTTCTCACCCAGCAAAGACGAGAGCTTCTGGCTCTGCCGACCCCCAAATAGCTCTTGAAGAAGTGTATTCTCGAAAGGTCGCAGTGTCTCCTCGTGATCCTGCTTCTCGAAAACGAAGTCATGCCGCGCACTGGTGTCTGGGGATCCCTCCTCCCGAATTTCTTGCATCGTGAAGACACCTCGCCGCGCGAGATCGACGGTGGTGGCAACAATGTCCTGCATGTCGGCGGTTTCGTCCAACAGCGTTCCGACGACGCCGGGCGGGAGGTCACTGGGTGGCTGCGGTAGATAGTCAGCCACCAATGGCACCGATGCATCGCGACCACGGATGTACCAGAGCACGACGAGTCCCACAGTGCCGATGACGGCGATGAACAAACCGATGAAGCCGGCCAGGAAATTGATCACCTGTCGGGGGGGATCAGTTACAACCACGTCGGGAGGCGCCCCACCGTGCTGCTCGACAACACGGGCGTTGAACTCTCCCTGCCAGGCCGGTGGTGGTGCCTCTACCACGCCGTGTGGGAACCATACGCGGACCTCAAAGCCCTGGCCAGGCCGGATTGTCTCCTGGGTCGTGAAAACGATCGTTTGCGGATCGGTCACCTCGCCCTGGCCGGCGACGCCGTAGAATTCCCACTTATGGACCTCGTCCATGCCTTTCGGCAGATGCACCGTTACCTGCGATGTCCGAACCGGGTAACTTCGATCGCTCTCGACGGCCGCCCACCAGAGTTGATCGCCGCCTTCGTAGATGCGGACAGCGCCCTTGGCCGTGTACTTGAGGATGAACCTGTGAGTCGAATCGGAGGTCTGGGGGAAGTACCAACGCAGGTTGAACTCACCCCCCTCGACCCATGTTCGGAAGGTGTACGGCGCTTCGCTGTCACTCCGCTCGTAGCGCCGACCGCCTTCGTAGAATCCCACGTCCGTGATGCCGTCGAGCCGGCTGAGGGGGATGGTACGAAAACCGGAGTGGAAGGGACCGCCTTGAAACTCAATCGTTCGGGTCTCAACGACATCGACGTCTCCGTTCTTCTGGACGGTCAGGCTGATGTCAAACCGCTCGCCGATAACGGACCGATTCTGAGCTTGGGCTGTGCTGGCTTGGGCACTCAGCACCAGGATCAGGCTGACCAAGATCACAACGAGACCTTCGACTAGGTTCAGGATGAGCCGGCGCCTCACGTTGTCCTTCCTTTCTTTGCAAAAGGGCTACTTATACCTATGGGTCAGATTGAACATAATGGTAGAACCAACAGGCGCACCAACGCCGACAAGGATCGCAAGACCCAGATCATTCGCCATGATGCGACCATTGAAGAATCCTATCAGAGGACCAATGATGCTACCAGCCAATACTGCCAGGAAAGAACCTGCTACATAGCGGGTGTTCCCAACAAAGTAAACACCAGCGGCACTACCGAATAGGTATCCTATAGCGAGGCCCATGACAACACCCTCCGGTATACAGAAAAGCGTGTCGAAATCGCACCCACTATCCACAATAGCGCCGGCAATGGCTGCTATAGCTCCGATAATAGCACCAAAGCCCCCACCAGCCATCAGATTACCTGCAACTCTCCAGACACTTATGGGAGGTTTCTCAACCTGTCGCTCAGGTTGCACTATGACATAACCCTTGTCCGACCAGAGGGTGTACCCTAGTATCACCCATGCGACTCCGCACAGGGCCCCGAGAGAACCCTCCTGGAAGAGCACGACTGTGGCGACGATGATAAGCACTGCTGCCCAGGGCGGCAGCCCTAGTGATCGCCAGGCATCGCTCCCCAGGCGCAGCGAGCCAATGGCAAAGGCAAGTCCCCCCGTAAAGAAGGTAACAATT
>JBHIAO010000791.1:0-2409 GCA_046758565.1 Anaerolineae bacterium
GAGGTGCCTGGAGTGCTGACCTAAACGCAATACCCTCCAAATAAGAGGAGTAAGGCATCCCCAGATGCCGTTCGCACGTGGGCGTGCTCACTCCTCGGTTGCTATTTGAAATGTGCTGATCTTCACCCGGCAGGAACTGCCGGTGCTGGATCGGACCGAATACCCGTCGGCCAAGGGACTGCAACAAGGTGGTTATGTGCTATGGCAGTCAGCCGAGGGCACACCGGATGTGATCCTGATCGGTACCGGCTCTGAGACGCCCATCGCTCTGGAAGCGGGTAAGAAACTGGCGGCTGAAGATATCAGAGTTAGGGTGGTTTCCATGCCCAGTTGGGAGCTGTTCGACCAGCAGCCGGCGGACTATCGCAAGAGCGTGTTGCCGTCCGAGGTGCGGGTGCGTGTGGCGGTTGAGGCCGGCACCAAACTGGGTTGGGAGCACTACTGTATGCCGGCGTACCGACGTTGGCACAAGCGGAGAAGATGTGCGATAATCTGAGCTCCTGTGGTTTCTGCCCGCAAGACGAGGACTGTTGGGCCGTGCCCGGCTATGACGAAGAGGAAGGTGGGCGGCAAATCCGGCAGCCGAGATTCCCAAGGCCTCGCATCAGGACTTGCGCATAAGCTGAGCTATGGAGCAGGAGAACCAAAATGACCAAATTGCATGAGTTGGCCGACCTGGGTCAAGCTGTATGGCTTGACTACATCCGCCGTTCTTTCATCACGTCCGGTGAACTGCAAGAGTTGATCGACAAAGGCGTACGTGGTGTCACGTCTAACCCGTCCATCTTTGAGAAAGCGATAGCCGGCAGCACCGACTACGACGAAGACCTGCACCGCCTGGTGGACGAGGGCAAGCCTGTCCTGAGCCCTGCCCTGAACGAGGTCGAAGGGGTAGCCGAAGGATCGGTGGACGAGATTTACGAGGCGTTGGTTCTGGAGGACATCTGGCGCGCCGCCGACCTGCTGCTCCCGGTCTACGAGCAGACCGGCGGTGACGACGGCTACGTCAGCCTGGAGGTCAGCCCCACACTGGCCCACGACACCGAGGGCACGGTCGCGGAGGCCCGCCGGCTCTTCGCCGCGCTGGAGCGACCCAACGTGATGATCAAGGTGCCGGCCACCCCTGCCGGCATTCCGGCCATCGAAACCCTGATCGGGGAAGGGATCAACGTCAACGTCACGCTGATGTTCTCGCTGGCGCACTACGATGCCGTAGCCGAGGCCTACATCGCCGGCCTGGAGAAACTGGCGGAGGCCGGCGGAGACCTACCCACGGTCGCCTCCGTCGCATCCTTCTTCGTCAGCCGCGTGGACACCGCCGTGGATCGCCGGCTGGAGGAACTGAGCGGCAATATCCAACCCTTCGGCAACGCTCAGGACAAGCCTCCAATCTCCAATCTCCAATCTCCAATCCCCAATCCCCAATCTCTACAGGGGAAAATCGCCGTCGCCAACGCCAAGATGGCCTACGCCCGCTTCCGCGAGGTCTTCAGCGGCGCCCGCTGGGAGAGGCTGGCCGCTCAGGGTGCGCGAGTGCAGCGCCCCCTGTGGGCCAGCACCAGCTCCAAGAACCCGCTGTATCCCGATACGCTATACGTGGACACTCTCATCGGGTCGGACACGGTCAACACCGTTCCACCAGCTACCCTGAACGCCTTCCTCGATCACGGCACTGTCGCCTCCACGTTGGAAGCAGATGTGGAGGAGGCCCAAGCCCAGTTGGCTCGCTTGTCCGAGCTAGGCATAGACCTGGACGCTATCACTCAGCAGTTGCAGGCCGACGGTGTGGATTCCTTCGCCAGGTCCTTCGAGACCCTGATGGCTAGCATTGCCGAGAAGCGCGACCGGTTGTTGGCCGGCTGGCAGCACCACGCGTCCAGCCTCGGTCCGTACCAGGCCACCGTGGACGCTGCGCTGACTGAGATGGCCGAGAACCAGGTCCTGGCTCGCGTTTGGGCCGGCGACCACACGGTGTGGAAACCTGAGCCTGCGGAGATCACCAACCGGCTAGGCTGGTTGCACACGGCCGAGGTCATGACCGAGAATGTGTACCGGCTGGAGGCGCTGGCCGAGTCCGTGCGCGCCGACGGCTACACCCACGCCCTGCTGTTGGGGATGGGCGGTTCCAGCCTGGCGCCAGAGGTCTTCAGTAAGACCTTCTCAGACTTCCGAAGTCTGTCAGACTTCGGAAGTCTAGACCTGGCCGTGCTAGACAGCACCGACCCCGGTGCGGTGTTGGCCCAGGCAGAACGGCTCGATCCGCCCCGCACACTGTTTATCGTCGCCACCAAATCGGGCGGAACAGTGGAGACCCTCTCCTTCTTCAAGTTCTTCTACAACCGGGTAGCTGATGCGCTGGGCGCCGACCGGGCTGGCGAGCACTTCGTCGCCATCACTGATCCTGGCAGC
>JBHIAO010000792.1:0-2406 GCA_046758565.1 Anaerolineae bacterium
GACCTAGCCTGTAACGCAGCAAATCCACGTCGTAGGCCGGCTGACCGGATCTAGCACGCTCCTCTTCGATATCTTTCAGAACTTCCAGGAGCACCTCGACCATTTCAGTGCCCTCGGGGGTCGTCACCATCTCCCGTGGAGTCTTTCCACGCCATTCAGGGACCGGCCTGTCCAGCCAGCGCTCATAATGGAGATCGAGGGCCGTAGTGATGATTTCGCTTTGCATGCGACGAGCAATCGAGCGGGCAGCCTGTAGGGGATCCATTGCGGGCGCCTCGACGGCCGGCGCTTCGATGGGCTCTATGTCCCGAATCAGGAAATGGTTCAGCAGATAGCCGGCTTCGTTCAGAAAATCGTTCCAATCGGCACCGTACCGCGCTTGCTGCCACGCCGTGAAGCGCGGCTGAACGAACTCAAGCAGTCCCTCCTTTGCGCTGGGCAGCAGCTGAATGACACCGGGCGCAAACCGGAGAGAACCGCCCAACGGAAGCAGCCGGCCTAGCAACAGCGAGGCTGCGAACGGGTACTCATCTCCACCGGCCTTGTCAGCCGATCTTACTTCGCCGGCGAACACGTCCTGCAGATCAAGGTGATCTTCCGCAGCGTCGGTCACCTCGTATACGCTGACATGGGTCTTCACCCAGTCGCGAATCAGATCTTGCTCCAGGGATGAAAGCTCTGCCCGCTTCTCATCCACGAACAGCTCTGCAACTCGGTTTCGATTGCTGGTACGATAGTCGAAGATATACCAGTCAAGAAATCGAGCGTGCTCGACCGTATCCAGGGCCGACGTGGCCGCAAGAGGAACCCGGTTATCCCAGAACAACTCCCACGCTGAAGCGAACTCCGGCACGAGGCGACCCTCGACACCGAATTGCCAGATTCGCTGACCCAATGTCTGCCAGGCACGCTCTAACCGCAAGTTCCGGCGGTGAATCTGCTGATCAATACGCCAGTGACAGTGCTTGTATTTCTTACCGCTACCACACGGGCAGGGATCATTTCGACCAACTGACGGCATGTCGTAAAACCAACTTTCTCAATGTTACGAACCTCTTGGTGACCACACCACTCCTGTCTTGCCGCCCATGACCCGTTCTACTCTGATTCAGTTTCTTGCGCCGCCCAAAGCTCGTTCATCTTCTCATACGTGGGCGGAAACTGGCCTTGATAGCGGAGGAAGCTGGGGATGGGGTAGCGGACACCACCCTTGTGAGTGCCTTCCAGACCCTCGACGATCTCGTCGAGCCGGCCGGCCGGCACCGTGAACGCCATCTCGTGATCCTCGGTCTGGGCGAAGATGCGGTCGCCGTAGCAGGGCAAAACGACCTGTGGTTCGCCGGTCTTCATAGTCTCGATGACCACGTCGGCGCAGTCAATGCGGGCCGAGAAGCTGGATGTTATCTGACCACCCTGCTTCCACAGGGCCGCCGTCACGAGCCGCATAATCTGTCCCGGCGTGCCGTAGATCAGCACCACATCAGGCTCGAAGCTGCAACGGTGGAGCGGTGCCAGGACAATGTACTGGTACTGGCCGTACTCGAATTTGGGCGTTTCAGCTTCTGTACGGTGGCCGGCCCCGGGCGTCTCGGTGTACATGCCGGCACAGGCATGCCCCTCCACGTAGTAGTCGAGCATCGGCGCGAAGCCGAAGACGGCCTTGGCTAACGGACACGACAGGTCATCGCGGCCGATGGCGATGGGCCAACCATAGCGACGCGCGATCGCAAAGCCCTGACAGATGGCTGACTGGAAGCCCAGGTCCTCAGCCGGTCGCTTCACCCGATCTGGAATCGGTTCTCCCTCCCTCAACATCTTGATAGCGACCGGGAACGACGCTGGCCGAATGTGTTGCTGCAACGCTTCCGCAAAACGATGGACGCTTGTCATTCTGATCACCTTACCTGTATGAAGCTGGCGTCGTGCCAGAGATTGAGGAAAGGTTCGACGTCGTAGGGACCGAGCTACGGAACCTCACGTTGGAGACAAGTAACGTGAGCTACTCACAACTCGAGCACTGCCCCTTTGCTGGCGCTGGTGGTCATTTTTGCATAGCGACCGAGCCAGCCATAGTCGATTCTGGGAGGTGGCGAGCTCCAGTTCTCGCGCCGGCGCGCCAGTTCCTCGTCGCTGAGTTCTACTTCCAGCCGGCGCTTCGGGATGTCGATACTAATCATGTCCCCCGACTCTAGCAGCGCAATCGGGCCGCCGGCTGCCGCCTCGGGGCTCACGTGTCCAATACAGGCACCGCGAGTGCCACCAGAGAAGCGGCCATCGGTGATGAGGGCTACCGAGTCACCCAGCCCCATGCCCACAATGTTGCTGGTCGGGGCCAGCATCTCCTGCATGCCCGGACCACCAGCCGGCCCCTCGTAGCGAATCACCACCACGTCGCCCGGCTTCACC
>JBHIAO010000793.1:0-2396 GCA_046758565.1 Anaerolineae bacterium
GAAGTCGCAGCAACGATTGCGAAGCCCACCTACGTGGGCTAGACTGGAGTCGGCGGAGGCCGACTTCGCAAGCGTAGGCGCGGTTTCTAACCGCCAGCGGCCCCCGGCCTGAGTAGTTACGCGCAGGTCTGTCTCACACTTCAGCCAACCTCTTGAAACCCCGGTCATCCTCCACAGGGTGAGTTCCAACCAGTAGCCACCAGTATAAAGTCAATAATGTTAATGTAGCCGTTACCATCCTGATCGAAGGGCGCCCCTATGAACGTGTGCCAATGTGGAGTCAGGGCCGCCAGGTCGTTCGCGTCCACCGTGCCATCGCCGGTAATGTCAGCCACACAGGGGACCAAGATCCTGGTGTCGGTGGCCGGATCGCCCAGCAAGGCGAAGGTGTGAACCAGGTCCAGATTCGTGCCGGTGTTGTACAGGCGCACCTTACCGGCCACAGCGGCCGGACCCAGCCGGCGCACACCGTCACGGAACAGGGCGTCGTAAAACCCGTGGTTGAGATAGCGGTGGCCCGTCCCCACCCCCAGACCCGTCGCGGACCAACTGGCTACCGCCCCTTTTTTCACCGCCCGCAGCATGGCTTCGGCGACGGCGTCCCGCAGCACGTCCTGGAAAGCACCTTCCAGGCACGTCATCCCCAGCACCACCGGGTACGTGCCGGCGTTCGCCAGGAGGTCCGCGTCTGAGCTGGTCCAGAGGCCCTCGTCGGCCCACCGCTCGACGCCGGCATGCCCGATGTAGTTGACAAACCGCTGCCCCAGATTGATGTTGCCCGTGATAGCCGACCTGGCTGCGCTGACCGTGCCGTGAGTGACCCGGTAGTAGACCTTCTTGACGGCGTAGCTGTTGGGCAGGCTGTCTCTGGCCAGGGCGTCGGAGAGTGCCGGGAAGTTGGTCAGGGTGACCCAAGGTTCGTAGTCGTCGGCAACGAGCAACACGCTTTCGGGCGTGGAAGGTGCTGTTCCCGATTCGTAGCTGAGGATCTTGTCGACCATGGCATCCGCCTCCGCCGGCGAGTTCGCCGGCAGCCGGCCGATGTACAAATCTGGGACGCTGTCGGCTCCGACCACGGCCGCATAGTGGTTCTCATCGGCCGTCTCACCCAGCCAGGGGTCGACTACGGCCTGGTAGGGTGGGATGAAGATCTTTCGAGGCTCGCCCAGGTAGTCGCGATAGTCGTAGGTCCCGTCGCCGATCAGCACCACGTACTGCGGGCTCGGCGACCAGTTGGCAACCGCGTAGGCCAGAAAATCGTGAATCGCCTCTGCGTCCAGCACGGCATTGCCGAACTGGTTGTAGATGTCCTGAACCTGAACCACCTGCACGTTGAATTCAGCCGCCCGATAGCCGGCCAGTCGATTGGCAGCCGCGGTGAAATCGGCGTGAGTGATGATGATGTAGGTCGCCCCGTTGGTCGCCGCTCTCAGATCAACGCCGGCGTCAACCCGCGCTATGCTGTCGGGCTTCAACAGGGCGGGGCTTTGAAGCCTCACGGAGATGTACTTCTGCGCCGCCGGTGTCGCATCCTGGAACCGGAGTGTTCCGAATGAAGGCGTCTGGGTATCGGTCAGCCGTACGGGACTGCGCGGGTCTGTGACATCGTAGGCGCCGATGTTGGAGCCACTGAACCCGGTAATTCGATACTCGGAGAAACCGGCTGGGCGCGTGAAGGTCAGCCGGTCGTTTTGCGCCTGGAAGGTCCGCCGATAGTCGACCTCGAGCCAGTCCACAAGCTGGACATCGGCTGCAACGTTGGGCAGCAGATCGATCCTTACTTGAACCGTATTTGCACTGGCACTCAGAATTGATGACGCTGCGTCGCCCTGGAGGAAGAACCCCTCGTGGCCATCCCAGGTCGCGCTGGCGATCAGGTTGCTGTTCAAGGAGAGCTCGGTCGAGTGATCCGGAGTGGCGGTGGTGAGGGAGGAAGCACCGACCAGCTTTGCCCGGACGGTCACCTGATGGCTGCCGGAGGAAACGCCGGGCGTCGACACAGAGTAATCACGGGTCAGGGGTACGCCAGGATTCGTCTGGTTCAGGAGCTCCCAGTACCAGGTAGAACTCACCCCCTCAGGTATGTTCGACCAATACCGCTGGTTATCCTCAACGTGGACGGTGGCGGGGAAGTCTGGCGCAACCGTCCCCGAACCAGGCGGAGCAGGGCGGGTTGCCATACGCTTGCCCGGCCCGCGGCCGGGGCCGGCCACCAGCCAGTACACCCGCGCCCCGGTGTACCGCTTGTCCTCTTCAGCCGGCTCCTGCCCGTAGAACCGAATGGCATCGCCCGGGTCAAGCCGGTCGTTGCCGTTCTGATCCACGATCTCCAGCGCAACCTCCCGTGCAGCGCTCAAGTTGAAATCTTCGTAGATTTGAAACGTACTGAGAGAGTA
>JBHIAO010000794.1:0-2393 GCA_046758565.1 Anaerolineae bacterium
GTTGCCCCGGCCTGGCGCGGAGCCGCTTCTCTTTTTCTTGGAGCCACGGACTCCCGCTGATAGCCGGGTCGGATGTTTACCCTGCGCAGCACGTTGGCGTTGCTGACCACCGTAACAGACGACGTGGCCATGGCAATCTCCGCCAACACCGGATGCATCCAGCCAATGAACGCCAGCGGAATCATCACCACGTTGTAGAAGAAGGCCCAGAACAGGTTCTGCTTGATCTTTCGAAATGTAGCCCGGCTCAATTTGATGGCGCTAACCACGCCCGACAGATGGCCACTGACCAGCGTCACGTCCGAAGCCTCGATGGCAATGTCTGTGCCGGTGCCGATAGCGATACCCACGTTGGACTGGGTCAGCGCCGGGGCATCGTTGATCCCGTCGCCGACAAAGGCCACCAGGCCAAACCGCTCCTGGAGTTTCTGCACCTCGGCTACCTTGCCATCAGGCAAAACCTCCGCCAATACGTGGTCAATACCCACTTCTTGGGCAATCGCCCCGGCCGTGCGCCGGTTGTCCCCGGTAATCATGGCTGTCTGGATACCCATGTTGTGCAGTTCGCCAATGGCGCTCACCGAGTCATCCTTCAGCGTGTCGGCGAGAGCCACCACCCCGGCCAGGGTTCCGTTGACGGCCACCAGCATGGCGGTCTTGGCCTCCTCTTCCAACCGGACCAATTCCGCCTCCAGCGGCACCGGATCCATGCCCTTCTCCGTCATCAGCCGCCGCGAGCCCACCAGAACCTGTTCGCCATTCACCGACGCCATCACTCCCTTCCCGCGGACCGCCTGGAACTCCAGCGGTTCCGTCAGCATAAGATTCTCAGATTGGGCCTTCTCCACTATGGCCTGCCCTAATGGGTGCTCGCTGCCCCGTTCGACAGACGCCGCCAGTCTCAGCATAGCTTGCTGGTCGAACCCGTTGACAGAGACCACATCGGTCACTTCCGGCTTGCCTTTGGTAATCGTCCCCGTCTTGTCGAAGACGACAATTCGAACGTCCTTCAGCGTCTGAATGGCCTCGCCGCTACGGATGAGAATGCCGTTCTCGGCTCCCATACCGCTGCCCACCATGAGGGCTGTAGGGGTTGCTAATCCCAGGGCGCAGGGGCAAGCTATGACCAAGACCGCTACCGTGGATACAATCGCTAAGGTTAGGATGCCCAGGTTGGGATTCACCCACGGCAAGAAAGTCCCTGCCTGCGCCAGAGGATTCATGAAACTAGGGAAAATAATCCAGGCTGCCAGGGTGAGTACCGCGATGCCGAGCACGACCGGCACAAAGACGGCCGTTACCCGGTCGGCGAATTCTTGGATAGGAACCTTGGACCCCTGGCACTCCTCCACCAGCTTGATCACCTGAGAAAGGAAAGTGTCTTTGCCGACCTTGCTGGCCCGGACCTTGAGCAGCCCCTCCTGGTTGACCGTGGCGCCGATAACCTCGTTGCCTGGATGCTTGTTGACGGGCATGGACTCGCCGGTCGCCATCGATTCATCGATAGCGCTCTCCCCTTCCAGGATTACCCCATCGGTAGGGATCTTTTCCCCGGGCCGGACGACCATGACATCACCCAATGCTACCTTCTCGACGGGTACTTCCACCTCTCGACCATCGAGCAATACTCGAGCGGTTTTGGCCCCCAACTCCAGCAGCTTGCGAATAGCCTGCGAGGCGCGTCCCTTGGCTGTCTCCTCCACGTAACGACCGGTCAAATGAAAGGCCATAATCATGCCTGCCACGCCGGCATAGTTGGCCACTGGGGAGAAGAATGAGGCCGGGCCGGTGAGAAGCGAAACACCCGTGCCCAAGGCAATCAGAGAATCCATGTTGGCTGTGCCGTGTCTGAGAGCCGCCCACGCGCCCGCATAGGTCCTCAGCCCCACCCAAAAGAGGACGGGAAGCGCCAGCAGGATCATCCCCAGATCGTAGATGCTCTGGTTGGGCCATACGATGCCGAAGAACATCTCGGCGAACATCCAAAGGATGATAGGTACAGTGAAGGCCCAAGCTATCCACATTCGGAACCGGGCAGCCTCCATCTTCCGCTGTTCCTGGACTTCCTCCTCCGCTCCCGTAACAGCGGCCTCCTCAGGGACCTCCAGTACTTCGTAACCGACATCAGCCACCGCTTGCTTAAACTCAGGTAAGCTCGCCACCCCGGAAATGTACGTTACACTCGCCCTCTCGGTGGCCAGGTTGACGTTGGCGGCAACCACACCGTGCACGCCCTTCAGCGCCCCCTCTATGTGGGAAACGCAACTGGCGCATGTCATACCTCCTATGGGCAGAGTTATCTGCTCCAGAGGAACGTCGTACCCCGCACCACGGATCGCTTCCACCAGGCCTTTCGGATCCGACCCGTTCACCTCGTACTTCACCGTGGCCTT
>JBHIAO010000795.1:0-2392 GCA_046758565.1 Anaerolineae bacterium
CGGGTAGACGCCCGAAAGCAGGCACAGCAGCCGCTCTTCGCCTTCGACGAGATGGAGGTAGACTGGGTTGTTGTGTACGGCCTTCTGAACCAGTTGGACGAGATTGCCGCCCAGGGCCTGCCCGATTGGCCGGCCGGCGCACGCGTCGAAATCGCTGAGGAAACGGTCCGCGCCTGGTACGAAGGCCAGGTCCTGACCGACCCACGAATCGCCTTCCTCGTTGGCCAGGCCCTACGCCCCTTCCTGCATCGCGCGGCCTTGGCCGCGCGTCCTCACCTATCGCCCAGCGCCTACCGGCGCTGGGGGCACTGCCCCGTCTGCGGCGGAGAGCCCGATTTTTCCACCCTGGAGCGGGAGTCCGGTGTCCGCCTGCTCTTCTGTAGCCGCTGCGACACCGGTTGGTGCTACAAGCGCATTGGCTGCCCTTTCTGCGACACCGAGAATCCCCGCAAGCTGGCCTACTACCCCAGCGACGACGGTATATATCGGTTGTACGTCTGCGACGAGTGTAACGGCTACATGAAAACCATGGACCTGCGCGAGGCCATGCGCCCCTTCGTACTACAGGTTGAGCGCGTCCTCACCGCCGGCATGGACCTGACAGCATCGGAGGCAGGTTATCGACCCTCCGCGAGCATCGGGAAACTGTAACATGGGGACAATGACCGAAGGAACGGTTAGCTGGCGCTACACGCAGCATACGCCCAGGAACGCCAGGGCTATGGATGCCGAGGTAATCGGTGAGGCACCACGGGTGCTGTACGTGAACAAGCGCTTGTTGGTCACCTTCATGTGCACGCCCATCCAGGTGCACCACCTGGCGCTCGGGTTCCTCTTATCCGAGGGGCTTATCCGCGACCTGGATGAGGTGCTGATGATGCGCATCTACGAGGACCGGCATCACTGCTACTGGTACCTGCCGGCCTTCGGCCTGGACGAGGTGCGGAGGATGCCTGTCGACGACGTCCTGGTGGGCACCATCGACGTGCGGGTGAAAGGCCCGTTGCCAGACCTGGGTCCGCGTATCCTGACCTCGGGCTGTGGCGGCGGCATCACCTTTGACGACCTCTCCCATGGCTATCCGCCCCTCAACTCGTCAATGCAGATCAGCGTGACACAGGTATTGAACCTGATGCGCCGGTTGCACGAGAGTGCCACACTGTACCGCACCTGCCGCGGGGTCCACACTTCGGCCATCAGCGACGGAGAGCGGCTGTTGGCCGTCGCCGCCGACGTGGGCCGGCACAACACGCTTGACAAGCTTCGCGGCGAATGCGCACTGCGCGGCATCCCAACGAAGCACCGGATTCTGTTGTCCACGGGCCGCATCTCGTCGGAAATGCTGACGAAAGCCGTCAAGATGCAGATACCCATTGTCATCTCGCGCACATCACCCACGTCGCTGTCGATTCAACTGGCCCGCCAGTGGGGCATCACGCTGATCGGCTATGTGCGGCATCAGCAATTCAACGTCTACACCGGCGAAGAGCGTATTCGCTCCGCATCGAGCCAGATGGAGCATGTCGCTGAAACATTGACCCCGCGTCCCGAGCCGGCAGTCCCTGGATAACTCTATCAACCCGGCGAACAGGGAAAGACATGTTATAGTTCCCTTAGTTCCCCTATGTTGCTCGGCTGCCGATTGGGTCTCTATCCTGCTGTGGGCAGGACGTACCAATCGGTTTTTTGCTGGGCGGAAGGTGCCGGTCACTTTAGGTTGCAAAATGACGCCGATTTCAACCGCAAACACGTTCCCTTTTGCAAGTGACCAGCACCTGTCCACCTTTTATCAGTGAACTCATCTTTTGTCTTCGTGGAAAGGAGGTCGGTTACATGGTAAAGGAAGTCTTCACGATCGTGGAGAGATGCATGGCTTGCAATGCGTGCGAAATCGCCTGCGCCGTCGAGCACTCGGCGGCCAAGACCCTGTTCGGGGCCCTCCTGGAGAGTCCCCGCAGCCAACCACGGGTGCGGGTGGAGAACGCCGTGGCTTTCAGCTACCCGTCGCGCTGCCTGCACTGCCAGGATGCTCCCTGCATCCTGGCCTGCCCCACCGGGGCCATGCAGCACCACGCCGTGACCGACAGCGTCTTTGTGGACGAGGACCGCTGCATTGGCTGCTGGATGTGTGTAATGCTTTGTCCCTTCGGCGCGGTCACGGCCGACTCAGCCTACAAGACGGCCCTCAAGTGCGACCGCTGCCCGGACCGGGTGGAAGCCGGAGAGGTCCCAGCCTGCGTGGAGGCCTGCCCCACCCAGGCCCTGATCTTCGTTACCCCGGACGAAATGGCGGCCAGGCAAAGGGAACCGGTGGTTCAACGAGCAGCCACGGCTGTCGCCGCCGCCCAGGTTCAGAGCAACGTTCAACTCTGGCGATCCCTGAAAGGCTTGT
>JBHIAO010000796.1:0-2386 GCA_046758565.1 Anaerolineae bacterium
GCCGGCAACAGCGGCCCCTGGAAGTGCACCGTCGGCTCGCCAGCGGCGGCGGCCAACGCCGTCACTGTGGGGGCGGTGGCTGACCCCGGCGAGGGCGGCGTCAATGTACCCTACTGGACCAGCCGTGGCCCTACCGTTGACGATCGCATCAAGCCGGACGTGGTGGCACCGGGGGTGAACATCATGGCCGCCGAGGCCGGCACCACCACCGGCTACGTCAACAAGTCCGGCACTTCGATGGCCACACCCGTCGTGTCGGGCGTGGCGGCGCTGATGCTGGACGCCAACGGCAGCCTCACGACTGCCCAGGTGAAGAGCTACCTCACCACCACCGCTGACGACTGGGGCGCGCCCGGCCAGGATATCGACTACGGCTACGGCATCATCGACCCCTACGCGGCGATCGACCTGGCCAGCCCGATAGCTGGCAGCAAGGACACCCTCCTGCCAGCCCACACCCACATCGAAGGCACTCTTAGCGGCACGGGGGATGAGGTCTGGGTGGATATTCCTGTGACAGACACCTCGGTGCCCATCGCCATCACCATGATCCTGCCCCAGACCCAGCCGCACAGCAACATCTTCTACTGGCTGTTCCTCGGCTGCGAGCAGCCCGACTTCGACATGTACCTCTACTCGCCGGGAGCAGCAGACACGGATCCGTACGTGGCCTACTCCGAGACCTGCTGGCGCCAGGACGAGTTTGGCTACAGTCCTACCACCACCGGTATCTATAGACTGAAGGTCTACTCTTTCGATGGCTCAGGGCCGTACGTCCTGGACATTAGCGGTGGTCAGGCAGCCGGCGACAGCACTACCGACAGTCCACCCTCCGTCACCATTGCTAACCCCATTGACGGCGCCACCCTCTCCGGCAGCGTCACCGTCCAGATCGACGCCACCGACACGGAGGACGCCGCTGGCACCCTAACTGTCGAATGGCGGGTCGACGGCGGGGCCTGGCAGGCCGCCGCTTACAACTCCGCCACCAGCTACTACGAGGACACCTGGGACAGCACCACTGTCTCCGATGGTAGCCACACCCTGGACGCCCGAGCGACTGACAGCGCCGCTAATACCGTCACTGCCGGCGTTACGGTGACAGTGGATAACGTGGACGAGCCGCCCACCGCCAGCATCGTCAACCCGGTCGACGGCAGCGCCGTCGCGGGTAGCGTCGCCATACAGGTAGACGCCGCCGACGACCGGGACGCCGCGGGCACGCTGACCGTTGAGGTGAGTATAGACGGTGGGGCCTGGCAGGCGGCCACCTACAAGAGCGGCAGCGGTTATTATGAACTGGATTGGGACACCACGGCGGTGACCGATGGCAGCCACAGCATAGACGCCCGCGCCACCGACAGCGTCGCCAACACCACCAACGCTGCTCAAGTGACCGTTAGCCTGGACAACACTGCTCCCTCGGTGAGCATGACCAGCCCCGCCGAGGGCGCTACCGTCTCCGGCATCATTGACGTCACCGCCGACGCTAGCGACGCCACCGGCGGCGTGGCTCAGGTGGAGTTCTTCCTCGACGGCAGCACCAGCATGGGAGTGGACAGCGACGGCTCCGACGGCTGGTCCGTCACCTGGGACACCACCACCGCGGGCAACGGCAGCCATACCCTCACCGCGACCGCCACGGACGCCGCTGGCAACGCCACCACCTCCGTGCCCGTAACGGTCACCGTGAGCAACTCGACGCCCACCAGCGTCAGCGTCAGCTCTGTCACTTACTCCACCAAGGGCCCGCACCTTTACACCACCGTCGCCCTCGTTGATAACTTGGGCAACCCGGTCAGCGGCGCCTCCGTGTCGATATTCCTTCAGAAAACCACCGGCGACTTCCAATTCTGGACCGCCCAAGGCACCACCAGCGACGATGGGACGGTGATGTGGAGACTGAGGAGGGCACCCTCCGGCTGCTACACCACCACCGTCACGTCAGTCAGCGCATCCGGGCTCAATTGGGACTTCATCACGCCAGCCAACGAATTCTGTAAGTAGCCGACGTGGCCATCGGCAGCCCCCATGGCCTGGACAGCAACGACCCGTACGCCATCGATCTCCCTTAAGGGCAAGACAGAGAAGCGGAAAGCGGGGAGAGAAAGCGGAGGGCTTGGCCTCAGGGCAGGCGTTTAGCTGGAGGCGGCTGTCTCCACCGGCTCGAAGATGCGCTTCTTCAGGGCCTCTCGCGGCGGGTCTATGTAGATGGCGTTCCAGCCACAGGCCTCCTCGCACAGTCGGCAGCCGGTGCAGCGCTTCTCGATAACCTCGGCCACGCCGAAGAAGTCGCCGACCCTCTTGCCATCGGTGTTGAGCACCAGGGCCTCGAAGGGGCAGATGTGGATGCACAGCTCGCAGCCGGAGCCGATGCAGTTGTCGT
>JBHIAO010000797.1:0-2370 GCA_046758565.1 Anaerolineae bacterium
ATTACATACTTCACCGCCGGCTGTGCTGCAAGTACAACAACGCCACTCGCTCCGCGGCCCACGGATCTGGAGCGCACAGCCCCATTTGCCGATTGGCACCGCCGGCAATCCGCGTCAGCTCGTGCAGCATCAAAGCCCAGACGAACTCGATGTGCTCGGTCGGGATGCTTTCGACATCATCGCCCCAGAAGTTGACGGGAAACCCATCGGCCAGAAGCGTGATGATCCGGTTCTGGCCATCAGTGGAGGGCAGCACGTATCGGGTGCCCACGCCAGCTACGGATTCGACGGCGACCGCCTGAGCCTCCAGCGCCACGACGTCGATTTCCAGGCGCTTGGATGAACAACTCGCCAGGTAGGTGCCGTGGCGCAGCGCGGAGATCAGCTCCGCACCAACGGAGCAGTGGCCGGAGGTACCCAGAATCACCGAATGCCGGCTAACAAAGCTCGATAGATCAGGTGCCAGTTTTGGCCAGATCCGGTGTCCCTGCCACCGGGCCGGCCCGCCGGCTTCCAGCCTGCTCTTGACCTCCCACGGCAGCACATCCAGCCGGCACACCACCGGATGTCCGTCATCATCGGTGATACCTGCCAGGGTGAGCCTGGGGACCTCAAACCCCTGATTGCGGGCCGCCACCAGCTTCTGCTGATCCCGGTCGAAGACGCCGACCGATGCGCCCCGAACCCTGACGGCCTCCGCCACGCGGCTCCCCACAGCGCCGTAGCCCATCACCGCCACCCGCTTGCCGCGCAAACCCTTGTGGTCGCGCATCAGCAGGCGCTCGACGCTCTGGAGAACGGCATCGGCTACCGCCGGCGCCTCGACGACCTTCTTGATCGCGCATTCCCCCACGGCGACGATGGGAAACGGGATCGGTCGCCGGTGGGTTGCCTCATAGCCGGCCACCGCCTCTCGATCGCGCCAGCAGCCGTTGGAGGTCTGCTCCACAGCGCCGGCTACGAAGTCGAGACGATCGGCGAACTCCCGCAACAGCATGGGCACGGCGTAGCCACCGTCCTCCAGAACCATCAGCCGGCGACGGATACTCGCTGCCCGGTACAGCGCCTCGGCCAGCGCCGAACGGACCGTCTGGTCGAAGGCCGGCCCGAAAGCGGTTGCGGCAAGCACCTGCCAACCCTCTTGCCCCAGAGTTCGCTGAACGTACTCCCGACGAGAGTAGAAGACGGGGACGAAGAAAGCGTTCTCCCACGTCACCCCGAGGGCTTCGAGCTGGTCAACAAAAGGCGGCAGGTCCTTCAGGAAATGCGGGATGACCAGCAGCACGTGGCCGCCGAAAGTGTTCGGAGCCAGTTGGCCGGCCATCGCCTCCAACACCGGTGTCCGAGGCGCGATGCGTGGATCTCGCTGGAGCTCTCCAACCCCCCTTGGTGTCACGGGCCTGTCCTGAGCTCCGTCCTGAGCCTGCACCGTCCCGAGCTTGTCGAGGGGTCGAAGGGCCGTGCCGAAGGGCCTGGCTCTCGATGGGGCCAAGACCTGCACATCACGCCGAGCTTTGCCTTCAGTCATCCTTCTGTCCTCCTTAACTGTTTCTCCACCGCTCAGAGTTCGCACCCCCGCCAGGAGTTGCGCTCCGCTCCACTCCTGGCTACCTGTTTCGCCGCTCTCCGAGCTTTTTCTGCGACTACCACTTCGTCCCCCCGACGGGCGAACTTCCCCAGGAAGTGGCGAAGCTAGTAGCCGTGAGTGTAGGTCGGCGCATCCGCGCCGGCCGAAACTCGCGGCGGGCTTCATTCGAAGAGAACTACCTGCGCCCACTTACAGTCCGGTCATCAAGGCGATGACAACACTGAGCACGACGCACAGTGCCACCAGCCGCAGGAGCGTACTCCAAGCGATTGCTCCACCGCCTGTGCCAGACACCTGATGACCCAGCCGGCGATACCGTCCATCAATCACACCCCGCTGGGGCCGGTCTCCCGACCGAGCCCCCACGGGTTCGCGCCATGGTTCATCCGGCATAGGACCCGGGAGCAAGCCATGAGACGGCGCGGGTAGGAAACGCCCGTCCGGCTCGGGCCAGCCGGCTGCAAACTGCCGGCGCGCCTGATAGGCGGTCATGAAACGGCTGAAAGGATGCAGCTTTTCGAACACCTGGGTTTGTGGGCCGGAGAAGACGGCGACGTCCCCATAGTCGAACACCTTGCCCGGCAGCGTCCTGCGCGCCTCAATCGTATCAATGTCGTGGATCGGGAAGCTGACTGCCTGTGTCGTCACGATACCCGACTCGACGATGAGATCTGCGGGCGTCATGAAGACGCGCCGGCGCTGCCACCGGATGTATGCCATCAGCGTTGGGATGAGGCCCAGTGGAGCGAGCAACGCCAGCCACGGCCAATCGAAATAGAGCG
>JBHIAO010000798.1:0-2367 GCA_046758565.1 Anaerolineae bacterium
GTGCCAAACGGTGGACAACGTGAGCGGATCGATATCCACCGTCGTGCTCACCTGCCTCCTTGCAGAAGTCGCAGCAGTCACTTCACTGATCAGATTTTCATCCATGATGTTAGCTCCTTCTCAATAAGTAGGTCCCGGAAGCGTCGACGGTGCAGGTAAAGCCTTTCGGAATGACGACCGTCGTCACCTTCTCTTCGATGATTGCCGGACCTGGGATGACATTCCCTGCGAGCAGTCGCTCGCCATCGTAGCAGGGCGTCTCGATCCAATCCTTTCCGAACAGGCAGCGCCTTTTCCGTTTGACCGCCGCCGCCGGGTCGCTCTTCCCTCGCGCGAGAGGGACAACCTGGAGGTCGAGCTTGCGGGCAGCCGTGACCTTGAGCCAGAACGTCAGGAACTCGACTCCACGGAAGGGCAGATTAAATGTATAGAGCTCCTTGTGCCGGGCGTGGAACGCCTTGAGCACAGCTTCGACATCGCCGGGAGTTTTCAAAGCGCTTGGCATGGGCACCTCGATCTCGTGGAACTGGCCAACGTAGCGAATATGGGCGCTCCGGCTGAAGACAAGCTCGGACGCTTCGATGTGGCTCTCCTGGAAATCGGCAATCGCCTTCTGGCCGAGGTCGCGGTAGAGGCTTTCGACCCTCTCCAGGTCCAGCTTGTCGGCTCGGGTAATGAGTGTCCGAGAGTACTCGCGCCCCATATCCATGGCGAACATCCCGAAGGCGCTGTAAAGCGCCGCATACCTCGGGATGACAACGCTCGGAATTCCCAGTAACTCAGCGACGTTTGCTGCATGGACAGCCCCTGCACCACCCCCAACGACCAGGGCAAAATCACGCAGGTCATAGCCGCGCTTGGTTGACAGCTCGATGACCTGATCGGCCATCAGCGTGTTGACGCTTTGGAATATTGCATGGGCGGCGTCGCTCTCGGTCATGCCGAGAGGCTCGGCGACGCGCCGGACCGCATTTTTAGCTCGATCGGCGTCGAGCAAAATCTCACCGCCAAGAAAGTAGTCCGCCGGAACGTATCCAAGCAGCACGTCGGCATCCGTAACGGTGGGCCTATTTCCCCCACGTCCATAGCAGGCCGGCCCCGGGACCGCGCCCGCACTCTGCGGCCCAACACGGAGCAGTCCGAGCGTGTCGATCCACGCCAGGCTACCGCCGCCGGCGCCGATGGAGTGAATATCGACCATCTTGATTGCCACCCGTTCGTCGCCCACCCAGTTCTCGGTGCTCGTCGGGATCTCGCCCCTGCGAATCAAGCAGACGTCCAGGCTTGTACCGCCCATGTCTATTGAGATCAGGTTGTCATGGCCAGTTAAACGGCCCCAGAAATGCGCCGCAGTGGGCGCTGCCGCCGGCCCGGAATTGATTACCGTGACCGCCTGGCGGCGCGAGTGGGCAGCCGACTGGACCAACCCATCGGCACGAACGATCAGCAGGCTGCCCTTGAAACCCAGCCCGGTCAGGCGGTCTTCGAGGGCCAAGAGGTATTCGGAGACGATTGGCCCGATATAGGCGCTTACGACAGTCGTACTATAGCGTTCGTATTCTCCCCACACCGGCAGGATTTCGTGTGAGGGGGTGACATAAACGCTGCCATCGAACCGGTCGCGGCAAATTTCCGCGACTCGACGCTCGTTCTCCGGATTGGCATAGGAATGCAAAAAGCAGATCGCGATCGCTTTGACATCATCGGCCGCGAGCCTGTCGAGTGCTGCCGCCGTGCTTGACATATCGACCGGCGTCTCGATGTCGCCGCTGTATAGTGTGCGTTCGCGCACAGGTAGCCTGAGATAGCGCGGCACAAGCGGCTTGTACGGTGGCACCACCAGGTTGTACATGGAGGTACGGATGTTTTTGAATCCTCGCCGAATCTCGAGCTCATCCCGGAAGCCTTCGGTCGTGAGCATACCAACCTTTACACCGCGTTCGGTCAGCAACGCATTCGTCGCCAGGGTCGTACCGTGAATGACGTATTCCAGTGTGCCGATAAACTCCCGCACGCTCTTCTGCTCCGCCTGGGCCGCCTTTTCTAGGCAATCCATAAGACCCCGACTCGGGTCCTCCGGCGTCGTCGACGCCTTAAATTCGCTGAGCCTGCCCTGGCTATCCAGGACCAAACAATCGGTGAAGGTGCCACCTATATCAATTGCAACTCGATTCATCCGTCCACTCCTTTACTGTTGGTTAACCAATCTAGCCCAAGGATGGTTCGCGCCCGTCGGCGGCCCGGAGCGATTTGGTCTTTTCCCGATCAATCTGCCGCGTCTCGGGGTCGATCACGACCTTGTAAATCTCCCTGGCCCCCTGAACCGTCACCAGCTCATTTATATAAACGTCATCCCAGACCGCCTGT
>JBHIAO010000799.1:0-2345 GCA_046758565.1 Anaerolineae bacterium
GGTTTGGGTGTCGGCGTAGGTGTGAATGTAGGCGGAACGGTCACCCGCTCCCACCGGAATTGGACCAGTGCTACGCCTTCGTTATCGTAGTAGTCCACCACCAACAGGTGCTTACCGGCGGTTAGTGTCCGCTCGGCGGAGTACACATCCTGCCCGCTACTATCGTGCCATTCGTCCAGGATCAACTCACCGTCCAGATAGAAGCGGAGGCCGTCGTCGGCCCGGGCGGAGAAGCGATAGCGGCCGGCCTCGAAGTCAAGCTCACGACTCCAGCGGACCGAGAAGCGGTCCACTGGCAGCCCAGGTTCGGGTTCGCCCTCACCCCAGTGGAAGTCGATCGTTGGGTCGTTGCGAGCTCGCGTCGGATTGCCACTCAACTGTCGGTTCGACCAGTACTCGCCCTTCCAGTCTGGGTAGAATGGGGACGGGGTCGGTAGTGGGACCGTCTCCCACCATAGGCGAATGCGAGCGTCGCCGGCGCGCTCGTAGTACTCGACGCGCAGGCTGTGATCCCCGGCCGACAGTGTGCGCTCGCCGGTGACCTCACGTGGTGGGCCATCGCGCCACTCATTGATCACCAGATTTCCGTCCACGTACATCCGCACGCCGTCGTCCACCAACGCGCGGAAGCGGTATCGTCCCTCGTCCAACGCCAGGGTGCGCGTCCAGCGTACCGAGAAGTTATCACTGGGCAGGTCTGGATCTGGTGCACCTGAACCCCAATTGTGATCGAGGCCCAGGTCGCTGCGCACCAGCACCGGGTCACCGTCCAGGTGGCGGTTGGCGTAGTACTCACCGCGCCAGGCCCCAACGACCGGTGTGTGTGTGGGTGTCCGCGTAGGTGGCACCGTCGGCGTGGGGGGTACCTCAGTCAGTGGCAAGCTGGAGGGGTCTATGTTGCAGGAGATGAACCCGGCCGCAACCCAGCCGATCTCGCCGCTTTCTTGCACCCGCACCTTGATCCATTGCCCGTCGGGACGACGCGCCAGCGGTTCGAGGCGGTTACGGAGAGACAATGGTTCTCTGACGCGCGGGAATACGGTATCCGGCCCTTTGCGCAGGTTCAGCGCATCAGCAGCTACCGTGCACACGGGGGTCGGCGCGGGGGTGGCTGTGGGCTGTGGTGTAGCTGTAACGACGATCACAACAGGCGTGGGCTGTGGTGTAGCTGTAACGACGATCACAACGGGCGTAGGCGGCACGGGTGTGGCCGTTGCCGGGGCCGGCACAGATGTGGCTGTTGCCGGAGCCGGCGTTGGTGTCGGTCCCACCCCGGGGGTGACGCAACCGACCAAGACAAGCATCGTCAGTACCAGGCTAAGCAACTGTTTAGCAAATGGATTTAGCCGCATCGTCTCACTCCTCCTTGCATGTTCTCCTCGAATGCCGGAACGCGTGGGAATACGTTCTGTCAATAAGTAGCTGTTCAGTCTTAGGAACCTCCGGCGAAACGCCCCGTAAAACCAATACTTTTTAAATAAGCGACGTTCAGACCTCGGAGGTCTCAGAAGTGCCTCTAGCTGGTCAGGTTCAAGCCCATTTGAGGCCGATTTTGCTTCCGAGCACCTGTGTCGGAGACCTCCGAGGTCTTATTTGAAAGGCATTGCCCGTAAAACCTCAGATGGGATAACAAAATCCGAACCTTGACTCTACTGAAAAAACACTCCCAAGCATCGGTGAGGTTCCAGATATCGGGTCAGGGGACCCGAGCTCACCACAAAATATGGACAGCCCGGGTCCCCCGACCCGTTTTTTCAGTGGAGTCAACCTTACTTCCTCTATTCTCCGTGTGACACCAGTGGCAGGTAAATCACGTGTTGAGGTGGAGGCCCACAAGTGCCCAGGTAGTTCATGACCCGCGTCATCACCGCGCGCCGGACCTCGGCCGGGTAGATGGTCTCAAAAGGGAAGGCGAAGTAGACCAGCCGGGCACACCCGCCAGAGTCCCAGGTCAAGCCGGCGTGGCCAATGCCGGCCTGGTAGAGCAAGGCCGACTTTGCCCGGCGATCCTCCGGCAGCGGCAGGAAGTAATCAACCCGATCCGCATCGTAGGTGCCGTGGGTTCCATCGTCGAAGCGGAAGATGTCCAACCCGTCGAAGAGGCCGCCTGGCGTGGGCAGAATCCTGTTGGGGTAGGGGCGGACGTTGCGCTTGAAGGCGTTGCTGCCCTGGTAGTACGCTTTCAGCACGTCCCGGTAGAAGGCCGGCCCTTTGTCTCGCTGCACCAGATCGAGCCCGATCTCCGCCCCGCTGATAAAGAGCGATCCGCCTCGCTTCAGGTACGCTGTCAGTAATGCCTGCTCGTCCGAGTTCAGGGCAATGGTGGATGCACCGACAGGGATGGG
>JBHIAO010000800.1:0-2343 GCA_046758565.1 Anaerolineae bacterium
CGGACGCCGACGCCGTCGTGCCCAGCGTCCAGAAGGCCAACGAGGCCGGCATCCCGGTCCTGACTGTGGACCGCTCAGCCAGCGGCGGCGATATCGTGTCCCACATCGCTTCCGACAACGTGGCCGGCGGTCGCATGTCCGGCGAGTTCCTGTGTGACGCCCTGGGCAGCAAGGGCAAGGTCGTCGAGCTCGAGGGCATCCCCGGCACCTCCGCCGCCCGCGACCGGGGCCAGGGCTTCAACGAGTACATGTCTGCCAACTGCGCCGACGTCGAGATCGTCGCCCGCCAGACCGCCAACTTCAACCGGGCCGAGGGCCTCAGCGTCTTCGAGAACATCCTCCAGGCTCAGCCCGAGATCGACGGCGTCTTCGCCCACAACGACGAGATGATCCTGGGCGCCATCCAGGCCGCCGAGGCAGCCGGCCGCGCCGATGACATCGTCTTCGTCGGTTTCGATGCCATCGACGACGCGGTGCAGGCCGTCAACGTCGGCTCCCTGGCCGCCACTATCGCCCAGCAGCCGGCCGAGATGGGCCGTCTGGGCGTCGAGACCGCTGTGCAGCATCTGAAGGGCCAGAGCGTGCCGGCGTTCATCCCGGTCCCACTGCAGCTCGTGACAGCGCAATAGCGGAACGTATTGCGTACTGCGTATTGCGTACTGCGTTTGGCTACGCAGTACGCAATACGCAATACGTCACGCAGTACGCAGTACATCTCAAAGTCCAATGACCAACCAACCACTACTCCGAATGGAGCACATTTCAAAGGCGTTTCCCGGCGTCCAGGCAGTGGACGATGTGACGCTGGAGGTGACGCCGGCTGAGATCCACGCCCTGGTGGGGGAAAATGGCGCCGGCAAGACCACCCTGATGAAAGTCCTGACCGGTGCACTGCCTCTCGACCAGGGCTCGATCGTCCTGCGTGGCGAACCGGTCCACATCGAGACGCCGGCCGACGCCCAGAACCTGGGCATTAGCATGATTCACCAGGAGTTGGCGCTGATTCCACCGCTGAACATTGGCCAGAACATCTTTCTGGGGCGCGAGCCGGCTGGTGCCGTGCCTGGCACTGTGGACTGGGCAAGTCTCTACCAGGAGGCGGAACGTCAGCTCGCCCAACTGGGCTTGAATCTGACCCCCACCACACCATTGACGGCTCTGTCCATCGCCGAGCAGCAAATGGTGGAGATCGCCAAAGCCCTATCCCTGAACGCTGATCTCATTGTCATGGACGAGCCGACCAGCGCGCTGACTGAGCGGGAGACAGACACGCTGTTCGAGGTTATGCGGGCGCTGCGCGAGCAGGGCGTTTCCATCATCTTCATCACTCACCGCCTGGAGGAAGTGTTCGAGGTGGCTGACCGGGTGACGGTTCTACGCGACGGGCGGTGGGTCGCGACAGTACGAATCCAGGACGTCGGCGCCGACGACGTGGTGCGAATGATGGTCGGTCGTCAGTTGGGGGAGATGTACCCCAAAACCGATGTCGTCATCGGCGACGTGGTGTTGCGTGTCGAAGGGCTCGCCCGGGCAGGGGTGCTCCACGAAATCAGCTTCGAGCTGCGCCGGGGGGAGATTGTGGGCATGGCCGGCCTGGTGGGCGCCGGGCGCACGGACCTGGCACGAGCGCTATTTGGCATAGACCCCATTGATCGAGGACAGATTTGGATCGATGGCCGGCCAGCGAATGTCCGTTCCCCCCAGGCGGCCATCCATCTGGGTATGGGCTTTGTGCCCGAAGACCGCAAAGACCAGGGGCTATTCCTCAATCTGGCCCTGCGCTCCAACATCACCGTCAGCCAACTGGATCGGCTATCTCGCCTGGGGTTCCTGGACTTCGCCGGCATGAATCAGATAGCGCAGACCTATGTGGATCGGCTGGACATTCGCACGTCGGGTGTCATGCAGCGCGTTCGGAATCTGAGCGGTGGCAACCAGCAGAAAGTGGTCATTGCACGCTGGTTGACGTTGCAGCCCAAAGTCCTGATTCTGGATGAGCCCACGCGCGGCATCGACGTGGGCGCCAAGGCCGAGATTCACGCCCTGATGGGGCAACTGGCCCGCGAGGGCGTAGGCATTCTCACGATCTCGTCAGAGTTGCCGGAGATTCTGGGGGTGAGCGATCGGATTCTGGTAATGCGCGAGGGCCGGATTACGGCGGAACTGTCTCGGGCCGAAGCCACGCAGGATGTGATCATGCGAGCGGCAACGGGAGGCTAGGAGGGATGGCTGGGTGGTTAGATGGCTGGGTGGCTGGGTGGTTAGATGGCTGGATGGCTGGGTGGCTGGATGGCTGGGTGGCTGGGTGGCTGGATGGCTGGATGGTTGGAGTAGGAAGGTGCT
>JBHIAO010000801.1:0-2341 GCA_046758565.1 Anaerolineae bacterium
CCGGCCAGATCAAGGAAGCCGTCGCCGATGGGGCACAAGACATCCGCGGTGTCAAGGTTCGCACCCGAGTTGGCATGGGACCTTGCCAGGGTCGCTATTGTGAGCTGATAGTGGGCAGCCTGGTGGCACGTGAAACCGGGCGGGCAAGGGAAGATGTCGGTGTCATGACCGTTCGGCCACCGGTGATCCCAACTGTTGTGCTGAGCCCTGTCCTGAGCGGAGCCGAAGGGCTGTCGAAGTGATAGTGAGAGCCTCCGCCACTCGCGCCGCCGTGTCCGGTTCATCGCTTAGATCCACAGTGTGCACGGCGTTCCGGGCGAAGGAACCTTTAACCTGCAACCTGAACCTGCAACTACCGTGTCTCCTCCGTCACAGTCAAAAGCTGATCCACCCGCACATTCGTGAGCGTTTGCCCGATGCCACTGGGCCACCGTATCTCAACGGTCACCGGGCCGGTGTAGCGGCCCAGGCCGAAGTGCACATCCAGGCTGTTGTGGGAAAGGAAACTGGAGCCACTGCGCACTTCGCGCACCTGCCGGCGATCTCCCGCTGTGACCCACACCTTGGCACCGATGCCTGCCCGGTTGCTCGCTGCGCCAACCGTACGTACCATTAACCAGTGGTTGCTGTTGCCACCGTCATTGCGGTAGAGGATGCCCGGGCGATCGATGTTGCAGACATACATGTCCAGGTCACCATCGCTGTCGTAGTCGCCGAAGGCGGCGCCACGCCCCACGTTCCGGATGTCGAGGCCAAGCGCCGGTGCGACGTCACTGAAGCTACCTTCACCATCGTTCCGGTATAGGGCATTGGGCTCCTCCCTCTCCCGCGAGTTGTCCATGATGAAGCCATTGTTCACAAAGAGATCGAGGTCGCCATCGTTGTCGTAGTCAAAAAATTCGGTCCCCCAGCCGATGAGGGGATTGGCCACGTCAGCCTTGAACGAGAGGTCGCTGAAAATTCCGCCTGTGTTGGCCAGCAGCGTATCTTCCTCGAATTGAGTGATAAACAGATCGAAATCGCCATCGTTGTCGTAGTCGCCCACGGCTCCGCCCATGCCGCCGCCTACGGCCGCTGTCCCTGTCGCAACAGTCACATCGGTGAAGCGCCCGCCCCCCTCGTTGCGGTATAACACGTTATCGGTGAAGTCATTGATGACGTATAAGTCCACATCCCCGTCCATGTCGTAGTCCGTCCACAGGGGTTGGAAACCGTAGCCGGCGTCATTGGTGCGCGTCTGCAGAGACACGTCGGTGAAAGTGCCGTCGCCGTTGTTGTGATATAATACGTTGGCCTCGCGCAGATAATGGGCCACATACAGATCAACCCAACCGTCGCCATCGTAGTCGCCCCAGGCCGACCCCGCGGCGAAATGCCGATCCGTCACGCCAGCATGCTCGGCTACATCGGTGAAGGTACCGTCTCCGTTATTGCGCAACAGCGCGTTCGGCCAGTAGATGTTGGTCACGTACAAGTCCAGGTCACCGTCATTGTCGTAGTCAGCGACGGAGACGCCCATGGCGGACACCGGGTTGTCGGCGCCGGCCTCCTTGGCCACGTCCGTGAAGGTGCCATCGCCGTTGTTGCGATAGAGCGCGTTGGGGCCATCATTGACCGCATACAGGTCGAGGTCGCCGTCGTTGTCGTAATCGAACCAGGCTGTACCCCCGCGCATGACCACTTCTCGCAGTCGCTCATCCTTGGTGCCGCTTTTGGGGATATGGAAGGCATCGCCCACGCCGGCTGGATTACCTACCCCGGCTTGCTCTGTGACGTCCCTGAAGCGCACCTCCACCGGGCCCGGTTCAAACTCAGGGACCGTACAGCCAACGAGAAGCAATAGTAACACTATTCCCATAATTCGATCCACCGTTTGCCTCCCCATTTAACCCTGACCTCTACTCTAATGGCTGGCGTCGGTCTACCGGCCGCCCATGCCCGTCAGCGTGATACCACGGACAAACCACTTCTGCCCGATGACGTAGAGGATGAGGATGGGGATGAGGGAGATAGACGACCCGGCCATGATCAGCTCCCAGTGGGTGGTGAACTGACCGCGGAGCCCGGCCAGGGCCACCGGTAGGGTGCGCATCTCGATGGAGTTGGTGACGATGAGAGGCCATAGAAAGTTGTTCCACTCCCCCAGAAAGGTGAAGATACCCAGCGTGGCCAGCGCCGGCCCCGAAAGGGGCATGATGATCCGCCACCAGATGGTGAAAGAGGAGGCCCCGTCGATGCGCGCCGCATCGTCGAGTTCTGTGGGGATGCTAAGGAAATACTGGCGCAACAGAAAGGTGCTGAAGGCGGAGAAGCTACGTGGGATGATCAAGGCCCTGAAGCT
>JBHIAO010000802.1:0-2338 GCA_046758565.1 Anaerolineae bacterium
CCGAAAACGGGATTCTGATCAAGACCGCCGAGAGCCTCGAGCGGGCCGGCAAGCTCGACGCCGTGATCCTGGACAAGACCGGCACCATCACCAGGGGTGAGCCCGAGGTGACCGACATCGTGATTTCGGATTTCGGATTGCGGAAGAGAAATTCGAAATTCGAAATTCGAAATCCGAACTCCGAACTCCTGCGCTGGGCTGCGAGTGCCGAGCGCGGCTCCGAGCATCCGCTGGGCGAGGCGATCGTTCGCCGCGCTGAAGAGCATCAGGTCGAGCTATTCAAGGCCGACGGCTTCAACGCCGTGGCGGGCCGCGGGATCGAGGCGCAGGTTGATGGCCACGCGGTTCTTTTGGGCAACATGACGCTGATGGCCGAACGCCAGGTCCGGATGAACGGCCTGACTGAGGCTGTTGACCGGCTGCAGTCCGAAGGCAAGACGGCGATGATCCTCTCGGTTGACGAAGAGGCGGTCGGCGTCGTGGCTGTAGCGGACACGATCAAGGAAGGATCGGCAGAGGCCATCGGCGAGCTTCACGATATGGGACTTGAGGTCGTGATGATTACCGGTGACAATGAGCGGACCGCACAAGCCATCGCTGATCAGGTTGGTATCGACCGCGTGATGGCCGAAGTGCTACCCGAGGACAAGGCCAACGCCGTGAAGGCGCTGCAGGAGGAGGGCAAGCTGGTTGCGATGGTTGGCGATGGCATCAACGACGCGCCGGCCCTGGTCCAGGCCGACATCGGCGTTGCCATTGGCACGGGCACCGATGTCGCCATGGAGTCGGCCGATATCACGCTGATGCGCGGCGATCTGCGCAGCGTACCACAGGCGATCCGGCTGTCGAGGAAAACCATGCGCACGATCAAGCAGAACCTGTTCTGGGCGTTCTTCTACAACGCGGCGGCGATTCCAGTGGCGATGGGTGTGCTGGTGCCCTTCTTGGGGCCGCAGTGGCAGCTTAACCCGATGTGGGCAGCCGGCGCCATGGCGCTGAGTTCCATTTTCGTCGTGACGAATTCGCTGCGGTTGAAAGGATTGAAGTTTCAGCCGGTGTAGAGCCGACGGGCAACTCCACGGACAATCCCAGGCCGGAGGCGGCATTGCCGCCTCCGGTCTATTCTATTCGGACCACTCCGGTGACTGGTTGGCGAACTGTGTGAAATCCGTTGGGGCGACGTAAGACGAACTCCAGTTAGTTCATCAAAGGTCTTGTGAGTGGTGACCGGATGAAGGAAGTAAGAGGGACTGAGCATCGGGAGATCCGTGTTTCTTTCTTCCACAATAATCAACAAAGGAGTTGCCCCAATGAAGACTGTGTATCGACTAATTTTCGTAGGATTTACGGTTATCTTGTTTTTGAGTGTGCTTGTTCCACAGGCTGCCGCTGATCCCGACCCTGTCGTCAAGGCCTGGTCGGCGAACCTGAACGTTGGCCGCGAGGAGTACTTCATCATCTGGCATGATGGGGAGTCGTTCTTCGGCCACTTCGTGCGTGACAATGGCCTGCCGAAGGGTGGCATAGTGAAGATCGGCGGGAAGCCCGGTGCCGCGCGAACGATCGAGTTGGCCTTCAATTCCCGCCGAGGTGAGTGGTTCTTCATCTGGAACGATGGCGAGAACATCATGGGTCAGCATCTGCATGAGAGCACTGGGACTATGAAGGGTAATCCTTTCGTTGTGGTCCCGGGTGTGGCTGCTGAACCCGAGCTGTCCATCAATGCGCAGGCACAGTGGCTGATCGGTTGGCCGGACGCGGACGGTAACTGGTGGAACCAGACCGTGGATAATGTTGGCTCGGCAAGGCGCGGGCCCCCGATTCTGGCCGGCACGGGTGGCATTTACGGCCAGCCGGCTGACTATGCCCCCGGGCGACGTCGGGATGAGCATCAACTGGTGTGGAGCGTTGGGAATACGATCTACGCTCAGATGTTCTTCGCCTCTGGCCATCCGAAGGGCGGGCCATACGTGTTGCTGGAAAACGGTCTCGGTCCCGACATCATCGGAGCTGGAGTGCCGTTGATTTTCCGTCGTGACGGGAACATCTACTCGCTTAACCTCTTTGAGGGTCTGCTGCCCCGTGGCAGGCCCACGTTGGGGTTGGACACTCAGGGTCGCAAACTGGCCCCGGCCACGTTCCGCAATGCAAGGCGAGGCGGGAAACTGATGTCCCTCATCTCGGACGGCAATGCATACTACTCCATGGAGTGGTTCTCGAACGGGCTGCCGATTAGAGGTACTTTTGGGCATATATTCAACGTGCCTCAGCAGTAGCGTTCGTTAGCCATCGAAACGACCTCTCACTTCCAGGTAGCTTCCGAAGGAATAAGCTCTCG
>JBHIAO010000803.1:0-2338 GCA_046758565.1 Anaerolineae bacterium
ACCTTGTCAATGCAGGCCACCAGGTCAATGGCGGGCATCTCCATGCCGGTCAGGATGGTATCGCCCGTCTTTACACAGTTGCGCCGCCGGAACTCAGCGCCGTCCATCCCGATCTTTTCGGCCAGTTGATCCATGATCTGCTCGATGCCCCAGTGGATCTCAGGCATGCCGAAGCCGCGCATGGCGCTGCCGATGGGGCGGTTGGTATAGACGCAATATGAATCCCCTTTGACGTTCGGGATGTCGTAGGGGCCGGTGCAGGAGTAGCCGGCCGCGCGGGCGATGTTGACGCCGTAGTCGTTGTAGGCCCCGCCGCCGAAGTGGTACTGGGTCTCCATGGCCAGCAGGTTGCCCTGGGCATCGCAGCCGATCTTGGTGTGCGCTACCAGGCTCTGGCGCGCCGTGGTGCAAATGAACTCCTCCTCGCGCGTCATGCGCAGCTTGACCGGATGCCCCTTGACTGCCCGCGCCATGACCACCGCGTACGCCTCCATCGAGATGCCCGCCTTACCGCCGAAACCGCCGCCGACGTAGGGCGACACCACGCGTAGGTTGCCGTGCGGGATGCCCAGGCTCTGGGCGATCAGGTCGCGCTGGGCGAAGGGCGACTGCGAACAGGTCCACAGTGTGACCTGCCCCGACTGCTCCCAGAGGCTCACCGCCACGTGAGGCTCAATCGGCACGTGCTGGATCTGGGGCAGACGGAACGTCCCCTCCACGATGGCGGCGCACTCCGGCCAGGCTGCTTCGACGTCTCCTCTGCGCAGCTTGAAGTGTTCGGAGATGTTGGTCCCCGGTTTGGGGAAGATGAAGTTGGCCACCTCGTACTCGCCCAGGTCGGGGTGGAGCAGGGGAGCGTCCGGCTGGGCGCCCTCCACCGGGTCGAAGACCGCCGGCAGCTCCTCGTATTCGACCTCGACGAGCTGAGCGGCCTCTTCCGCGATCTCCTCGCTGCTGGCGATCACCCCGGCCACGGGATCGCCGACGTACCGCACGCGGTCGCCAGCGAAGATGGGGCGGTCTATGAGGTACAGGCCGATGCGTGCGTTGACGTCCTGGCCGGTGGCCACCGCTTTCACGCCGGGCACTTCCAGCGCCTTGCTGGCATCCACCCGCTTGACCAGCGCGTGGGCGTAGGGGCTGCGCACCAGCCGTCCGTAGTACAGGCCGGGGCCGAATTGCAGGTCGTCGGCGAAGACGGCGGCGCCGGTGAGTTTCTCGTAAATGTCTATGCGGGGGACGCTCTTGCCAACGGGATTGGTAGTTAGCTTCTCGGCTGTCATTTCACTCGCTCCTTATCCAACGCTCTCGCCCGTTGTCTGGACACCCGTCATTGGGTGAGAGGTTGTTGATTCAATTTGGAGGCGTTCATCGTTTGTGGTATAATTGGTGTCGGGAGGTGAACGTAGAATGTCCACTGGTGATCCACAGACGACCCTTCGACAACCCTTCGACAGGGCTCAGGACAAGGCTCAGGACACCGCTTTTCACATCCAGCAGGTGTTTGCCGATTGGGATCCGCGCCAGCGCCACGTGTCCATTGCGCCGCCACCTCTGACACGTGAGAGCATCGCCCAAGAGGTGCGAGCCGTCTTCGCGGAACTAGACGTGCGACAATTGGACATCACACGGCGTCTGTCGCCTGCTCAACGGTTCAGGCAGGTGTGCGAACTAAATCGCTTTTTGCGTCACGCCGCGCTGGCGGCGATTCGCCAACAGCACCCAGAGATTAGCGACCACGCTCTGCAACAACAACTGCTGCGCAGGATGGGTAATATACGATGACCAGCGTGATTGAGTTCGACACTTTTCTGCGCTCCATCATCGAAACATTGGAGCGTTTGGGCTTGCTCTATATGATCGGCGGCTCGGTAGCCAGTTCCATCTACGGCGAGGCGCGCTCAACCAGGGATGTGGATGTGAGTGTTGTGCTGCCGTTGGAGCAAGTCGGTTCCTTTGTCCAGGCATTCCAATCTCTGGGCTACTACATTTTCGCGGATGTCATTATTGATGCGATTATCGCCCATCAGCCGTTCAACATCATTGATGCCCAAAGTGGCTATAAAGCTGACATTTTCGTTGTGGATCCCCAGAACCCTACACCCTTGGAGCAACAAGCCCTGCAACGCCGTCGGTACCAGATTTACGACGAGACCAGCGGTGCTCAAGCCGTGTTGTATTCGCCAGAAGATGTGATCGTTTACAAACTTAAGTACTACCTGGAAGGTCGCATGCCCAAACACCTGCGTGATATCGGTGCCATGTTGTTTGTGCAAGGTGAGGTGTTGGACTACGGCTATATCGCTGAGTGGGCTGAACGGATTGGCGCTGCCGATGT
>JBHIAO010000804.1:0-2327 GCA_046758565.1 Anaerolineae bacterium
GTCAGGATGTAGCCCCACTCGTTCAGCGCCAGGGTCCCCCGCACGAATTCGGTGTTGGGCCGCTGGCCGATAAAGATGAAGACGCCACCCGGTGTCATTTCCCACCGCTCGCCGGTTTGATCGTTCTCAACGGTGATGCTTTTGAGCTTGCCGCCTTTGCCATGGAATTCTTTGACCTCGGTGTGGAACAGGACGTCGATGTTGGGATGGTCCATGACTTTGTCCACGGCAACTTTACTGGCAGTGAGTTCACCGCCCCGTACCAGGATCGTCACCTTGGGCGAGAAGCGCGTCAGGAACACGCCTTCTTCTGCTGCGCTGTTCCCACCACCGACGACGGCCAGTTCCTCCCCCTTGTAGAACGGACCATCGCAAGTTGCGCAGAAGTGGACGCCGGCACCGATGTAGTCCTCCTCGCCGGGCACGTTGAGCCGGCTATAGTCGGCGCCAGTGGCGATAAGCAGGGCAGCGGCGCAGTATTCGCTGCCATCACTCGTCGTCACCCAGCGGGAGTGGCCTTCGCGAGCCGCGATGCCGGTCACTTCCTGGGCCTGAAGGATCTCGACGCCGTAGCGCTGTGCCTGCCGAACGAGGCGATCTGCGAAGTCAGCGCCGGTTACCCCGTCCGGGAAACCGGGCATGTTCTCGATGTCCTGGGTAGCAGCCGCCTGGCCGCCCAGCCCACCCATCTCGATGACCAGCGTGTCAATGCCTTCTCGGGCGGTATAGAGTGCCGTGGTCAGGCCGGCCGGCCCCCCGCCGACGACAACCAGGTCGTAGGCTTCCCGCTCGGCCGTGGTGCGGAGCCCGAGCTGCTGAGCCAGCTCGGCGTTGGTCGGCTCAACCAGGATCGCCCCATCGGGGAAGAGGATGGTAGGGATGATGCGCTTGCCTTTGTTGACTTCCTCGACGTAGTGCCGAGCCTCCTCGTCCTTCTCAATGTCGATCCAGTCGTACGGGATCTGCTGTTCGCCAAGAAAGCGCTTGCTGCGCCGGCAGTCCGGGCACCAGTGGGCGCCGTAAACCTTGACACTTGTGTTCGCCATTCTGGTTCCTCCTGAATTGGAATTTCGTAAGCTGCGAGGAATACTGCGTATTGCGTACTTCGTATTCCGTAGGGTCAACACGCAGTACGCAGTACGCAATACGCAATACGAACCTATGCGTTCACTTCCACCACAATCTTGATCGCGTCCCTCGCGTTTTCGAGCAGGTCCATCATCTCACGGTAGCTTTCCAGCCCGCGCAGCCGATGGGTGAACAGCCGGCTGAGCAGACCTGGCCAGCGTTCTTCCATGGCCGCCATATCCTGGACGCCCATTTCAAAGTAAGTGCGATTTGCATTTACCGTACCTACGACAACCTTGTTGCCCAACACCATCTCCAGGTTAACCAGGTCGGTCGGGATCTCCGCCGTTCGCTCGCCGCCCGTCACACTGGAAAGGATCAAGACGCCGTTGTTGCCCAGTACTTTCATCGCCTGGAAGGCGAGAGGGCTGTAGCCGGTCGCCTCGAAAACGATGTCGATCTGGCCGAGCTTCTCGTCCAGGCCTGGCATCGGATCGGTCTCAGCACTCAGGTAGGTCGCGCCGGCCGCTTCGGCGATCTCCGCCGGCAGGTTTGGTTTGGGGCTCTTGGCCAGGGTGTAGACTTCCAGCCCGCGCAATCGTAGCACGAAGGTGGCCAACAGGCCAATCGTACCGGCTCCGAGAACCAGCGCCTGCTGCGGCTGCCACACCATCCGTTCCTGAATCTTATATGCCTGACGGATGCCTTTCTCGACGATACTGAGTGGCTCGAGCAGCACGCCCACGTGCCCAAGCGCCGGCGGCACACGTACCAGGTACTCTGGCGTTTCCAGATAGTACTCCGAGAGGAAGCCATGTTCGCCCTTGATGCCCCGCTCCCGGTAGTCACCCTTAATGCACATGTCGTACTCGCCGTAGCAACAGTTGATGCAGTCGTCAGGCCGGCGCACGGTGGCGACTACATAGTCGCCGGGGTGGATTGAGCCGACGTGGTCGCCCACTGATTCCACGCGACCGAAGGACTCGTGGCCCAGCACCAGCACATCGGACCCAGCCGGCGCCTCACCATACTCGGCCTGATTGATCTCGCGGTCCGTGCCGTCCACGCCGACACGAAGCACCCGCACCAGCACGCCGTGTTCGTGCAATTCGGGCCTGGGCAGATCCACGAGCTGTACGCTGTTGGCTCGTCCTGGAATGACTGCGATTGCTTTCAAGTGTGCTCTACCTTTCTAAAGGGATACTGCTTAACGCAGCCTTTGGCCGCAACCAAACTGCGTAAAACGTGAAACGTAAAAC
>JBHIAO010000805.1:0-2319 GCA_046758565.1 Anaerolineae bacterium
GAACCGTGAAGTGGTTCAACGGTAGCAAGGGCTATGGCTTCATTGAGCGGGAAGAAGGCGAGGATGTCTTCGTTCACTACTCTGAGATTCAAGGTAATGGATTCCGCAACTTGAATGAAGGCGATCGCGTTGAATTCAGCGTGGAATCAAGTCCCAAGGGACCGCAGGCCGTCAAAGTTGTCAGGCTCTAGCTGAAGGCGGAGTCAACAGAAACGGGCACCCTGGTCAGGGTGCCCGTTTTTTGTTGGCCTGGTACTGTGTGCACCTGGCCACAAGAGGGTGTACGCATCATTAGCGGAGCCGATACGGTCCCTGCCCTTTCCAACGGTGGCGATGAACCACTGTCGCCCAAGGGTTTCTCGACGAAGCCAGTCAGGATGTCGGGCTGGGACGTTGGCGATCGGCGATGGATAACGCGCATTTGGCGGTTGAGAACGCAGCCAAGGCGGTGTTGGCGCTACTCGGACCGGTAGGCCGAACCCAACCTCCTGGGAATCGAACCTATCATTCCTTGCCTATAAAATCGCTGGCTCCACATACTCCCCAAACACCTCCCGCAGTGTGTCCATGATTTCCTGGAGCGTGGCGTAGGTCTTCACGGCGTCGAAAAGGTAAGGCATCAGGTTGTCTTCACTCTCGGCGGCGGCGGCCAGGTTGTTCAGAGCCCGCCGGACGGCCTCGTTGTCCCGCTGGCGGCGTAGTTGCTCCAGCCGCGCACACTGCCTCTCGTACCCCTCCGGGTCCATCTCCAACAACGGGATCGTCAGTGGCGCTTCCTCCTCGTACGCGTTCACCCCAACGATGATCCGCTCCATGTTGTCGATCTCAGCCTGGTAGCGGGCCGCTGCGTCGGCAATCTCGCGCTGGAAGTACCCCAGCTCGATGGCACGGATGACACCACCCAGGTCGCCGATGGTGCCGAAGTAGCGTCGGGCGTCGGCTTCCATCTCGTCCGTCAGCGCCTCGACGAAGAAGCTGCCGCCCAGGGGATCGATTGTGTTCGTAACGCCGCTCTCGTGAGCAAGGATCTGCTGCGTTCGCAGCGCGATCTTGGCCGCGAATTCGCTGGGCAGGGCCAGTGCCTCGTCCATGGAGTTGGTATGGAGCGACTGGGTGCCGCCCAGCACCGCTGCCAGGGCCTGGATGGCCACGCGAGCCACGTTGTTCTCAGGCTGCTGGGCGGCCAGGCTGACGCCGGCTGTCTGGCTGTGGAAGCGCATCCACCACGAGCGCGGGTTCTTCGCGCCGTAGGTCTCCTTCATCTCGCGCGCCCAGATGCGGCGTGCGGCGCGATACTTGGCGATCTCCTCGAAGAAATCGTTGTGGGCGTTGAAGAAGAAGCTCAGGTGCGGGGCAAAGTCGTCGATGTCCAACCCTCGGTCGAGACTCCAGTCGACGTACTCGAGGCCGTCGGCCAGGGTGAATGCCAGCTCCTGCACGGCTGTCGAGCCGGCCTCACGGATGTGGTAGCCGCTGATGGAGACGGGGTTCCACTGGGGCAGGTACTGGGCGCCAAACTCGATGGTGTCCACCACCAGGCGCATCGACGGCTCTGGTGGGAAGATGAACTCCTTCTGGGCGATGTACTCTTTGAGGATATCGTTCTGAATGGTGCCCCGCAGCTTGCGCATGGGGACACCTTGCTTCTCCGCCACGGCGATGTACATGGCCCACAAGACGGCCGCCGGCGAGTTGATGGTCATGCTGGTGCTGACCTCACCCAGCGGAATACCGTCGAAGAGGACCTCCATGTCCCGCAGGGACGAGATGGCGACGCCGCACTTGCCGAACTCGCCCAGACCCCAGGGGCTGTCAGAATCGTAGCCGTAGAGGGTTGGCATGTCAAAAGCCACCGACAGGCCGGTCTGGCCCTGCTCCAGCAGGAACTTGAAACGCTGGTTCGTCTCCTCGGCGGTACCGAAGCCGGCGAACATCCGCATCGTCCACAGCCGGCCGCGATGCATGGTGGGGTGCACGCCCCGCGTGAAGGGGTACTCACCGGGATAACCTAGATCCTCCATGTAATCCAAGCCGGCATTGTCCTCGGGGGTGTACAGCCGTTTGATGGGCTTGCTGGAGGTAGTGACGAACTCGTCTCGCCGTTCTGCATGGCGGTCAGTAGCTGGCTTCAGCGTCTCCTCTTCCCAGCGAACTCGCTGGTCTTCCAGGTCTTTCAGAACCTCGTGGTCGTACAGGGACATTCAGGCACCTCCGTGTGCGAAGTCATCAGTATTCAGTGATCAGTAGCCAGTAATCAGATGTCGTTTACGGCGTTACTCCGCAACATTTGCGTCATGTGCGTGAATTATCGCCTCGTAA
>JBHIAO010000806.1:0-2318 GCA_046758565.1 Anaerolineae bacterium
ATCTCCAGCAGGAGGTGCAGGCGCTGCAAGGAGTTCTGGGCACCGCCCGAGATGGCCAACGCGCCCACGTGCTGCGTCCCCTCCCAGGCGCTCCAGAAGCCGATGAAGGGCCCGAACGAGAAAGCGAAGAACACGCGGTCTTCGGGACCCACGCCGGCCCCCCGGTAGACAGCGCCCCAACAGCGCGCCCACCAGTCCCAGCTCTCTGGCGTATCCAGCCAGCGCAGAGGCGTGCCCGTCGTGCCCGAGGTCTGGTGCAGGCGGATGTAACGCTCCAGGGGATAGGTCAAGTTGGTGCCGAAGGGCGGACGCGCCGCCTGGTCTTCTGCCAGTTCCTGCTTGGTGGTGAAGGGCAGCCGGCGCAGATCATCCAGGCTGCGGATGTCTTCGGCGTGTTCCAGGCCGGCCTCCCCCAGCTTGCGCTGGTAAAAGCCATTCGTATCCAGCAGCTCCTGCAGCATGGCCCGGAGCCGCTCCACCTGCCGTGCTTCCAGCCGCTCCCGATCCGCCGTTTCGACTTCTTGGTCGAAGTACGTCACGTTATCGGTCATGTCTCGTTACGGGGCCAGGCACTTAGCGTAACGCGCAATACGTGAAAGGAGCCTGTCATGGAGCACGCATCACGTATCCTGATGGCCCAGATCGGCGCGGAGACGAGCGAGCTCCGCTTCGGCGGTTTCGGCGCGCTGACGCTCGGCTTCGGCCCGTTGCTCAGCATCTTCGGCCCGCTGGCGCTCGGCTTCGGCCTCGGCCTGGGCAGCTTCCTCTCCAGTCAGCACCAACTGTCCATCTGCGTCGAAGAAGCGCAGCCACACTGCCCGCTCGCCCTGGAACTCGCCTTCCCACGTTCCCAGCCACAGGCCCAACACCTCACTCCACAGCCGGCCCTCTGCATTCGGCGTCATTCTCTCGTATCGTCCAGCCTGCAGCCGCCAGCCTACCAGCTCCTGGCTGGCCGGGTCGTACCAGTAGTACTCCGGCGTGCGAAACGTGCGCTCATACAGATCCTTCTTGTCCGTCTTGTCCGTTTCGGCCGTGCTGGGGGAAAGCAGCTCGATGATCAGGTCCGGGTAACGGCCGCCCTCTTCCCATACCACCCAGGTGTCCCGATAGCGTGTTCCGTCCACGTCCTTGATGACGAAGAAATCGGGACCCCGATAGGCCCGTTTATCCGGTGGTGGCACGACATCAGCCTCGATCTCACGTTTGACGGCCTGGGCCTGTTCAAAGCTGAAGTAGACAAACATGTTGCCGCCGGTGTAGAAGTCGGCGCGGCCGCGCCAGAAGCATCGTACCAGCTCGATGAGTAGATTGATTGCATCACGGTGCCAGGGCGAATCCAACGGAATACCATCCTCTGTGGGCAACTCAAGGGCGGGTAACTCGACGGCTGGCAGCACCAGCGACGGCGTTTCCTGCTCGAGCATAGTGCCTCCTTACCATAACTGAGTGTAAATCGGTTTCTCCGTGTTCCCCCCTCACCTTAGCATCCCTGGTCAGGCTGGGGTGCCTGGATTATACATCCGCGCGGGTAGCGAGTCAACGCTCGACGTCTCGTCGCATCACGTATCACGAATCAAGGATCACTCCCACTCCGGATCGCGCTCCTCCAGGTACGCCCTGCCGGCCTCGAAGAAGTCAGGCGACGTCATAGCGATGGCCTGGAGCTTGACGTACTCGTGGTAGAAGGGCTCGTAGTCCAGGTCGAAGGCGCGATTGGTGGCCAGTTTCGACGTGCGAGTGCCTTTGGAGCAACTCCGCAGGTACTTCTGGATGTATACTTCGAACTCCTCCCGATGCGCGTCTTCGCTTACCAGATGATCCACCAGACCAATGCGCTGTGCTTCCTGACCATCGATGTTGTCACCTGAGAGGATCAACTGTTTGGCCCGTCCCCAGCCGATGTACCGTGGCAATCGCCAGGTACCGAGACCGGGGATCAGGGATTCACGGATGGCCGGCAACCCGATCTGCGCTGAAGGCGTCGAGACGCGGATGTCAGCGGCCATGGCCAATTGCAGACCGCCTCCCAGACAGTAACCGTGGATCAGGCACAGCACCACCGGCTCCATCGTCTCGAACTTGCGCAGGGCACTCTCCCACCGGTCATGATATGTGATGTCAATCTTGCCGGCCGACAACTCTTTGAGGTCAATCCCGGTGCAAAAGGCCCGGCCGGCCCCGCTAATGGCCACAATCCGAACGTCCCGATCCTCGGCAATCTGGTCAGCCACAACGTTCAGGTCGTAGGTGGCCTGGTTGTTCTGCGCATTGAGCACCTCAGGCCGGTTCAGCGTGACCCGCGCCACCGGACCGTC
>JBHIAO010000807.1:0-2314 GCA_046758565.1 Anaerolineae bacterium
GACCAACACGCCAACCGCCACGCCCACAGCGACCTCAACAGCAACAGTGCCACCACCGCCGACTCCGACAGCGAGCCCGACCTCGGAAGCAATGCAGTGGCAGATCTACTTGCCTTTCCTGGCCAGAAACAGATTGTAGGCACTGCAGCGCCTGAGCCTGGGCACGGCACGTCTTCTTCGCTGTGGCCGTCGAACGGCATCATCTCGAACTCGACAGACGCCCCAGGCCCTTGGACCGTGTCCAGGTGGATCCGGACGCTATCAACCTGCCACAACTCACGTCGTTTGCGCAGATGGGACGGAACATACTTGTGGGTGGACGACACCGTCTTAGAGGCGATCTTCAAAGTGGACGCAGCGGGCAATGTGCTGGCTCGTTACCCAGCACCGGGCTCGGCCCCTGAGGGGCTGGCATGGGATGGGTCAAGCCTCTGGATCGCCGACCCAGCTACGGACACCATCTACCGTCCCGATCTGCTCAACGTCACTGACGGCGAGTTGAGCAAAAGCGAGCAGTGGGATGACCGCCGGCCAGGAAGTCGGCGTATTCGTCAGCACTGAAGGTCAACAGCAGGTCCCGGCTGTACAAGGCCGGCGGGACGGGTACGTGATGCGGGATGACCGTGTTTCACCCTTCGCCCCTCACGTTTCACGTTTTACGCATCACGGATCGTAAGGTTTCCCAACCATTTCGAGGTACCAGAAGGTCATATTGCCTACCTGGCCGTCGGTGTTTTCACGCAGCTTCCAGGTGGCGAGCCATCGCTGTTGGCTGCCCTGCCGAAGTGTCACCGTCGCCTCTAGTGTGTTGCCGACCGGGTGGGGCGGGATGCTGATCTCGCGTACCTCTCCATCCTCGTACCACGCAAGCAGGGCTTCTTCAGGGTACCACAGGAAATACTCGTTCCGGCGTGTCTCTACGGCGTTGGGCCGGCCGAAGCAGAAAGTGAGATAGTAGTCTTGTTGCTCCAGATACGTATTGGTTGCGTTCCAGCGGTAGATATTCGCATGGCAAAGCTGGCTGCGGAAGTACCAGAAAGGCTGCGATGGACGTGTCTTGACCATGACTCTCTCAATCGGGCCAGACTCGGTCTCGTTCCCTTCTTCGTCAGTGCGAATTTCGCGCTTGATCTCGATCCCCGCGTCACCCCAGAGTGAACCGCCGACGGTTTCCCCGGTCAGGGGGCTGGTCATGAGACGAAACCCAGCCTGCTTGTTCTGCCACTTGAAGATGGACAGGTACGTAAAAAAGCCGTAGCCAGAGTATCCGCGGAAGACCAATTCGTTGACGGTGTCGCCGTCGGCGTCGTAGACCTGGATCATCTGGGACCAGTCGCCGGTGCGCTCGCTGAGAAATCCCTTACCGTCCTCGCGGGGCAGCAGGTGATACGGCACGTACGCCGCTGGCCGATAGGGGATCGGGGTTTCCATATTGTGCGGATCTCGATCGGGCTGCGGATCGTACACGACACCTCCCAGCGGGCCGCCGTAGGGGCCGTTGCCGGCGTTGTACTGGTAGACAGCCAGACACTCTTTCTCGCTATCGCCGTCGATGTTGAGGGTCTCAACGTGTTGCAATGACCATGTATCGGGGAGGAGTTGCGGAAAGGCGCCCTGGAATTCTGGGCATTCCGGTTCACCCTCTGGCCCGGTCGCTCGGAGGATTCCACCGAATAGACCCTGCAAGTCGACGATATCTGGAATGCAGATAGGGCCGAAGCACTGCCCACCCAATAAGGCCACGATCACGATTATGATGACGGCAATCACTATCAGGCCGAACAGCCTCTGCACGAGCTGCAGGATCAGATCGACCAGGAGCAGGTCACGTATGAATTGGATCATCACTCGAACTCCCTGGCTGCGCCAGCCAACTGTGCAGGGGTGCAGAGGGGCAGGGGGGCAGGGGAGAGATCTGCACGCGGATGATGCTCCCCTACTTCCGCACCTCTCTGCTCTCTGGCCTCACCAAGAAGGCTCAGGAACACCGATAACATTGAGCAACACGGATATCCGGCGACGCGTCTGGCGAAGGGAATCGCGAACTTACTGGACGGTGACACGGACCTCGAAGGTGGCCTGCGGTTCGACGTCTTTCTCCCAGGGCCGGACGTACACCAGGCGCAGGTTGGTCGTACCGGTTCCCACCGCCTCGAACTCGTGCACCGTCTGGCCCGGTGCGCCCACTCTGCCCGGATCCGAGGCGGGCTTGAAATCCTGCCTGGCTGGCCGTATGACGTTTGCGTCCACCTCCGTCACCTGCCAATCGTAGCCGGTGGTCGGGTTCGACTTGAGGGTCACGATCAGTCTCTGG
>JBHIAO010000808.1:0-2313 GCA_046758565.1 Anaerolineae bacterium
AGTCGGCCATGATGGCGTAGCCGGTGTAGCCGGCGAAGAGCTCGTCGGCCCCCTCACCCACCTGGATGACGATGGAAAAAGGTGATAAGGAGTCGATTAGTCAGGTAGTCGGGTGGTCGGGTGGTCGGGCAGTCAGTTGGTCAGTTGGTTGGTGCGTATCTCAGGCGATGAGTGTTGCGCTAGAGTCACGGATCAGCTGCACCTTCACCCGCTACACGTCGCCGGGCAACCGGACATCTGGAAGTTTGGCGCGATCGAATGGGGCCTGCAGAGCGCTTCAGGAACATCACCGTCTCAGCCGGCGCAATTTGGTGGCGATGTGCCTGGAGCAGGTTAAACGCCTCTATCGGGAGAAATAACTGCTGTCCTTTCCTTCGTGCCAGGTGGACGAGCACAACAGCTTGTTGTTCCTCTTCTGCCAGCACCAATCCACGTGCCAGCGCGGATACGCCTTCAAAGTACCGGCGCACGACGTTTTTATCCAGCAACAAGAGCGTCTGGCCGGACATCCCGTTCCTCAACGTCCTCAATTGCTACATCGAATTCGGCGTAGACCCGGTCCCAGAGTGCTTGCCGTTGCTCATCAGAGAGCGCCTGATATTCTTGCCACGTCACTCCCCCAAAATACGGTTGATCCGCCGGAGGTGCCTGGCCACCGTAGAGTGCGATGACCTCCTCACGCGCCTCTCGCAGCACCGTTTGCACCTCGTCCGCCGTAACACCGTAGGGGAGGCGCGGGAGTTCGGTCGCCGCAGGCAGGATGCGGATCTCCCCCTCTTCCACAACTACCTGTAGACGTTCTCCCAAATGTGCCTGGCGCAAGAACCGTTCCTCAATCCACAGGCCCTTCTGCGCTTCCACTACAATTGTCTGTTCCATTGTTCACCTTTTTTCCTTATTCCCTTATCCACTTCTCCACCTTATTCCCTTATCCACTTCTCCACCTTTTCCCTTATTTCCTTGTCAACTTTTTTCCTTTCCCTCAGCATCACCTCAAGTATAGCTCTTGCCCACCCATCCGTCAACAACCCGTGTGGCCTTCATTCGTTTCATCCTTCGGATTCGCTGTCATATGCAACGGCCGGCCAGGCATGCCGGATCACGTCCACGATCCGATCAGCGGCGCGTCCGTCCCAGAGCTTGGGGGGACCGGTCGCTGACCCTTCGACACAGCCTGTCCTGAGCTCGCCGAAGGGCTCAGGACATCGCCACTGACCGCCGCCGTCCAATGCCTCTCGCGCAGCCTCAACCAATGGCTGTCGCTGGCTGGGAACGAGTCGGTTGGTACCTTCGGTCATCGTTATTGGCCGTTCCGCATTAGGGCGGATAGTCAGGCAAGGCACACCGAGGAATGTTGTCTCCTCCTGGATTCCGCCTGAATCGGTGATCACCAACGCTGCATGGCGCATCAGGGCCAGGAAGTCCAGGTAGCCAAGCGGCTCAAGAACACGCAATCGTCCGTCATCGACAATCCGAATCCAACGGTCTAACGCTTTGGGCAGCAGCCGTACCAATGTGTCGATCATGACGTTGCCTACGAAGTGGATTCGTTCTTCTGGTATCCCTTCGCGGCGCAGGTTTTCGTCGGCGTCGCGGGAGGGGGTGAAGAGCAGATCGGCGATGTGGTCGGTGAGCAGGCGGTTGTACTCCTCGGGCATGGTGCGGTCGAAGGAGCGCAGGCCGGCCTCGACATGCCCAACTCGGATGCCCAGCTTGGCGCAGGTAAGCGCACACGCCAGCGTTGAGTTTACGTCTCCAACCACGAGGACCAGATCCGGTTTGTAGTCCAGCACCACGGGCTCGAAGTGCAACATCACCTGGGCGATCTGCCAGGCGTGGCTGCCGGAGCCTACGCCCAGGTTGATGGCCGGCCGGGGCAGCTCCAGTTCCTCGAAGAAGACCTGCGACATGTTGTCGTCGTAGTGCTGGCCGGTGTGCACCAGGATCTGGTGGAACTCATCCGGGTATCGGGCCATCTCGGCCATGATGGGCGCAACCTTCATGAAGTTGGGGCGAGCACCGACGACGTGGAGAATGCGTTGCATGTATTTCGGATTTCGGATTGCGAATTTCGGATTTATCAGTCAACCAGCCCTGTAGCCTTCATCCGCGAGTCTCTCTTTGAGGGCGGCCTTAGCCGGCTACGGTGTGCACGCCGGCTTTGATCACCTCGACAAGCCTGTCACTTCGGCTGGGCTCAGTGCAGGCCTGAGCTCCGTCGAAGGGCTCAGTGCAAGGGTGTAGCGCCGGCCGTCTAACTCCACGTTATCCCCTCAGCGGCTCGACAAAGTTCAGTTGATGAGCTCCCGGCAC
>JBHIAO010000809.1:0-2312 GCA_046758565.1 Anaerolineae bacterium
TCTGACCCCCGGTGACGTGGTCGTGGCGGCAGGGCTGGCCGATCCATTGCCCAACAGCACGAGCAGCCTGCCGCGCGTGCGCCTGGCCGACGGCAAGAACTGGACCGGTGTCATCGGCGTGGTTGAGAGCCGCATGGCCCTGCAACCGGTGCCGGGTAAAGCCGATGAAGCCGGTAACGTGCCGCTGGAACTGCACAGCGTCCCTGGGCCGGCCAAGGCCGGCGACTATGTGGCCCTCACCGTGCTGGGCGTTGCCCACGTGAAAGCCGATGCCGGCGGCGGCGCCATCGTACCCGGCCAGCGATTGACGGCGGCGGACCTGCCCGGCCACGCCCGTGCCCTGCGTAGCAAGCTGCTCGATGGTATGACGGTTACCGAGGGCGCGCCAGTCATCGGCATCGCCCTGGCCCCACTGGAGGAGGGAAGTGGTACGATCCCGGTGTTCGTCACGTTGCGGTGAGCCGGCGGTTAGAAACCGCGCCTACGCTTGCAAAGCCTGTCCTGAGCCAGTCGAAGGATCGCCCCTTCGGCCGCGCTCAGGCGATGCCCTGAGTTTATCGAAGGGACAAGGGAGAAACAAGATGCGTGTACGGGGAACTACGATTCTGATCGTCTTGCTGGCCGCCGTGACGCTGCTACCCATCGCCGGTTCAGTGGCAGCCGGGCCGCCGGCTCTGGTCGTCAACACCACCGACGATACCGACGACGGCACCTGCGACACAGGCCACTGCTCCCTGCGCGAGGCCATCAACGCCGCCAACGCCCACGCCAGTCCCGACACCGTGACCTTCAACATCCCTGGGAGCGACCCCGGTTGCGACGGTGCCGGCGTCTGCACCGTCCGCCCCACCAACTCATTGCCAGTACTGACCGATGATGGGACGACCATTGATGCCTATACCCAGTCAGGCGCCAGACCCAACACCAACCCCTTCGGCCAGCCCATCAACGCCGTGTTGAAGGTTGTCCTGGACGGATCTCTCCTCTCACAGGGCTTTGCGGTAGGTCTTGACATCCGTAGCTCGGGTAACCTGGTGCGCGGCCTGGTGATTCAGCGGTTCCGTCGCGGCATTGACGTGTCGGATGCCAACGGCAACCGGTTCGAGGGCAACTTCATCGGCACCGATGTCCACGGGACCACGGCCTTGGGGAACGGCTGTGGCGGGATTTCAATCATGGGCGTCGTGGGAGGGCCTGGGTCGTGGAACAACGTGGTCGGTGGGAGCGCGCCGCAGGCCCGCAACCTGATCTCCGGCAACGACTGCGCAGGTGTGTCTCTCGGGAGCGGCGGGGGCAACCGTGTGCAGGGAAACTACGTGGGCAGCAACGTCACGGGAGCGGTACCTCTGCCGAATAGCGGTGAGGGCATCCGGGTAGCCTCGCAGGACAACCAGATCGGTGGCACGGCACAGGGAGAGGCGAATCTCATCGTCTTCAACGGTGGAGATGGCGTGCTGGTCCTGGGCGGGAGCGGGTCGGCCCGCAACACCATCACCCGTAACCGCATCCACAGCAACGCGGGGAAGGGCATCGCGCTCCTCAGTGGAGGTAACGCAGGGCTGGCACCACCGGTGATCACCAGTACCAGCCCTACCCAGGTCTCCGGCACGGCGTGCCCCAACTGCGTTGTCGAGGTCTTCTCCGACGCGGAGGATGAGGGGGCGATCTACGAGGGTAGCACCACGGCCGACGTCTCGGGCAACTGGACGTTCACCAAACCGGGTGGGCTGGCCGGCCCCAACGTGACGGCCACGGCCACCGACGGCGCCGGCAACACCTCGGAGTTCTCGGCGCCCGTCAGCCTGGTTCAGGTGACGCCTACTGCCACGGCTACATCTACGCCCACGGTGACAGGCTCCCCATCGCCGACGTCGACACCGACGGCCACGCCCACTGGCACGCTCTCCCCGACGGCGACCAACACGCCTTCACCCACGGTGACTGGCTCCCCACCGCCGACATCAACAGTGCCGGCCACACCAAGCCCGGTGTTTCTGCCCCTGCTCCTGCGAAACGGGCAGAGCCTGCCACCCGTCGCGACGGCGTCCCCGACGGCTACGCGCACGGGCACGGCTTCACCGACGGCGAGCAACACGCCATTACCCACGGTGACTGGTACGGCGTCGCCCACGGCGACGGGCTTGTCACCGCCGACATCAACAACGACAGCTACACCGACGCCGTCGCCTGGCAGCACGCCCACACCGACGCCGTCGCCTGGCAGCACGCCCACGCCGTCGCCTGGCAGCACGCCCACGCCGATGCCTGGCAGCGCGCCCACGCGGACGGACACACCCATTGGCGTGCCCACG
>JBHIAO010000810.1:0-2309 GCA_046758565.1 Anaerolineae bacterium
ATCCCGTGGACCCGCTGCAGCAGCTCACCGAGAGCTTCACCTATGATCCCGTGGGCAACCGGGCCAGCTCCCACCTGGCCACGGGTCAAATCCACGATGCCGCCAATCGATTGCTTGAAGACTCCACCTTCACCTTGAGCTACGACGCGAATGGCAACCTCGTGGAGCAGATCACCAAGGCCACTGGCGACCGGACCGTGCACACGTATAATGTGGAAAATCAATTGATCCAGGTGGAGAAGTTTACGGTCGCTGGTGGCCTCTCGCCGGTCCTCACTGCTCTCTACCGCTATGATGCGCTTGGTCGGCGCATTGCGAAGGAGGTCACGCAGGCCGGTGCCACCACAATCACCCGCTACATCTACGACAACGAGGACATCCTCCTCGAATTCGACGGGGCCAACGTCCTCCAGGCCCGCTACACCCATGGCCGCGGCATCGACGAGCCGCTCATCATGCTCCGGGGCACCCAGAGCTTCTTCTACCATGCGGATGGATTAGGAAGTGTCTGGGACCTTACGGATGCAGCAGGTACGTCTGTCCGGTCGTACACGTACGATTCCTTCGGCAATCTCCTGAGTACCACTGGAACGCTGCCCAACCCTTACACCTACACCGCCCGCGAGCTGGACTCCGAAACCGGTCTCTTCTTCTATCGCGCCCGCTACTACCACCCCCAGCTCGGACGGTTCCTGCAGGAGGACCCGGTCGCCTTCCTGGGAGGAATCAACTTCTATACCTACGCTCGAAACAATCCAGTTATTTTCGTCGATCCCGATGGACTTGACATTTACTTCCTCGGCCTGGGGAGTTCAGCCTTCGTGGGGGAAAGCCTCGATAAACCCGGTCGAGGAATTGGGAAGCAGGTTACGCTCGGTATCGCGTTCGATACAGAGACGTGGACGTTCAGAACGTTTCAGAGTGTTGGCGTCGCGTGCCCGAGCGATCCTAGCGTAAATGTTACTGGGTTTAATATTGGTCTAGGTCCCGTGGGGGGTGTGGTGAAGGGAGGCTTTCAAGACTTCTTTGGTGAATCTCGGGAGGAAACGCTGGTCATAGGACCGTTCGGGCGAACCGAAATCACAACCGCGACAGGCAAGAAGGGGGTTGCAGTTGCCGGTGGCGGAAGGGGAATCGGGCTTTCTGGTACGACGATAACAACGGAGACGAAACCCCTTGAGCCCGAACTGTTCAGGCGAGTTGTAATCCAACGTGCCCTCGGTGAGCCCCAAAGGAAGCGCTAATGGATGACGCGATCAAGCCCATAAAGGTCTTTGGCATAGTACTGATGGGTCTTGCAGTTGCGGGCGCACTCTTCTTTCTTTTTGTTACCACACCAGCACCCTTTTTCAGCCCAAGCTCGCCTTCGGTCTACGAAAGAGCCCTTTTCTATTTCACGGTAGTTGAGCTCTCTGCCTATTTCCTCACCGGCCTCGGCGTGGTCCTCCTGAAGAAATGGGGCTACGTTCTGTTCAAGCTGTTCCTATACCTATTGCTTCTGGCCTTCCCGATTGGAACGATTATCTCCTACGTGACTCTCGCTTATATGAGGCGACACCGCATCAAGAGGTACTTCGGCTTTCCTGCAGCCTAGGAGAAGGTCGTCAGAAAGCGGCCGGGAACGTCCTGAGCAGCACCGATGCCCTCGGCCGCGTCACCACCTTCGCCTATGACCCCCTGAACCGCCTCACCCAGGTCACCGATGGCGCTGGCGGCATTACGCGGTATGGGTATGACCCCAAAGGGAACCTGGTGAGCGTCAACGACGCCAAGAACCAGACCACCACCTTCGCTTACAACGAAGTCGATCAGCTTGTGCAGACCACCAACCCCCTCGGCCAGGCTAAGACCTTCAGCTACGACCTGGCCCAGAACTTGCTGTTGATTGTGGACGCCAAGGGCCAGCGGATCGAATTCACGTATGATGCGGCCAATCAGTTGGTCCAGAAGGTCCTGAAGGATGCAGTGGGGACGATCATGGATACGGTGACGTTTAGCTATGACAGCCTGGGCAACCTGGCCTCAGCGGCAGACGCCGACAGCAGCCTCACTTTCACCCACGATGCCCTCGGGCGCCTGACCCAGGTCGCCACAGGCGCCACAGTCTCGCAGCCGGCTACGACCGTGAGCTACAGCTACGACCTGAACGGGAATCGCTTGTCGATGACAGATCCGCAAAGTGGGGTGACCAGCTACCTCTACGATGCGTTGAATCGCCTCACCTCCCTCACGAGTCCCCAAGGGGCGAGCACCTTCACCTATGACGCTCTGAGTCGGCGCACGGGTCTGACATTACCCAATGGAGCGAG
>JBHIAO010000811.1:0-2307 GCA_046758565.1 Anaerolineae bacterium
GCGGGACGGATTTCGGCGGTTCTTAGAAGCCGCCTCGCCTGTTTACCCGGCGTTAGCGGGAGACCTCGAAGAGGCCTACGCGCATCTGGAAACAGTGGTAGAACGGTTACAGGTTACTGAGCCCGCACTTTGGACAGCTCTGGCGAACTTATGTGTCTCAGACGTGCCTGATAGGACAGCCGAAGTTTTCGTTTTCCCGGGCGCCGCCCGGAAGGACATATTTGCTTTTGCTCTTCTTTCTCGTCTGAATATCACTGAAGAAGACCTGCGGCACGTGCGAATCTGGGTGCAGAGTTTGAAAGAGTTTCGTCAGTCCATTTTTGCAAAGGAGACCCAAGAGACCGTGGAAGACGGGAATGCCAACCTGCCTGACAAGCTTACCCTTCTTCCCGTGCTTGTCGGCATACCCAGTTCAGTTGCTTTCTGGCGGCTAGACCCCATTTTTCGAAACAGAGAAGTTGAGCTCCTTCTATATCCCCACCAGGCTTCTGTCCTCATCCGTCGAGTGGCTTTGTGGAAGGAGGCGCTTGAAGTCGATTTGGGAGAAGAAATTAATACTGTTTCCTATCTAGGCGAGCATGTCCGTTCGGCCCTACCGCAAAAGCTGCCATATCAAAGGATAGCGCTCCGAGCGCCAAGATATTGCCAGACGGAAAAAGAAAAGAAAGCGACTTTGGAGACTCTTTCGGCGTTTCCTCCCTGGCAACCCAACGACCCTATTGAGGAAGTGAAATGGCTACTGCAAGCAGACAGTGTGGTTGACAGAGAGGGCGGAAGGTGTCAATAGAAATGAGACACCCTTTGAGAGAATTTACAGTCCCTCCTCGTCGGTCGGCTGAGTCTTGTTCGGCTTGTTGATCCACACCTCCTTCGGCGGTAGTTGTGGCGTTGGCATCCCGTGCGGAAACCGCTCCGGGTGCGCCTCGTACGCCTTCGCGAGCACCACAGCGCGGCCGGCGATGCGCGCCGGTGCCAGACCGCAGTGCACTGCGTAGGGAGTCAGGAACCCAAGCCCCGAGTGATGATGCTCGGTGTTGTACCAGGAGAAGAAGTCGCCGCAATGTGCTCGGGCATGTTCGATCGACCCGAAGCGGTCCGGGAACTCCAGCCGGTACTTGAGCGTCTTGAACTGGGCCTCGGAGTACGGGTTGTCGTTCGAGACGTGCGGCCGGCCATGGCTCTTGGTGATCCCCAAGTCGGCCAGCAGCAGGGCCACCGGCTTGGACCGCATCGAACCACCACGGTCCGCATGGACGGTGAGCCGACCAGGTTCGATGCCCTGACGCCGGCAGCTCTCGGCAATCAGCCGCTCGGCCAGCCTCCCGGACTCGTACGGGGCCACCATCCAGCCAGGGGCGTAGCGGCTGAAGATGTCCAGGATCACGTAGAGGTAGTAGTAGGTCCACTTCACCGGGCCCCGCAGCTTGGTGATGTCCCAACTCCAGACTTCATTGGGGCGGGTTGCCAACAGCTCAGGGGCCGCGTAGTGCGGATGCCGGAGCTGGTTGCGCCGCTCGCGGACCTCCTGGTTCTGGCTCAGGATGCGGTACATCGTCGGCAGCGAGCACAGATACCGCCCCTCGTCGAGCAACGTCGCGTAGATCTCCGGCGGCGCCAGGTCGAGGAAGCGCGGCTCATGCAGGACGTCAAGCACCGCCTGTCGCTCTCCGGGAGAGAGGGCGCGCGGAGACGTACGCACCGCCGGTTCCGCCTTGAGACGGCGGCTCCGGTAGTAGGTCGCCCTGGCGACCCCGAGGGCTTCGCACGTCGGCGCGATTCCCAACCGCGGACCGATGTCAGCGACGGTTTGCATCAGCGGTCCTCGTTCCGCGGCAACTCGATCCCCAGCAGCTCGGAGACTTTTTTTTGGAGCTCGAGCAACGCCTCGGCGCGCTCGATGCGCGCCTTGAATTGTCGGTTCTCGCGCTCGAGTTCGGCGATCCGCTTGTCCCTCGCGTCCGCACGCTTCGCCTGCGGGCCGCGCTGCCTCGGCGACAACCCGGCGAACTCGCCGCGCTCCAGGACCTGCCGCCAAGCGCTCAGATGCGAGGTGTACAGCCCCTCGCGCCTGAGGAGCCCCCCAATCTCGCCAGGCTTGGTGCATGCGGCCGCTTCACGGAGGATCCTCCGTTTGTACTCCGCGGTGAACCGCCGCCGCTCTGCCTTGGCCACCACCTCCACCTCCGGTTGGACCTGGACGACTCCCGTCTGCGCACTCATCTCGTCCTCCTCCGTCGCCCTCTTCCTGTCACCTTCATACACTAAACTCCGGGAGGTTGGGTGTCTCACTCATATTGACAGAGAGGG
>JBHIAO010000812.1:0-2294 GCA_046758565.1 Anaerolineae bacterium
ATCATCACTGTGTCGACAGCCGATAGGGAAATGAAAGTATGGCCGAGCGAATACTAATCGTCGAAGATGACGTGCCCATCGCCGACTTCATCCGCCGTGGCCTGCTACTTGAAGATTACGCCGTCGAGGTCGCCTACGAGGGGTATGGTGGGTTGGACAAGGCATTAACCAATTCGCCTGACCTGGTCATTCTGGACATCATGCTGCCAGGTATGAACGGGTTGGAGGTTTGCCGACAACTCCGGCGTCAGAGCGACGTGCCAGTTATTATGTTAACTGCTAAAGACGCCGTTCCAGATCGCGTCGCCGGCCTTGAAGCTGGTGCCGACGACTACTTGGTCAAACCGTTCGCCTTCGACGAGCTGGTGGCGCGCATCCGCGCTCTCCTGCGCCGGCATCGCCCGTCCACGACCGAGGAGCTCCGTTTTGCCGGCCTGCGGCTCGACCCGGTCACTCGCGAGGTGTATCGCAACGACCGACCTATTGATCTCACGGCCAAAGAGCACGACCTGCTGGAGCTTTTCATGCGCCATCCTCGTCAGGTGCTCACACGGGACACTATCTACGCGCAGGTATGGGGATACGACTTTCTGGGTGAATCTAATATCATTGAAGTTTACATACGCTACCTGCGGTCAAAGCTGGAAGCCGAAGGTGAACCGCGGCTAATCCAGACCGTACGCGGTGTCGGGTATACGCTCAGAGAGAATTAGGCGGTGTCCTGAGTAGCGAAGCGTACCGAAGGGCAAAGATTCCGAATGTCCATTCGAATTCGACTTGGGATCCTCTACGGCGCGGTGATGGCCTTGGTTCTGGTCACCCTCGGCACGGCGCTGTACTACTTCCTCTATTTGACACTGAATGCCGACGTGAATCGTACAATGGAACAGGCGGCCGAGACGGTGGCTGCCTCGGCGCGGCCGGCGCTCATGCCACAGATCGGTCTGGTCGTTGGGTTCCTCGAGTTCGACGTGTTCGCTTCGCCGCCCATATACGTGCAGGCAGTCAACCCAGAAGGTGTGGTCAGGCGGACTTCCAGCAATCTGAGCGGGAAGACCCTGCCTGACCTCCCTGACGCGATTGCAGAGGCGCATCAGGGCAACACGGTCTGGCGTGATGTCCACACTAGGGATGCCCATCTCCGGATTCTCAGCAAGCCGCTGATATTGGGCGGGGAAACCGTGATCGGTGTGCTACAAGTAGGGACATCGCTGAACAACATCGATCGGACGCTGCAACAGCTCCTGACAATCTTAGGGGTGGGCGGCGTCATATCGATCATCCTATCGACTGGCCTCGGCTTCTTCCTGGCCGATCGGGCGCTGGGTCCCATCGACCGCATTACGCAAACAGCCCTTGAGATCACCCGCACAGAGGACCTGAGCCGGCGCATCCGACAGATTGGACCGCAGGACGAGGTGGGCCGGCTGGCGACCACCTTCAACGAGATGCTGGAGCGCATTGACCGTCTGTTTCGAACTCAGCAACGCTTCATTGCCGACATCTCACACGAACTGCGCACACCGCTCACGGTCATTCGCGGTAACCTGGACATTCTCCGACGCGTCAATGTGGGTGCAGTGCAGCCCGAGCCGGCAACCGATAGCGGGAACGATCGACATCAACAAGCACTGGGGGAATCCCTGGTCGCGATGGAGCGGGAGGCCGACCGGATGGCACGGCTGATCAACGATCTGCTACTCCTCGCCCAGGCCGATGCCGGGGTTCAACTCCGCCATGAGTTAGTCGAAATCGACTACCTCCTCCTGGAAGTGTACCGACAGGGCCAGGCACTGGCTAATGGCATCGACCTTCAACTCATGACTGAGGACCGAGGTCTGGTGGCCGGCGATCCCGATCGGCTCAAGCAGCTCTTGCTCAACCTTGTCGACAACGCCATCAAGTACACGCCGGTGGGAGGACGCGTGTCCCTTGGACTGGCGCGAGAGGATGGATGGGTGCGGATCGACGTCGCTGACACAGGGGTAGGCATTCCCGCCGAAGACCTACCACATATCTTCGAACGTTTCTATCGCGTCGACAAAGCCCGTGCTCGGAAGCACGGCGGCACCGGCCTTGGCCTGTCCATCGCGTGCTGGATCGCCGATGCGCACGGCGGGTATATCGACGTCGAAAGCGAGGTTGGCGAAGGTACGACCTTCACCGTGTGGCTCCCCGAAGCCACGGGAATGGATAATGGATGATGGAGGTTGGAAAATGGAGTTCCCCAATGTTCATCGATCCCGAAGACCTGCCATTCCCGGAAGAGTTCCAGAGCCCAGATCAACGATTAG
>JBHIAO010000813.1:0-2276 GCA_046758565.1 Anaerolineae bacterium
GCTTACGCGCCAGAGGTGCCCCAGAGACCCCGCCAGTCGCGGGCTCCGAAGCTGAACCACGCCTCGATGGAGGTCAGAAGCGACTTCTTGAAGAAGTCCACATCGTGCTCCACCAGAGGCCGCTGGCGCCAATACCACACAAGGCCGTTGTCCGCCGGCGCTCCCACCAGGAACCAGGCGTCGGTGTCGGTGAGGAACTCCCACGACACGCCCGCGAGGCCCAGCCGGGCTCCACTCACCGGGTTGACGGCCCGGTTGGCGGACTCGGGGTCCATGTTGGACTCCAGGATCCGCGCCGTGGTGAAGCTCAGCTCGAAGGGATGCACCAGGAACTGCGGCCGACGCATGATCTTCTTCCCGGCCTGGTCGATGAAGTCCATGAACTGGACCATCGCATCCTCTAGCGAGGTGACCGAGAGGTCGACGTCGGTGCTCGGGCGGTTCGCCACCGTTCCAGCCGCCGGAGTGGTGTGGGCTGTGTTGAAGATGCTCAGCCCGTCCGGGGTGGTTTCGGAGCCGAACCCGTTGTTGAAGACCGAGGACCCTTGGGTCTCCACGGTCTCGACGAGCGAGCGACCGAGCTGCACCGGGACATCCCGGAGCACGCCCTTGCGGTCGTTCGCGTAGGTCATTCGGCCGATCTCATGGCCCATGGAATACCGGCCGTGCGTGAAGGTCTTGTCGAAGCCCTGCACGCGGTCCCGCAGGGGAAGCTGCTGCAGCTCAGAGAGCTGCGAGAGCTGCCCGAAGGACGCGACGCCGGTAGTCTGTTCGTGCGGCTTGTCGCTGTCGACGACCTTGAACAGCTTCTCCATGATCTGGGGATGCTGATCGAAGGTGTCGGTGAGGACAAAGTCGATCCACGCCAGGGCGCTGGTGGAGAAGAGATCGGGAATGGTCGTGAGTGTGGTAGCCATATCCTAATCTCCTTACACGCCAGGCGTTGTGGGATCGACGATCGTCCGCTCGTGTTCGTAGATCTCCACGATCCAGTCGGCGTTGTTTCCCGCAGAGTTGTCGGGACGGCGATCGATGCCCACAATACGCAGTTGGGCCGCGGCGGTGCCAGGAGTCGTTGAATCCATCTCCATCTGGGACCGCAACGTGTCGGTGTCGCCGTCAGTGGCCAGTATGTCCATCAACTGGCCAATGTCGGTGAGGGCAAGGGTGGTTGCGGCGTTGTCCTGGATCACGAACTCCTGCTTTGGATGGTCGGCTACGTTGATGTAGCCGGAATCCGCAGAAGCCATGTAGTCCAGGGACACGCCAAGGATCCGATCACCAGCAGCGGCCTGGTCGATGTTCCCGTCAGCTTCGAGCTTGACGAAGTCGCCAGGATAGATCGCGCCGGCGGTCGTGTCCTTGTTGTACTCACCGACATGTAGGATAGGACCGTAGGGCACGGCCCCAAAGGGCTTGTCGGTGTTGGCCATGATGGGCTCCTTGGTGGGTCGCGGAGCTCACCAGGCTCAGTCGGCGGGTTTCCAGCCTGTCCAGACTCTCTTCCGCTCCTCCCGGCGCGGAATGCCCATGCGGCTCTTTGGAACCGCACGGGAGCGATCGATCGAAGGCCCGGCCCTGACGCCTCCCAGCGACTGGCCGAACTGATCGAAGTACTCAACCTCGGACTGTGTGGGTCCGCGGAAGGGGTTTTGGTCGCCCTCAGCGGAGTGCTTAGCGACCAGATCCGGGTTGACGGCTTCGGCACGGGCTCTGAGCCGCGCCTTGTGGGCCTCGTGGGCTTCCTCGGACTTCTCCGCGAGGATCATGCGGCCAAACCGGATCTGGCCTCCCTGAGAGGTGAAACCGCCGGCGTTCGGAGCAATCTCCCTGGCGGTCTTTTCGTCGACGCTGATGGGCTGCCAGTTGCGGAGGCCCCGGCGATCGCAGACCTCCTCGGACAGCCAGCGGAGCGCCTTGCCCCGGAGCCGCGGGTGGTCCTTGTTGACGTGCATCGGATTTTCGCCCTGCAAGGCCAGGCGGGCGGCCGGTGTGTTGGCCTCCAGGGCGCCATCGGTCGAAGGGTCCCGGTAGTGCTCCGGGAGGCGCGGGTCCATGGCCTCGGAAGAAGCCTTCCGGGCCGCCCCGCTGTCCACCATGGCGCCGCCCAGCCGCTCGATGTCCTCGTGCGGGATCACCGACATGGGGGCTTTGGCGGGGATACCGATGGCCTTCGCACGGGCGAGGAGGTCAGGGACGCTGACCCCCAGGGCCCGTGCGAAGAACCAGACCTTGATGCCGCCGGAGCGGGTGATCCCCTTGTCGGCTCCGGGGAG
>JBHIAO010000814.1:0-2274 GCA_046758565.1 Anaerolineae bacterium
GAAGAGTTAGACGGGAGCGAGCGTAGCTCAGCCTGGTAGAGCACTGCCTTGCCAAGGCAGGTGTCGTGGGTTCAAATCCCATCGCTCGCTCCATTCTATTTGCTACCCATTCTCCGCGTAGCTCCGGTCCAACAACTCGACGATGTGGAGGACGTGCTGGCCGGTGGAGAACTGCTCGCTGCCGGCGCGCAGTTGGAGGATGCAGCCGGGGTTGGCGGTAACGATGGCCTGGGCGCCGGTCGCCCGCGCGTCTTCCATCTTTTCTGCCAGCAGTTGCTGGGCCACCTCGGGCTGCGACAGGTTGTAGATGCCGGCGCTGCCACAGCAGTGGTCGGCCAGTTTCATCTCCACCAGTTCGACCCCGGGAATGGCGCGGAGCAGTTCCCGCGGGGCGCTGCGAATCTTTTGCCCGTGCAGCAAGTGGCAAGAATCTTGGTAGGTGACGCGCAGGGGCACCGATTTTTCTGGGGGGCGCACGCCGAGTTCAATCAGGAATTCGTTGATGTCGCGCATCTTGGCGCGGAACTGCTCGGCACGCTCGCGTAAGCCGTCGTCGTCGGAGAAAAGCTGCTCGTACTCCTTGAGGGTGGAGCCGCAGCCGGCAGCGTTGGTGACGATGGCGTCGAAGTCGCCGCCTGGAGGCGGTGCTTTTGACTGCGCCGCCCCGGGCCGCGGTCCTGAATCTTGCGGGACTGGGACGATGGCTCCGAGGAAAGCGTTGAGGTTGGCGGCGGCCAGCCGCCGGGCCACCTCGCGCACGCCGGCATGGACGTGCAGCGCCCCGCAGCAGAGTTGCTCGGCGGGCACCACCACCTCGCACCCGTTCTTTTGCAGGACGCGCACTGTGGCCCGGTTTATCTCCGCAAAAGCCACCTGGGCGATGCAGCCGGCAAAGAAGGCCACCCGGGCCCGGCGCCGGCCTTCCGCCGGATAGACACGCCCGAGTTCGGAGAAAAAGAAACGGTCATCCAAGGGCGGCAGGAGCTTTTCGGCGGCACTCAGCTTGCCGAACAGGCACCACAGGCCAGAGGCCTGTGCCACTTTTGGCAAGCCTGAGCGCTGATAGAAGCGAAGAAAACGACCGAGCAGCGCCAAGCGTCGCGGATAGGGCAGGAGCTGCCGAAAGCCGAGCCACCGCAGGAAGCGAGAGGGGAGGGGCCGGCGATAGTTGTGCTGGATTTGCGCCCGCGCCGCTTCCACCAGTTTGCCGTACTCAACCCCAGAGGGGCAGGCGGTTTCGCAGGCGCGGCAATCGAGGCAGAGGTCAATGTGGCGCACAAAGGCGTCGGCCAGCTTCAGCCGGCCCTCATCCACCAGAATCATCTGGTGGATGCGCCCTCGGGGCGAGTCCATCTCCACGCCCAGCAGCCGGTAGGTGGGACAATGGTTCAGGCAGAGCCCGCAGTGGATGCACTTGGAATAGTCCTCCCACCGCGGGCACTCCTCGCCCCGGTAGCCGCTCCGGCTTGTGGCCGCCGCTTTCAAGGTTTTCTTTCTAGTTGATCGGAGTGTACATATTTATTTTCCGGCGGTTCGACCGGGAGGAGCAGGCGGCCTAATCCGTCAAAGGCTGGAAATCCGCGACCTGGCCCTCCGCTGTCAGCCAGAACATCACGTAGGGCGTCTCCTGTCTGGTAACCGCTTTGTAATGGCAGATGCGGCTTACCGGCGCGCCATACCGCTCGATGCCACGCTCTGCCACGTCGTCACACGCAAGGAATGCGAGGGACTTGATGTCTTTGAAGTGTGCTCCGTTCCCCCTGGCTGCGGAGGGGATGTAAGCGCGGAGACCTGCCGTCATGATGTCCGAGTCTTTTCGGTGGGCAACAGCCGCCAAAAAATTGCGCAGCCTCTGCGTCATCTCTGGGTCGGGGTCCGGCTGCTCCTGCAGCATGTCCGGCGGGAGCAGCGCGGGATTGTACAGGCCAGCGATGCCCAGAGCTAGATGCCAAGCAATGGGCTCTCCGTGGCCTAAATTGGTCAGCACGATCACCGTCAGCTTCTCTTCTGGAAAACGAGTGATGTTGGTGCCCGTTATGCCACTATGCGAGATGCGCTTGTAGCCGCGATGATCTTTCAGTAACCAGCCGAAACCGTAGGGGAACGTCGTGCCGTTGTTGAGCTTCACTGGCGTCCACATCTGGTCGAGCCTGGCCTTCTGGAGCAGTTTCTCGGTGTAGAGTGTAGCGTCCCACTTTGCTAGGTCTTTTACGGTAGATAAGATGCCATAGTGGGACGGAAGTTCAATCTGCGATATGCGCCTGATGTGGGCCA
>JBHIAO010000815.1:0-2274 GCA_046758565.1 Anaerolineae bacterium
ATTCCCGGCCCCGATGCACCCTCTAATGTGAGAAATGCGGGCTAACCCCAGCGGAACGAAGTTGTCCGAGGTCTTCCTTTACCACCTCCGCTAGGTCTTGGGGCGTCCCAACGACCCACCTTCGCGGTACTACGCCAGTTGAGCGGGCGACAAATATCGTATCGACGATTGACGAGCCGGTACCGTTGATGTGTATGGACCCGCTCATTTCGGCGGGGCACGGCAAAGACGCAGAGCAAGTCAACCCCGCATCGAGAATGGCCACTGCGACCGGGTAGTAGGCGTCCAACTTGTGTCCTGAGACGGTATTGACCTGACAGTCTGGGCCGCCGGCCCGCGCCCCTCAAGAGGCTGGCGGGCCGGCGGTGGCCAGGCCGCTCCTGGAAGGATAAAGGTGTTTGTTGGCAAACAACCGACCTTTCAGGAGAACGACATGACCACCAAGGACAAGGTAGCACGGAGGAAGCTGAGCCTCCTACAGTTGGCGAGCGAGCTCGAGAACGTCTCCAAGGCGTGCCGGATCATGGGCTACTCGCGCCAGCAGTTTTACGAGATCCGGCGCAACTACCAGACCTCCGGGGCCGATGGCCTGCTGGACCGCCTGCCCGGCGCCAAGGGGCCGCACCCCAACCGGGTCGCCAAGGAGGTCGAGGAGGCGATCCTGGCGCATTCGCTCGACCATCCCACCCACGGCGCGCTGCGCGTCGCCCAGGAGCTGGTGCTCAAGGGCGTCCAGGTCTCCTCGGGCGGGGTGCGCGGCGTGTGGAGCCGCCATAACCTGCTCACCAAGCACGAGCGGCTGCTGCGCCTGGAGAAGCACGTGGCAGGGCGCAGGATGGAGCTCACGGACGAGCAGATCCGGCTCCTCGAGCGCTTCAGCCCCGAGTTCCGCGAGCGCCACATCACCACCCGGCACACCGGTGATCTGGTGGCCGTCGACACCTTCTTCGTCGGCTACCTCAAGGGCGTCGGCAAGGTCTACCTGCAGAGCGCCATCGACTGCCATTCGCGCTACGCCTGGGGGCGGCTCTACACCTCCAAGCTGCCGGTGACCGCGGTGCACCTCTTGAACAACGACGTCCTGCCCACCTTCGAGAGCCACGGCGCACACATCGCCACCGTGCTCTCCGACAACGGCCGCGAGTTCTGCGGCCGGCCGGACCGGCACCCTTACGAGCTGTTCCTCCAGCTCGAAGGCATCGAGCACCGCACCACACGGGTCAAGCGGCCCCAGTCCAACGGCTTCATCGAGCGCCTGCACCGCACCCTGCTCGACGAGCACTTCCGCGTCATGGGGCGCAAGAAGTTCTACGAGACCGTGGACGAGATGCAGACCGACCTCGACGCCTACCTCGTCCGCTACAACACCAGGCGTCCCCACCAGGGCCGCAACATGAAGGGACGAACCCCCGCCAAGGCCTTCCGCGACGGCCTGCCGAAGCCAACCCCAACAAAGGAGGAAAAAATGAAAAAAGCTGCCTAAAATCCCCGAACCCGGGAGCGGCTACTGTCAGGCGAATACCCTATCTGTACACTCATGGAATGCACATCTAGACGCATACCAGTTGAAGAGCATATGGACGAGTTCTACTACGTCCCGCCGCTCCGCAATGTAGAAGATGCCACGTTGGCACGCCTTTATAGGGAGGCTCGCTCGTCAAACAATGTTTATCTTGGTCTTTTATTTTATTGGCATTCCCTCGTGTATCCATCGACGGATGATCGGGCGGCCGTGGACTATATCAATCGCCTGTGGAAGCGCCCTCCTCGGGAGCGGTCGTGCATCTCGGACAGCATTGAACGTATTCTCCAGAAACCTCTTTTTTCGCCGACTCACGCCACGCCTGTCAGCTTGGGCGATTATCTTCGAGAGGGCATAAGGAACTCTATTGCTCACATTGTGCGCAATAGGCCGAACTCGCGAAGCCTCCAGCTCGACCTGCTCTCAGAATTGAGGCACCTAAACGATGCGAAAGATGTACTGCATTATTGCTCTCGGCACCGGCTCAAGAATGAGCGGGGAATGAATGAACCGCATGATCTTGAGATCTTTCGTTATTTCAGTCCATAACATCTGAGCCAGCCGGCTTTGCTGGTCTTGGTGTCTCGCCGGCTTGTCGAGCAACGCCTCGTCCTTTTTTGCGCCGCACAGCAGTGCTCGCAGCACGGGGCCGGATTCGTCCGAATCGGGTCATTTGCGGACGTTGGCGCAGCAAGCTCTAGCTGACGTAATCGCGGTTGACCCGGAGCGAGGGTTTGGGTGCTGTCCTCCGA
>JBHIAO010000816.1:0-2267 GCA_046758565.1 Anaerolineae bacterium
CCTTGTCAACAGCGACAAAGGTGTACTCGCGCAGGGTCTGGCCGTTGTCAAGTTGACTCACCTGGCCGTAGTCGAAGTCGGTCAGCAACGCCGTCGGGTCGAAGTCGTTGGCTGAGTGATCGACCTCGCCGACGGCGCCCATGGCGGCGTCGTGCTCCGCATGCTCGCCGGCAGTCGGAGGGGACCTCATTCCCGGCCGGGGCGACGCCATGCCGAGCAACACGGCACCGCCGGCGGTGCTCACCGCACCAGCAGCGCCGGCTTTCAAGAAATCCCGTCGTGACCAATCTCTTTTCATGGGATCACTACCTCCAGTTTTGTGTCTCGTAAAATACGATTTAGGCGACTCTAAACTATCTATATTATATCTAGCTTCAGTCCTTCTGTCAAGGTGAGTCTGCACGCAGCCGGCACGATCAATTGGTACGCCTCCAGGCCCGTCTCCAGGGACACTTCGCTCAGCCGGCGGTCGATGGGCAGATATTCGTCGGTTATGCTGGTACGCAGTGGGAATATTCCAGGTGTGGGTGCCAGTTGGCGAGTCGGAGTCCCAAGAAGATGGGATCGGCGAAGTGGGCCATTACGGCGCGCCGGAAGGCATCGGCGTAGAGGGCCCCGACGCCCACCTTGCCCCTGCGGATCACCATCTGGTCCAGCGGCCAGATGGTGGCGGTGACGCTGATGGCCTTCGCGCTCCCCACATGACCACCGAGCATTGTGTCAGGCTGGTAACCGTGCAGGTGCAACGGGTGGCCGGCGGTGGAGATGACGCGTTGCAGCGCTGGGTCGGCGGCGTAGACGCCGTTGATGGTCCACGTGGCGGTGATGTACTCGCCGAACCGGAAGTAATCCGTGCCCACATAGCCGCCGCTTAGGTCCAACCCGGTCAGCGGGATGTTGTAGGCCACCGTAGTCTTCACCGGGCCGAACTGGCCGCGCAGTTGCACCCCCGCCAGATCGATCACGCTGGCCGCCAACCTCTCCTCCATCCAGGCATGGACGTCGGACACCTCGTGCAGGGTCCACGTGATTGTGGTCGAGGGATCGCCGATGGCCAGTCCGAGGAAGGGGAAGCCGACCGCTGTCGGTTGGCCTCGTGCCAGGTCCCCAATGTCAGCTTGCGAGGCGCTGTTCGGATCGGCCCACCAGAAGCGCAGGTCGCCGGCGGTGCCATCGGGCATCATCTCGCCGTTGCGGCCGATCCAGTTGGTAGTGCCCACACCGACGACGGGCCAGTCGGATGGGTAGCCGGCCAGGTCAGACCGGACGTCGGTGATCGTCACGGTGTGCAGCAGGTCGCCGGCCAGCAACCGCTCGACGGTGTTGTAGGTCAGAAGCGTGGGCTGCGACAGCGCTTCGGCCGCGTGGATGGTGAACTCCGCCGTCAGCGCCGGCTCGCCGTTCAGCCAGATCTCCAGCCGGCCCGGACCCGTCCAGCCAGCGCTCTGCACGTCGGCGATCCAGCCTTCGCTCAGGTCTATGCCGGCGCTGGCGGAGCGCCCGCTGTCCCCTCCGACCTTGAGGATGAAGTCCGTGTTGAGGGTAGCTTCGGTCCACTCCTTGTCATCGAGAAACCAGCGCTCGACGATCTCGTCGGAGGGAGACAGGTTCTCGTAGGTGAAGACGTAGTAGACCGTGACGTCGGGCTGAAACTCGATCTCGGGCGAGAGACACCGACCCTCCTCGCTCACCTCCAGGCACAGAGCCAGGGTGGTGATGCGTGGGACGGCCGGTTGGATCGGCACGGCGATCGAGATCTCCACCGGAGCCGAGGTAACCTGGCCTGGGACCTCCCCTTGCCACGAGGCCGAGGCCTGGGTGGAGATGAAGGTGCCGGGGCCGGCCTCCAGCCGGTAGGTGAACAGCTCGACCGCCTTCCCGGCCCCAAGGCGCGGCAGCGTGAAGGTGAAGTCGGTAGGGGCGTCCGCGTTGAAGCTGGACGTCACGCCGGGGATTGCAGAGTAGGCCTCGAGCACGGTTATGCCCTCTGGGACGGTGGCGGTTCCCACCACGTCGGTCATCTCCCACGAGGCCAGGTTGGTTAGTGTGACGTGGAAGACGATGGAGCCTTCAGCCGGCTCGGACGTGATCTCGATACGCAGCGGAGGCTCGGCCTCTGGCACCGTGGGAGTCGCTGCCACGGTGGGCAGGGGGGTCGGTGTGGCCGGCGTTGGCATAGGTTGGCAGGCTGCCAAAGCCAGACTCAATGCCAGTAGAACCAACAATCGCAGCAACGTTCTTTCCTTCACTTCGACTAACCTCAATAC
>JBHIAO010000817.1:0-2264 GCA_046758565.1 Anaerolineae bacterium
CCCTTCGGCTGAGCGGAGCAAACATCGAGCGCCCTGTATGGGTTAGCCATCAGCCATCGAGCCATCAGCGCTGGAGACGTGCATGGCGATCTGGACGAGGTACGCGGTCGAATCCTGGCCGGCCTCAACCGCCTCCAGGGGTTTCAACATGCCGACGGCCTGTTCTCCATCTGGTGTGGCGGTAAGGCCAAACCTGGCATCACGGCGCGGGTTGCGCATCGATTGTCAGCCTATCGAGGTCTGCCCTATCCCGACGCCGACAGCATGTTGGGGCGGGCGACCGAGGCGCTGCTGAAGCGCAAGTATCGCGATAATCAACTGCTGCCCCTCGACCGGCGGTTCATGGATCACCTGGCGACACCCAAGGACGCCGTGGCTCTCTACTTCTATGGGAACGGCCGGCGCGACGAGGCGCTGGATTTCCTGCGCCGGACGGTCAAGGGGGACGGCATGTCGGTCCACTGGGAGGGCAAGGCCGAGTGGGGCTGCTGGGGCGGACACCTGGAGGCGACGTGCGATGTGGCGCGGGTGATGTACGACGCCGGCGATCCGGTGTTCCGGCCGGCCTTCAACTATGTCGGCTCCAAGGTGGTCAACGGGGGGCTATACTCGACAGCCGACACGCGGGCGCTTGTGGAACTGCTGGCCACGATCCGGGCCGGCGATGAGCCCGTCGCTCGGATCGATGGCGCCGAGGTGCGGCTCACCGAGCAGGGCATCGGCGAAGAGGTGACAGCGCTGCGGGACAATCTGATCGTGCGGGTCGACGAGGAGATCGTCATCGAGCATCTGACCCCGCGCGACGATTTCCGCTTCGACGTGAAGGTCGAGCCGCGTCGGCTGAAGCTGGGCGAGCGGACCCAGGTGCGAATCCGGCTGGAGGAGGACTCCATCTGCCCACTGGCGCGGGTTTACCTGCCGGGCTGCCTGGCGCTGCTCAAGGGTGGGGCAAACGCGCAGACCGCTCATCTGCCGGTGGGGGTCAGCGGCGTGACCTTCTGGCGTGATCCGCGCCGGCTTGACCTGGACGTAGTGGCTGTGCGGCGGGGCAAGGGTCAACTGCGCGTCGCCGTCCACGATCTGTACGACGCAGACAAAGTCGGGACAGCACCAGAGATCCAGATCATTGTGGACTAGTACACTACCCCTCGAGTGTCACCGACGCCGGAGGGAGGCCTGCGGGGACGCATACCAATCAGGTGCGAACTCGTCCGCAGTCAGTGTGTTGGTTAGGCGATGTGCCTCCAATGTCTCGAGATCGAGGCGATACAGGTCGTATTGATTCGAAATTGCGTCGGCTCGGTAGACCAGATAACGACCATCGGGTGACCAGGCCGGCTCCTGCTCATCCCACAAGTTGGAGAAGGTAAGCTGCTGGCTCTCTCCTGTTGCTATGTCTAACACGTACAGGTCGTACTGATCCTGGACCCGGTTGAAGCGGGCGTAGGCGACCTGGCTGCCGTCGGGTGACCAACGCGGTTCCCGTTCCTCGTCGAGTGTGTTGGTCAACCGCGTAATGGCTTTTGTCTGGACGTTCACGCTGTAGAGATCAAACTGGTTGCCCTGATAGTTGCTTCGAAACACAATCTCGTCGGCTACCGGTGACCAGTGAGGCTCGTACTCGTCGTTCAGCGGGATGTTCAGGAGTCGCTGTGCCTGGTTGGTGGTCAGGTCCAGGATGAAGAGGTCGTTCTGGCCGCCGACTTGATCGGAAATGAAAGCCACGCGCTGGCTGTCTGGCGCCCATGTGGGATCCGACTCGTCGGCCAGGGTGATGGTCACGCGCTCCCGATTCGTCCCATCGCTGCGAATGAAGAAGATATCGTCTTGCCCCCCGATGCTGTCAGAGGTGAAGGCGATGCGCTCGCCGTCGGGCGACCACGCGGGATGGCGATCAACGTCGGCGGGCCGTTGCGTCAACGGCGTCATGTTCTCCGTGGCGACGTCCAGGATGTAGAGATCATAGTTCACGTTGTTCCGGTTCAGGTCGGAATGGAACACGATCAGGCCCCGGTCTTCGGCAGACGTAGACGTAGGGGTTGGCGTGGTGGTGCCGGTGGGTGTCGCCGTGGACATTGATGTGATGGTTCCGGTCGGTGTCAACGTGGGCGTTGCCGTATGAGTGCTGGTGCCTGAGGGAGGTGTCGCGGTCACAGTGGCTGTGCTGGTTCTTTCTGGCGTCTGGGACGCGGTGGCCGTTGGGGACAGTGTGGGCACGGTCTGACCGACCCTGTTCCTCGCCACGAGCGGCAGATAATTGTGGA
>JBHIAO010000818.1:0-2254 GCA_046758565.1 Anaerolineae bacterium
TGCTGCAGGCGCTGGCGGCGCAGCAGCCGTTGATGCTGGTGCTGGACGACCTGCACTGGTCCGACGCGTCGTCCATCGAGCTGTTGTTCCACCTGGGCCGGCGGATCGGGGAAGCCCGCATCCTGATCGTGGGGACCTATCGGCCGGCCGACGTCGCCCTGGGTCGCCCTGGTCTTTCGGCGGGCGTTGGAGAGACCTCAGGACAGCGGCAGCAACATCCGCTGGAAAGCGTGACTAGCGAGTTCAAGCGCTACTACGGGGATATCTGGATACACTTGGGGCAGGCTGACGAAGCCGTAGGCCGGCAGTTCGTGAATGCGTTGCTGGACACTGAGCCCAACCGCTTGGGCGAGGCGTTTCGACAGGCGTTGTTCCAGCACACGAGAGGACACGCGCTGTTCACGAGCGAGTTGCTGCGGGACATGCAGGAGCGGGGAGACCTGGTGCAGGACAGGGCGGGCCGGTGGATCGAGGGATCAACCCTAGATTGGGGAGCCCTGCCGGCTCGCGTCGAGGGTGTGATCGAGAAGCGCATTGGCCGTTTGGAGGAGGCGTTGCGTGAGGTGTTGACCGTGGCCAGCGTCGAGGGCGAGGATTTCACTGCTGAGGTAGTGGCCAGAGTGCAGGCAACCGATGCGCGGGGGCTCGTCCGGCGGTTGAGCGGGGAATTGGAGAAGCGGCACCGCTTGGTGGGCGCCTTGGGCTTCCGGCGGTTGGGCGCGCAGCGGTTGTCCTTGTATCGATTCCGGCACAACCTGTTCCAGAAGTACCTGTACAATAGCCTCGACGAAGTAGAGCGGGCGTATCTCCACGAAGACGTGGGGAGCGTGCTGGAGGCACTGTACGAAGGTCAGACCGGCCAGATCGCCGTGCAACTGGCGTGGCACTTTGAGGCGGCCGGCATGGCGGAGAAGGCGCTAGAATACCTGTTCCTGGCAGGAGAGCGTGCGCAGGCGCTGTACGCACCCCACGAGGCGGTGGAGCATTTCACGCACGCCTTTGACCTGGCCGGTCGGCTGTCTGTGACGCCGCCGGCCCATCTGTATCGCGCCCGCGGACAGGCATACCAGACCCTGGGCGAGTTCGAGGGTGCACAGGCCGATTACACAGTCGCGTTGGATTTGGCCGAGGCCATGGATGATCGTCAGGCAGCGTGGCAGGCGGTGCTTGATCTCGGGCTGTTGTGGGCATCGCGTGACTACGCGCAGGCCGGCGAGTATTTCCAGCAAGCGCTGGAACGAGCGCGGGCGCTGGGCGATGCGGCCACGATTGGCCACAGCCTGAACCGCCTGGGAAATTGGCACATGAATATCGACCAACCAGGCGAAGGGCTGCGACACCATGAAGAGGCACTGGCCATTTTTCAGCAGTTGAATGATCGGCCCGGCATCGCTGAGACATTGGACCTGTTGGGACTGGCGAGCATTATGGGTGGTAATGCGGTGCAATCCACGGCGTACTTCGAACAAGCGGTGGCGCTCTTTCGCGAGTTGGACGACCGCCAGGCCCTGGTCTCCAGCCTGGCAACAATGATGGTCCGCGGCCAGGCTTATCGAACCGAGACGATGGTCTCGGGCGCAGCGAACTGGGCCGAGTGTGCACGCGAGGGCGAGATGGGGCTGGAGATTGCGCGCGAGATCGGCTGGCGCGCCGGAGAAGCCTATGCCCTGCTCGAGTTGGGATACTGCCTGGGTCCGCTGGGCGAGTATGCCAGCGCCCTGGACTGTGCCCGGGCGGGTCTCGATGTCGCGCAAGACATCGCGCATCATCAGTGGATGACGGGGGCGTACTGCGCGTTGGGTGCTCTGTATCTGGACCTGCTGGCACTGCCGGCAGCGCGGCAGCATCTGGAGCAAGCGCTGGCGTTGGCAAAGGAGGTTGGCTCATGGCATTGGATCCGAACCGCGACGGGCCACCTCGCCTGCACGTGTATCCTGCAAGACGAGCTCACGCTGGCGGAAACGCTCCTCAACACCGCGCTCGGAAGTGATGCGCCTTGCCGCACAATCGGGGAGCGGATGGTATGGTGTGCGCGTGGGGAACTGGCGCTCGCGGCCGGTGATCCGGATCTGGCGTTGCAGATCGCCGACCAGTTGATCGCATCTGCCGCGAACCTGACGCCGGAACAGGCCATCCCTCGGCTGTGGAAACTACGTGGCGAGGCGCTGGCGGCACTGGACCGGACGGAGGAAGCCGAGGTCGAGCTCCAGGCGGCCCAGGAGACAGCGCGCGTTCTGGGTGCACGGCCGATGCT
>JBHIAO010000819.1:0-2250 GCA_046758565.1 Anaerolineae bacterium
ATGAATAGTAAATGCCAAACCCAGCGCCGTTTCAATCCCTCTGCTGGGATTCGTACGGTCCTGACTGCAACGACTGATTGAGATTCACCAGCGCATCCCAAGGTTTCAATCCCTCTGCTGGGATTCGTACGGTCCTGACGACACAAGACCAAGGTTGCGTCCCGTTCTTGTTGCCGTTTCAATCCCTCTGCTGGGATTCGTACGGTCCTGACTGCAGTTTGTTATGCCCCACAGGCACAGGTAATCTACCCGTGTTTCTAGCCGTATCTGGGACGAAGCACCACATGCCACTAATCATCAGCTCAATAATCCCAAGATCGAACCTCGAGATGGGCCGTTTCTGGAATGATACACCACGCTGCGCACACCTCGAAAATGCATGCCAAAAACGTGCAGTTTTGGCCGTTTTCGGCCGTTTTTGTTATGTGTTCAGCCCAAACACCCTGCGACCGCATGCTGCGTTGGACAGCAACTTGGCGGCAAACGGTGTCTTCAGTATACTAGACTGCGGACGGATTGTCAAGCGAGTCGCCGGCCGCGACATGGCAGGTAAGAATCATCGGGCTCCTGCGGCTACATGTGCGGCCACTCATCCATCACCCTGGCAGGTGCAATTATGAAACTGAGGGACTGTCTTGCAAATGTACCCTACCGCGGTCTTCTGATCATCGCCCGTGTTCATAACGTCTATCGCGGTCAAAATCCGCCTAAGGCGGAATTGGTCGAGCGGTTGACACTTGCGCTTCAACGTCCTGAAGGCCTCACGAGGGCGCTTGAACAGTTGACCCCGGACGAGCGTCAAGCATTGGACGCGCTGATCACCGCCGGCGGCCGGATGCCCTGGCCGGCCTTTCGCGAGCGATTTGGCGATATCCGCCCCTACCGGCCCTGGCAGGAGGATGCGCCGCGGCGTCCCTGGGAAGACCCTGTTTCCCCAGCCGAAGGACTGGGGTTTCTGGGCCTGATCTACCGCTTTCCCCGGCGTCCCCGCGCCGATCACGAGGTCCAGGTCCTCATCCCTGAGGAGCTGCTCAGATTGCTGCCAGCCCCGGCAGAGCCGGCCGTCACCGGTTCAGCGATCGTGGTACGTGAGCCAGCACCGTCGCCAGTTGGGGACATGGTGACGGATGTGGCACTGCTCATCAGCTTGCTCCATCGCGAGGATATCCACCCCATGTGGGATCGGTGGCTGCCGCCACGATACCTCGGTGAGCTCAATCAACGGTTATCAGTCCCGGAAGACATGAGTCAGGTCCGCAGCGAGCTGCAGACCAGCCGGCTGCGGTTTGTTCACTTCCTGGCCGAATCGGCCGGCCTGGTATGCCGCGCTGGTCGCTGGCTGAAGCCCACACCCCAGGCCTGGCAGTGGCTCGAGCAACCACCGCCGGCTCGCTTCGAGACCCTGTGGGCAGCCTGGCGTGAGCGCTCGAAGGCCAATCACGCTCTGTGGCAGCGGTATCGATTACCGGGGTATGATGTTGAGGTTGTACTGGATATTCTGGATGTGGTGCTCGGTTATTTGGCTGAGCTTGTGAGTGAGCACTGGTATGGGATAATACCGTTCAGCGAGACGCTCGTCACCAGCGAGTCGATTTTGTCGACGCTGCCCCCTGCCTGGCGGGATGACGAGGTTTACGACCTGGGACGTGAAACTGTTGTGGCACTGCTGGAAGGACCGCTGGCCTGGTGGGGCGTGGTTGACATCGCAGAGCAGGATGGCGAGCCGGCTTTCACGTTGACATCTTTGGGGCGATGGTTGTTGACCGGTGAGGGGGCCGGCCCGCCGGCAGATGAGGCAGCGATCCACGTGGATCGGGAGCTCACGATCCTGGTACCCGACATAGTCCCACCGCGTGTTCTGGTTCGGGTGGAGGCGATGGCGGATTGGCAAGGTTGGGTTGCCGACAAGCGCTGTTATCGGGTGACACAGGCGAGTCTCAGCCGGGCTCTCTCGCGGTCCACGTCCTTGCAGGAGATCATCGACACGCTGTCACGCGGTCAAGGTAAAGCGCTGGGAGCAGAACAGATCGCGATATTAGAAGCATGGGCGGCCGAGACGCAGGCGGTGCGGGTGCGAACCGCCACGCTCCTGGAGACGCGGGACGCCGGGCGGCTGCAGGAGTTGAGCGCCAATCGCACGTTCCGCAAGTACTTCCGCGAGACGCTTTCGCCTCGGGCTGTGGTTGTGGATGCGGATCGGGTCGATCATCTGGTTCGAGCCCTGCAGCGACAGGGCGTGTGGCCCCTGGT
>JBHIAO010000820.1:0-2243 GCA_046758565.1 Anaerolineae bacterium
GTAGAACCGCTGCACCTCGGCCGCCATGCGCTCCGGTTCGTCCACGTAGAGGGCGAAGCAGGTGGTCGGCATGGGCTCTGTCTGCGACCGGCCGCCGAGCAGATCGTAGACCGGCCGGCCAACCACCTGGCCCATCAGATCGTGTAGGGCGATGTCGATCGCTGCCCTGGCAGCCTGGTGGCCCTTGATCAGGCGCTCCATCTCGCCGTGAATCGCCTCCAGGTCAAACGGGCTCTGCCCGACGAGGACGGATGCCAACGTGGTGAGTCCATCCACCAGCCCGCCGCCTGTCAGCCCCAGGTAGAAGCCGATAGCCGTCCCGGTACCCACGCCTACGCGCCCGTCGTCACCGTGGACACGAACCAGGGCAATGTCAGACGCTGATTGCCAGGTGCGCAGCGGAACCCCGGCGACCTTTTGAAAGGGCAACTCGGCCCGATAGATCTCGATAGCTGATATTTGCACCGTTCCCTTAACCAACCTCTCTCAATACTTCCTCCAACCCAGAGTAGTCCCGCAGCGTCTTGAGATCCACGCCCTCGACCACATCCGGTGGGACCTGGCATCTCGGCGGGAAGTAGGTCGGCGGCGCCGGCTTGGTGAGATCCAGGATCATTTTCGTTTCCATCACCTTCTTATGCCGGTCCTCTGAGCGCTCGTTCCGGTCTATGTCGTAGTTATTGGGCACCAGGTGGCCGCCCCAGCCATAGGGAATGATGGCCAGGTCGCGATCGGCCTGGAAGCGCGTGCACATGCACCACAGCACCTCTGTCTCGTCGAAGACATCTACGTCGTCGTCCACGACGAACACGTGCTTGATGAGATGGTCCACGGTAAAGGCGGCAAAAGCCACCAGCTTGGGCTCGCCGTCGCGCGCTTTCTTCAGGGAGATGTAAGCATGTGAGCGGGCCATGCCGGAGACGGGCAGGTTCACCATCGTCACGCTTGGCACTATCTCGCGGACGCGGCGATACAGGCTGCCCATGCGGGGCAGGCCGCCCAGGCACGTGTGCTCGTCGTGGGCGTTGAAGACAGTCTGATAGATGGCGTCCTTGCGCATTGTGATCGCTGTAACCTTGACAAAGGGCATTGGCCCGACCCCGGTGTAGTAGCGGGGATACTCGCCAAACGGCCCCTCGTCGCGCATGGCCTCCGGGCTTGTATCAATGACGCCCTCGACGACGATTTCTGCTCGTGCGGGCACGACCAGGTCTACCGTCTCGGCTTGCACCACCTCCAGGGGTTCACCTAACAGACCACCAGCCACCTCGATCTCGCCGCCAATGCCGGCCAGCTTGGAAACGCCAGCCATGGGCCAGGCGGGATGGTGACCGATGGCGATGGCCACCTCCATTGGCTTGCCCAGCTCTCGCAGCCGGCGCAGGACGTAGCTGCCGTGGTGGGCCGGATTGCTCATGAACCCGATTTCATCCTTGGCCTGGAGTTCGTGGCGATAGATGCCGGCATTGAGCCTGCCAGTGTCAGGGTCCTTGACAATGGCAGGACCCGCGTCAATGAAGTGTCCCGAGTCGAGCTCATTGTGCCACACGATCGGGAGCTTGTGCAGGTCAACCTGGTCGCCCGTCCAAACGACTTCCTTTACCGGGGCTTCACTTCGATCGACCTCAACTGGCGCGATACCATTCTCCTCACGCCTGGCGTACTCAGGTACCATTGTCCTCACGGTCGCGTCGATACTGAGGGCCAACCGATCATAGCTCCCGCACAGATTGATGAGCACGGGCAATCTGGACCCATTGACGTTGGTGAACAGCAATGCCGGGTAGTCGGGAGTCCCAGACTCCTTTCTCAGCTTCTCCACGTAGGCGCTGATCTCCCACTTGGCATCCACCTCTTTGTCCACCACCTTGAGCTGGTCGGGGCGCGCTTCGTGCAACTGTGCCAGGAACGTCCGTAGGTCTTTAGGCATAGTGCTTCTCCTTTGGTTTATTTATGTTCGGGCCCGCCCGGCGATAAAGTCGCCGGGTAACTACTCAGCCCTCGGCGTCCGCCCCGAGCTAAAGCTCAGGGCTAATAGCTAAAGTATGCTAAAGCATACTCGTTCACGCCTGCAAAAGCGCGCCTCGAGTCGGCTTTGAGCCGACTTTAGCTATCAGCCTGGGGTTTTAATCCCAGGCGACGGCTGGCTGAGTAGTTACGTCGCCGGGCTACTGCTCACTGATTACTACTCACTGATCACTGACTAAGGAGCCTCGGCGAGGCCCAGGTCAATGTAGGCACCA
>JBHIAO010000821.1:0-2223 GCA_046758565.1 Anaerolineae bacterium
GAACAACTGTGCGCCATCGGCCAGCAGCTCCCGGCGCTTCTCAAGGGATACGTCTCGCGTTCGTCCTGCACCTGAGAGTCTCCTCTCGTCGTATACGACCTACGATAGGAGTCAGAATTGACCAAACTGCGACGTCCAGGCCCGGTGCTGACCTCCCTCAGCCTGGCCCTGACCATAATCCTACTGCTGTCAGGCCGGCGGGTTGCTGCCCGCAACGATGCCAACGGCTTTACCCTTTCGAAAAACTTAGGACACCGGATCTACCTCAAGTCCCGCGAGTTCACGCCCCCGGCCGGCCTGACAGCTCAGGAGCACTCGCTGCTGTCCGCCCAGGCTGCGGAAGCTATGGATGGCCGGCTGCACGTGCTCCTGCAGTTTGATCAACATCCTGACACGGCACAGCGCGCGCAACTGGCTCGCCAGGGGGTGCACCTGCTCACCTATCTGCCTGACCACACCTGGTACGCCTCTGTGCCGGCCAGCATGACCGCTGCCGGCCAGGTACCGCCAGGTGCCCGTTGGATGGGTGCCATCCGGCCTGACGATAGAATCTCGCCGGCGCTGAAACGCGCTCTGCCTGCGCCGGGCACGCCGCTGCGCCTCTACTTGAAGGTCCATCCCGACGTGACGCTGAATGCGGCGACGGCGGCCGTGAAGTCGGTGGGCGGCACTGTCCTGAGCGCGGCTCCCGAATTCCACCGTCTCCACGTGGAAGTGCCAGGTCCAGAATCCCTGCCAGCGCTGGCTGCCTCGGACCCCTGGTATTGGGTTACTCGCGAGTCCCCGCCCAGGAGAGTGCTCAACGACGGCAGCCGGGCGGCCACACGCACCACCCAGGCCCAGGCGGCTGGGTATCACGGCAACCCCGCCAGCGCCCCGGGTAGCATTGTGCTGGCAATCTGGGATGCCGGGAAAGCCGCCACTACGCACGCCGGTCTCGCCGGACGCCTCCGATTCGGCGATGATGGTCTTGCAAGCGATGAGCACGCTACGCATGTGGCCGGCACCATGGCCGGCAACGGTGCCGGTAGCCCGGGGCGCCGGGACCTGCGCGGGCACGCCGACCAGGCCGTGATCGTCTCTTATGACTGGGACAACTCCGTCGTTGAGCACCGGTTCGCCATCAGCAGCTACGACATCGACGTGTCGCAGAACTCCTGGGGTTTCCTGGTGCCTAGGCCCTGCATCGAGTATGGTGATTACGATGACGACACGCTGGGGCCTGCGTATGATGCGATTGTCAACGGCATCTACGGCAAACGGATCAGCGTTGTCTTCGCCGCCGGCAACTCACAATGGCACTGCGCCGGGGGATGGGACACCATAGGCCCGCCGGCGGGTGGCGAGAACACTGTCAGCGTGGGTGCCACCAACTCCGACGACAAAAGCATGACCGACTTCAGCAGTTGGGGGCCGGTCAACGACGGGCGAGTCAAACCCGACGTGGTGGCACCGGGGTGTGAGGCTCGCGGCGAGAAGGAAATCTGGTCCGCACGACCCCCAAACAGCTATGGCGGTTTCTGTGGCACCTCCATGGCCGCGCCGGCTGTCACCGGCATCCTGGGCCTGTTTCTGGAAGCGTACAACGTGACATATGGCAATGACCCCTGGCCATCGACGCTGAAGGCGGTGCTGATGCACACGGCTGAAGACCTGGGCAACCCTGGCCCAGACTACAGATTTGGCTACGGCCACGTGGATGCGGAGGCAGGGATCGACCTGATCACCGCTACGGGAGACGGGAACAGCTCGCTCAATATCCGCCAGGACTCTGTCGAGAACGGCGAGATCAGAACCTACGAACTAAACAGCGACAGCAATGACCCGCTGAAGTGCACGCTGGTGTGGGACGACAAAGAGGGGACTTCCTCCAGCACGCGGGCACTGATCAATAATCTGGACCTACGCCTGATCGGTCCGGACGGGACCGCTCATCTGCCCTGGGTGTTGTATCCTGAGAGTAACCCTGGTCGGGCTGCCACTACTGGCGACAACGACGTGGACAACGTCGAACAGGTGGTTGTCAACAACCCCGAGGCCGGCCAGTGGACGGTTCAGGTTATCGGCGACAGCGTGCCTCTAGGGCCAGAGGAGTATTCCCTGGTCTGCCCCTTCGGTCAGGTGGCCGGCCCGACCTCCACGCCCACGCTGACTAACACACCCACATCGACCAACACGCCAACCGCCACGCCCACAGCGACCTCAACAGCAACAGTGCCACCA
>JBHIAO010000822.1:0-2196 GCA_046758565.1 Anaerolineae bacterium
ATGAAGTAGTTGAGGAACTCATGCCACCAGTTCTCCAGGGTCTTGACGAAACGGAGCAGATAGCGACTCCCGGTGGCCTCGGCTTTCCGTACCCAGGCCTGCAAGAAGCGCTCGGCCTGCGATCGCGTGCGCATCTTGTCGCCAATGATGGCGAACTCTTCCTTGAGCAGGTAGATGGTTCGCAGTTCCTCCGACACGTTCAGGATGACGCGCAGTTTGGCTGCTTCTTCGGGCTTGAGGTCCCGTCGCCGTTTCAACAAGATCCAGCGACTGCCTTTCAAAGCTTGATACAACGTCTCATCGTCGTCCTGCTTCGCTTTCCGCTGCAGGGCGCGCCGCAGCAAGTCGATCTGATGATTGAGTTGCTTCATCACGTGGAAACGGTCAGCCACGATGCGGGCGTGGGGCAGCTTGTTGCGCACCGCCTGCCGATAGGCTCCCCACATGTCCATCGACACGACTTCAATGGCTTGCCGCTCGTCTTCCGTCAACCCATCCAGCCACTGCTCGAAGGTCTTTTTGCGGCGATTGGGCAACACCGCGATCACGCGTCTTCGTTCCAGGTCCGACAGCACCAGGGCATACTGCTTGTGTCCCTTGCGCAGCGAGATTTCATCCACCCCCAACTTGCGCACGCGACCCTGATCTTGTCGACGCACGGCTTGTTTCGCCTGGCGCTTGAAGATCTCCAGCACCGTCGATTCGCTCAGCCCTTCCTGAAGCGCCACTTGCCGGCGCGACGTCTTGCCCTTCACCCGCTGGTAGATATGTGCCTCGAAGGCCTGCGTCTGCCGGCGCTTGGGCTCAATCCACTCCAGGCGCTCCGTGAAGGGCTTGTTGCAGGTGGGACACTCAAAGCGGCGGTGGGGGAAATGCACCACCGTCCGCATGCCCCACATATCCAGATGCCGTACGCTGCGATCTTTGTGATCATAGCCACTCGTCACGATCTCCCGGCAACGGGGACACAGGGCCACCTCGTGCTCGTGCTCGCAGAACAGGTGCAGGTATTGCACCCCCTCCTGCTCCTCGATCGCAAAGCGAGTCACCTTCATCCCCGGCAAGCCCAGCAACTCGCTCAGGGTTTCTGTCGTCACCACCTGCACGTCCAGGTTCTCTACGCGTTTCACCGCCCGCGCGGCATCTTTCCCTACCGGCTCCGATGGAGCGGACAACAACAGCATTTCTCGCCTCCTTGGATTCGTTTGCCGTGTATTCTAACCCAAGTCGGCTTTCTACGCCAAGCGGGTTACCCCTCGAATCCGCGTAGACCCACTAAACTTGAACGGGACTACATTGACGCCTGTGTGGCATTACGGGAGAAAGAAGAGAAACAGCGCCAGCGACGGATGGTAGCGCTGGCTGTAGTGGCTCTACTGGCCGTGGTGGCAGCCTTGTTTGCGGGGCGACAGTGGCAGCGAGCGCAAGCGGAACGCAACCGAGCCAACCGGCAAGCCCGCCTCGCCACTTCGCGCCAACTAGCCGCACAGGCCAGGTCATATTCGGATGACCACCTTGACCGTGGCTTGTTGTTAAGTCTGGAGGCCAACCGTATCACTGCTGCAGGTGACGTTAGAAACAGTTTGGTTTTTGGATTGGAATCTAGCCCGCACCTCAAGACTTTCCTCCACGGACACTGGACGCGTGTATCTGGCTTGGACTTCAGCCCAGACGGCGCAACTTTGGCGTCGGCGAGCCACGACCTGACAGCCAAGATATGGGATGTCACAGCACGTCACAGACTCAGAGAGGCAAGCCCAATTCCTGCTACTTGGACCAGCGTGGCCTTCAGTCCGGACGGTAAAACATTGGCAGTGGGTGATATTCTGGGCGGGGTTATGTTTTTTGATGTCGCCCTTAGAGGATCGCCTAGCCTGCCTGTCTATCGACACAATGGTCGTGTATCAAGCTTGGATTTCAGTCCAGATGGACAAACGCTAGCGTCAGGGAGTGATGATGGCACTATCGTTCTATGGGATGTTGCCTCACGGCAGCCCTTTGGACAGCCTATCAAGAATCACACTGCTGGCGTTGGATTCAGCGCTGACGGCAAATGGTTGGCGTACGCTTCCGACGAGTCGGGGCGCCGGGAAGTGTATGTGCGGCCGTTCCCCAATGTAGCCGACGGACGGTGGCAAATCTCCACCGATGGCGGTCGCTCGCCGTTGTGGGCGCACAGCGGTCGCGAGTTGTTTT
>JBHIAO010000823.1:0-2185 GCA_046758565.1 Anaerolineae bacterium
CGATCTCGTGGACGTTGACCCTCTTGCCTGTCGGGGCGGTCCCGTGAAAGTCCCCCTTGTGTGTGCCGCTGGCTGCGAAATGAGACGCGACGTAATCGCCTTCCGCGACGAGCTTGAGAATTCTCTCATTCCAGTCAGGAAAGGAAGTCCGGTGTGAACTGACCTCCTTCGTGATACCTTCCAGCCCTTCCCAGTCCGGCCCGGTCAGGAAATGGCAAACAAATGTCGGAGAATATATCTCTCCGACCAGACCAAGTTTGATTCTCTCGTAAAAACCCCTGGCGTTTTTGCTGCTGTGGCGCGTCACGTGCCAGTGTTTCTGTGTTGACGGAACGGATCACAACGGTTCTCCAAGGACGGTCACGCATGTTTCGACGCACGGACCCACAAGCCACATTCGGTTCGTTGAGTGTACTGCTCTGGCCCGAGAAGATCGCCCGCCTGGAGAAGAACCACTGGGCCGGCGGCTTTCGGAGTAAGGCACTGCCGGTGCTCCTGTCCAACGAAGAGACGTTCCGGCCGCTGTTCTGCGAAGACAATGGCCGGCCGAACAAGCCGGTCGCGGCCACGCTGGGCATGATCATCCTCAAGGAGACCTTCGATCTGACCGACGAGGCCGCTCTGGAGCGCTTTGAGTTTGACAATTCCTGGCAGTACGCCCTCAATGTCGATCCGGAAGAGGCCCACCTCTGTCAGAAAACGCTGCACAACTTCCGGGTGAAGATGAGCGAGGCGGAAGCTGAGGGGGTATTGACCTACAGTGCACTGTTCGACGAGATCGTTCGGGCGATCATCAAGGACAAAGGCCTGAAGGTCGGCAGGCAGCGTTTGGACTCGACGCACATTCGCAGCAACATGGCCGTACTGACCCGACTGGGTCTTTTCACACACACCATTGCGGCATTTGCCGGAAAGCTCAAGAAGCAGCACCGGCGTTTGTTTGAAACTCTGCCCAAGGGGATCCGCGAGCGCTACGTCGATCGCGAGGGTTACTTCGCGGACTCTCCGTGGTCGGAGGGGCGTCGCCGCTTGTCCCAGTGTGCGGCGGATGTATGGCGTTTGGTGAATCGTTTCCGCGGCCACCGTAGTGTTTCGGGAATGCCCAGTTACCTGCGTCTGAAGCGACTCTTGGAGGAGCAGTGCATCATTGAAGATAAAGACCCGACGGACCCGGACGGCGACGGGCCAGAGGGTGTGCCGGTTCGGCCGAAGGATCCCAAGGTGGAGAAGATCCCGCCGACATCACTGCAGGGCAGTGATGATGACGCCACCTATGGCCACAAGGGTAAGGGCTATCAGGTCCAGGTGGCCGAGACGTGTGATCCTGAGAATGAGATAGAGGTAGTGACGCACGTCTCCGTCGAAGGCGCCCATGAGAGTGACCAGCATAGGACGATTCCCGTGCTTGACGACCTGGAACAAAAGGGCTGCAAACCGGACACCCTCCTGGCGGACACGAACTATGGGAGTGGTCAAAACATTGTGGATGCAGCCCAGCGTAGTGTGGATTTGGTGTCACCGTCGTGCGGCCCCAAGCCGAAGGTCGACGAAGGCGACCTCATTCTGGATGACTTCACGTTCAGTGCGGACGGTCAGCGAATCGAGCATTGCCCTATGGGTCAAGAGCCTGTGGAACAAGGGGAATGCGGCCAGTCGGGTCATCGGCGGTATGCCCGTATGGATTCCAAGAAATGCGGGCGGTGCAGTTGGACTGGGAGTTGTCCGGCGCGGCGAAGTAATCGTGCCACCACAGTGACACTCACCTGGTTGCCGTCGGCCGGTGCGACTTCGGCGCGTCGTCATCGCGAGCAGACCAAGGAGTTCAAAGACGGCTATCGTCTACGCAGTGGCATCGAGGCCACGAACTCGGAATACAAGCGTCCCTATGGCGGCGGTCATCTTCGCGTCCGCGGCAGTCCCGCAGTTCACCGGACAGTGAATTTCAAGTTCATGGGCCTGAACATCAGGCGGTGGACAAAGCCTGCGCGAAAAACGCAAAATCAGGCCGCATAGGGGATCCGCCGCGCCGCTTTCGGCATCCCACGGCCTCCCGCGCACCTCCGAACAATCACCAACCACCCCATCGCCGCCATCCCGCACCGACGCCCCACTCAACGCCTCCACCTCCCACCCCACCAAGCTCGCACACACCTGCGCAAACAGGAGTTCGTACGAGGGAATCAAC
>JBHIAO010000824.1:0-2176 GCA_046758565.1 Anaerolineae bacterium
GGGGCCGGAGCGGAAGAGCCGGCTGATCAGCGAGGAGGAGCGCGAGATCATCGCCCACTACGAGGCCGGCCATGCCCTGGTCCGCAAGCTGCTACCGAACTGTGATCCGGTACACAAGATATCCATCGTCACGCGGGGGTCTAGCTTGGGTTACACCATGCCCCTCCCCGAACGAGATCAATACCTGTACAACACAGTGAAGTTCAAGGACGAGATCGCTGCGATTCTGGGCGGTCGTGCGGCCGAGGAACTCGTCTTCGGTGAGATCACCGATAATGCGATGAACGACTTGGAGCGCGCAACCAAGATCGCCCGCTCTATGGTCACTCAGTACGGCATGAGTGAAGAGATTGGGCCGCTTCAGTTCGGTGAAAAGGACGAACTGGTCTTCCTGGGCAAAGAGATCGGCGAGCAGCGAAACTACAGCGAGGCTACGGCACAGGTCATCGACACTGAGGTCAGACGCATTGTCACGGAAGCTTATGATCGGGCACGTGAGCTGTTGACCCGACATGAACATACGTTGCGCCGCATCGCGCAAAGGCTCATAGAGATCGAGACAATGACAGCCGATGAATTGGATGCTATCCTGGAACCTGTGCCTGTGCTGGCCGGCTAGCATTCGCAGCGCACAACGGAAAGCCGAGGTGCATGCCTCGGCTTTTTGTTGGCACGTAAGTCTTGAGTTAACTCAAAGGGAGTGAAACATGGAAAACCTCAAAATCGGACTCGTTGGCGAAGTACGACGGATAGTCGAAGACCGACATACCGCCCGGCACCTTGGTAGCGGCAATGTTTCTGTGCTTGCCACACCGATCATGGTTGGACTGATGGAGGAGGCAGCCATCGCTGCCGTGGATCATCTGCTGCCCGACGGACAAAACACGGTCGGTATTCACCTTGATGTCAAACACCTCGCCCCCACGCCTGTCGGGATGGAGGTGATCATCCGCGCCGAACTCACCGACATCGACGGCCGTATTCTGACGTTCCGTGTGACTGCAGTGGACGAGAGTGAGCAAATCGGCGAAGGCACGCACAAGCGGGCGATCATCGATCTTGCACGGTTCCAGGACCGGATCGTCAAGAAACAAGCTGACTAGCCGGCATCAAACGGCCGTGGAACCGGAGATGCGTTTAGCTTCCCATCGCAGTGACGTCGGATCGAAACGCAACTCAAAGGTACGTGGGCCGGATATCATCACAAGGACGTGGTGAAAACCTTCCTTATCGGTCCACTGCCGGCCCACATCGGTAACCGGCCACTGCTGCCGGCCCCATACAAAGGTTAGGGGTCGAATGCGACCTTCCGGATCGAAAACCGCTTTCACGGCTGTGGGTTGCCAATCTGACGGTTGCTTCATCGCATTCCTCGGTAGTCTACTCGACAGAAAACGTGGTTCCTGATGGCTGAGCTGAGATCTTCTTTGTCTTGTAATACGATTTTTCTCGATATGGGTTACACGCTGGCCTTTCCCTATCCATCGTGGACCGACATCTATCAGACTGCCTATCGCAAGGCCGGCATAAACATCAACCGGGACACGCTCCACGAGGTGCTCGAAACAGTCTGGCGATCCGTGATTGCCGAAGACGTTACCGCCTCGTGGGAAGCGAGCGAGGTCGGCGACCTACGCCGGCAGTGGGAAATCGAGAGCACAATTCTGGATCGCCTGGGCATCAAAGAGAACCGCCGCCGGATCTTCGAGCGTGTGACGGCGGCGTTCCGCGATCCGGCGAGCTACCGCTTGTTTCCTGAGGTGCCCGACACCTTGCTGGCTCTGCGCGATCGAGGTTACACGCTGGCCATTGTGTCAAACTGGGATTGGCACTTGCCGGTGTTGTGCCGGGACCTGAACCTGACCCCTTACTTCGACGCCATCATCACGTCGGCCCGGGTCGGGCGAGCCAAACCGCACCGCCAGATTTTCCACGTGGCCCTTTCGGAGACTGGGGCTGAGCCTGAGCGCACGCTCCATGTGGGTGACAGCTACGATGCCGACATCGTCGGTGCCCAGGGTGTCGGCATCCCGGGTGTCCTCGTCGATCGCGCCGGCACGGCCAATACCGACGGCCATTTCACCATCCGCAGCCTCGACGAGCTCCTGTCACTCCTTATCGATCTGAATGAACATCCATGAGCCCCGTCAGTGGAACCAGGGGCACGATCTCATCG
>JBHIAO010000825.1:0-2173 GCA_046758565.1 Anaerolineae bacterium
CGCCGGCGTGGTGCGGGAGCGCAGCGGCAACAAGGCGCCCGCCTTCCAGCCCTATGACGCCTTCATGGCCAAGGATGGCTGGCTGGTGCTGGGGGCGATTGGCTTGGTGTTTCCGCGGGTGTGTCGGGTGATTGGCCTTGACCCCGACGAGGAGAAGTGGCACAGTGCCCACACCGAGGTCAACTCCATGGAGGGCCTGGAGTTCGACGCCCTCCTGCGCGGCTGGATTATCGAGCGGACGGTGGAGGAGGTGGTGGCCACCTTCAACGCCGCCAACGTGCCCTGCGCTCCTGTCATGAGCAGTAAGGATATGGCGGAAGACCCCCACTACCAGGCCCGTGAGGTACACATCGAGTGGGAGGATCTGCAGGTAGGAAAGGTGAAGGGCACCGGCGTAGCACCGAAGTTCTCGCTGACGCCGGGGAAAATCTGGCGCGGCTCAGTGCCGGCGGGCTACGACAACGAGCTGGTGTACGGCAAGCTGCTCGGGCTCCCGAAAGAGGAAATGGCCAGCCTGCGGGAACAGGGGGCGATCTAGCTCTGGGTTCTCCGCCCAAGGCAGCGAGCTAAGCTAGCAAGACGGGAAGGGGCGCACCGGGCAACGGCGCGCTCCTTTCTTTTGCGCCTGTCACCCACAGCTCCCACGCATCGGCGAGCCCGCCTGCTGGCCCCGGACCACGGGGCCGCCCGCTCGGAATATCGATAGGCCGCCCATTGGGCGGCCTGTAGTTTCAGCGGTTCGGTGAATATTTGGTAACAAATTGGCCGGGCCGCTGTCTCTCTTATGGAAAGCGTAATCGAAGGTATGAGGATGCGACGCCAATCCCGTGAAGCCAAGGGGCGCGAGTCCGGCCAGATGATGGTGCTGCTGGTGCTCCTGTTCGTGGCAGCGCTGGGGCTAACGGCGCTAGTGATCGACGTCGGCATCTTCCTGGTAGAGAAGCGCGATATCCAGAACACCGCAGATGCCGCGGCCCTGGCCGGTGCCCAGGAGCTGCCGTCATCTCCGTTAGCCGTGGCGGCAGCCGTTGAGTGGGCGGAGAAGAACGGCTTCGTAGATGGGGTCGAAGGGACAACAGTGCAGGTGGTCACACCCTATAACGGCGATCCCTGGAGCATCCAGGTGACCGTCACCAGCCAAGAGTCGTTCATGTTCGGCCGCGTCCTCGGCAAGGAGTTGGTCACCGTCCAGGCACGGGCCGTGGCCGGCCGCGAGACCAGCGCCGGCTACGCCGTCTTCGGCGCCGACCAGAGCTGTGGCAGCCGCTCGGTGGAGTTCACTGGCGGCTCGTTCGCCGTCTACGGCAACGTCCACTCCAACGGGAGGATCAAGATGACGGGGGGCAGCGTCTTCGTCGACGGCACCGTCAGCTACGTCTGCAGCGCCCAGACCGGCGGCGGCTCCCAAGTCTTTACCGGCGGCCTCGTCCAGGTGAGCGAGCCCATCGATTGGCCTGTCTACTTCGAATACTCCAACTTCGGGCCCTGTACCTTCCAGAGCGACGGCAACATCCACATCAAAACCAGCACCCCCGAGTACTGGATGAACGATGACCCCAGCACCGGCATCCTCAAGACCGGCCTGTACTGCGCCGAAGGCAACATCCAACTCAGCGGCACTTCCTTCAGCGGCCACGTCACCTTCGTCGCCCACGGCAATATCCACTTCTCCAGCAGCAGCCTGGACTTCCAGCCGTATGTGAACAACGTAGTCGCTTTCTCTGACCACGGCAGCGGCAGTGCCATCCAGGTCTCCGCCAGCTCCCTGACCTGGGAGGGCCTCCTGATGGCCACCCAGGGCGAGATCGACATGAGCGGCTCCACTGCCAGCACCCCCGGCGGCGGCCTCTACGCCAACCGGGTTGACCTGTCAGGCGGTTCCTACAGCATCGTCGCCGACGAGCCGGTTGCGATAGGCCCGCCGCGGCTGATGGAGTAGCCCAACCGACGCGATCAGGCAGGGAGCCGGTCGGCAGGGGTCGCCCCGCAGAAATCCTCGCCCCCAAGCACAAGCGTATTCGCGTGTAGGCGATGGGCTGCTTATAATTGAGTCTGAAGCCCTGTGTCGAATTTCCAGCGCCCCCCGATAGGTCGGGGCAGGCAGCAGGGTGGTGAAAGATGCGGATCGCTGTCGGCAGCGACGAGCGTAGCCATCTGACCGACTTCGTCGTAG
>JBHIAO010000826.1:0-2128 GCA_046758565.1 Anaerolineae bacterium
TTCTCATCGATACTTCCACCGTTGGCTGGGCGGGATGATCTCCGTCACCCGCACGCCGAACATGTCTTCAATAATGACAACCTCGCCCCGACCTACGAGCTTGCCATTCACAAGAATATCCACCGGTTCGCCAGCCAGCTTATCAAGCTCAATCACCACGCCAGGTGCCAATCCCAACACCTGGCGCAGGGACATCTCTGCTCGCCCCAGTTCCACGGCAATCTCGAGACCAACATCTTCCAGAAACGCAAGATCCTTGCTGGTCAACCCAGGTTCAGCCGAAGGTGCGAGGTCCGGAAAGGAAGCAGGGTGCACGTCGAACGGCGTATCCGGTTCATGATCACCGTCTGTCTGGAGCGAAGGGGCTGGTTCATTACTGCTGTCGACTGGGGACGGATCGAGCGCGCTGTCCTGCCTATCGCTCATAGGAATCTCCTGGCAATTCGGACTCTGCAGTGTTCGTCGTTGCTTTGTTGCACAATTCTTCCGGAATCGCCAGATTTGATACTCCGGACTCCATAACTTGTTCGATCTGGACCGCCATTCGGTTGTCGAGTGTACCTGGCCTGCCCCAGTACTTCTGTCGGCTACCTACAAGCACCCTGGCGAGTCCATCGCGACGCGTGTCCAGAAGGAGAATGTCACCTGCCCGCAGGCCGGCGATTTCGTCCAGGTTAACCTGAGAGGTGGTCAGGCGCACGGAGAGCGGTACATCGACCTGGGCCACGTGTGCTGCCATTTGCCGCAAGAACTCCTGGGTGGACTCGATAGTGCCATGACCCGGGCGGCTGGCCCACATACCGGAAGTCAGTTCCTGGGCCACCGGATCCAGAACAGAAAAGGGGATCGTGAAATTCATGACACCGGAACTCTTCTCAAAATACACGTCGAATACAGCGCGTATTGCCGCCTCACTGGGGAAAGCCACACCCGCAAACATTGGGTCTAACACCACGTCTTCGATCGCCGGTTCCAGTTCGACATGGCCCGACCATGCCTCTGCCAAGTCGGCCAGAATACTCCCCACAGCCTTACCTAACACTGCCAATTCCAGGTCCGTCACCTTCCGTGGTCGGGCATGGATCAGTCCAGTCCCGCCCAGCATGCGATCGATAATCGCTGTGGCAAGCTCGAGCCCGATCCCCAGGATGATGCGCCCCGGCAGCGGGCGCAGGCTGACAATATGCGCAACGATGGGCCTGGGCATGTCCGCGATGAAGACGGCATATGCCCCTTGATCTACGGAAGTGAGGGATACCTGAACCTTCGATCGAAGATAGACAGATAGAGACGCGGTCAGACGCTTGGCCAGGTTCTCGTGTATGATTTGGAGCGTCCAGATTTGCTCCCTGGAGAACTTGACCGGGCTGCGGAAGTCATACGGCTGCACCTCATGCTCTTGCCTGGCGACCGGAGGTTGCCCGGCCCGTTCCTCAGCCTCCTGACGCAGCGACTGAAGCAAACTGTCAATCTGTTGTTGGGTCAGCTTCTGAAGCTCGTCGGCCATCTGTGCTGGTCCGAATTATCGGATGTTGAACGTTAAACGCTGATAAGCGCATGGCTGATGGTCGCTATCGGCCATCCGCCATCGGCCATCTGCCATTAGCCATCGGCCATTCGGCGACGATTGGATCCGGTGATGGCCGACTCATCGATCAGCCGAGCCTCGGCCCGGTCCAGCCTCTGCTGGAATTCACGCAACTGACGACGCTTCAATTCATCGAGTATTTCTCGATCCTGCTGCACCTTAAGGAGCTCCTCCCGTTTGCTGACCACCCGGGCCTCCACGTCGGCCACAACGGCTTGCTGCTGCTTCAGCCCTTCAGATAGATCCTGATGGTAAACCTCGATGCGGGCTAGTGCGTCAACGTCCAACTGACCCTGGTTGAGAAGCTCCCGTCGATCAGCATTGCTTTGCTCCATTTCCGCGATGAAGAGGTCGCGCACCGATCGTGCCTGCTTGGCCTCGTGCTCCAAAGCTACGAGTTCCATCTGGACCAACTCCACGAGGCTCTCCCGGTATGACAGAACCGGTTCAAGCGAGAATCTGAAACCATTCATTTGCTATACCTGTGCTGTATTGTAACGGCGGGCGAGTCGATTGTCAGTAAACGCCGCGTATGCATCC
>JBHIAO010000827.1:0-2128 GCA_046758565.1 Anaerolineae bacterium
CCCCCACCTCTTTCGACAGTGCCCACCTGGCGCGGTCAGAGACCGGCCAGAGCAGGGGTCGCTGGGGCCGGCCTCCCGACCGCGCCCCCACCTCTTTCGACAGTGCCCACCTGGCGCGGTCAGAGACCGGCCAGAGCAGTGTTTACTCCGCCGAGGCAGTCAAGACGTGTTGCGCGGCGCTCTACGAGAGCGATTGGGCACGCTTGCTCCTGGGCGAGTCCTTCCACCCTGGCGGACTTGCGTTGACGGAGCGGCTGGGGGAGTTGATCGGACTGCAGCCGGGCTGGCGTGTCCTCGACGTGGCCGCCGGCCAGGGGACCAGCGCCGTCTTTCTCGCCCGACGCTTCGGGTGCCAGGTGGTGGGCGTTGACTACGGGGCTGACCTGGTTGCCGAGGCCACTTCTCTCGCCGAGAGCGCCGGCCTCTCCAGCCGCGTACGCTTCGAACAGGGTGACGCCGAAGCTCTCCAGTTTGTAGACAGCACGTTCGACGCCGTCATCTGCGAGTGTGCCTTCTGCACCTTTCCCAACAAGCCGGCCGCCGCCCGCGAGCTCGCACGCGTGCTGCGGCCCGGCGGGCGCGTCGGCTTGAGCGACCTCACCCGCACCGGTCCCTTGCCGCCAGCACTCGAAGGTCTTCTCGCCTGGATCGCGTGCATCGCCGATGCGCAGCCGATTGACCACTACGTCGCGTATCTCGAGAGGGCTGGCTTTGCTGTCGCTGAGGTCGAGCCGCACGACGCTGCCCTGGGTGAGATGGTCAAAGGTGTCCGCTCCAAGCTGCTCGGGGCGGAGCTATTGGTGAAGCTGAAGAAGCTCGATCTCCCCGGCGCTGACTTCGACCAGGCCAAAACTCTGGCCCGCAGCGCCGCCGAGGCCGTGCAGCAGGGCCGGCTTGGCTATGCACTCCTCGTTGGCAGGAGAACTTGAGGTGCAAAGCGTTCAGACCTCATTTCTGCTTACGAATTGTGAATTGTGAATGCTGCACCCGACTTCACGCTGAACACGGTGGACGGCCGGCCCGTCTCGCTGAGCGATACCTTGCGCGGCGGGCAGAACGTCCTGCTGGTCTTCCTGCGGCATCTGGGTTGACTGCCTTGCCGCGAGCACATGGCGCAGTTGCGCCAGCAGCAAGATCAACTCAGCCGGCTGAACACCCGGGTGCTGGTCATCTCCTTCGGCACTGAGTACTGGGCGCGCGCGTGGCTGGAAGAGACGGGCGCGCCCTTCCCGCTGCTGCTCGACCCGCAACGGAGTGTCTATCGCGCCTATGGCTTGGAACGCTCGCTACTCCGGTCGTGGAACATACGCACGATGTGGCTCTACGTCCGGCTGCTGCTCTCTGGTCGCAAGTGGCGCGGCATCCGGGGTGATTCGGCTCAACTGGGCGGCGACTTCATCGTGGACGCCGATGGCATCGTGCGGCTGGCGTACCGCAGCCACGATCCCACCGACCGGCCGGCGACGCAAGCGCTGCTGGATGCGCTTCGCAAGTATCAGTAGATCCAATTTTGTTCGACCTGGATCGTCAGATCCAGGCCAACAGCGGGGATCTGGCGATCCCCTCAGAGCAAATTTGGATCTACTGAATATCAGTAGTCAGAGGGTATCTATATTAAAACGGCGACGGATACACAACATTGCCAGGCAATTAGTATCCTTCTACGTTAAGCGTTGTCCTCGCCTAGAGTCACTCCTGATTCCAGCGCTTCGATCAGCTCAGTCAACCCGGTTTTTCGAATGCGCCATTCCCGGCCGATCTGGAAGGCCGGCAGCAGGCCCGTCTTGCACCACCGCCAGACGGTGAATTGACTCACCCGCAGGTATTCTGCAACCTCGTCCGCTGTTAGGAGTTCGTGATCTAGAGACGACTGAGACATATACGTTCGCTCCGCTAGGTGACTAATGACCAATGATACATGCCAACGAAAACCAAAACCGTTCGAACCGAGACATGATTCAAGTCTGGTTCACCATCCAGTCCCAATGGGGCTTTGCTCTTTCAGCGTGGAGGTTTGGCTCCGCGCGGCCTCCGGCGCCCGAGACTGAAGCCTGGGGCTTAGACAGCGAATCGCCGCAGGCTCAAATAACAGCCGGCCACACTAGACGAACTTCAAGTGCGCCAGCCG
>JBHIAO010000828.1:0-2120 GCA_046758565.1 Anaerolineae bacterium
CCCGTCGCCCGGCAGGCTGGTCGTGGTGTTCACGGCGCCGGTCTACAGCGAAGGTAAAGTATCTGCGGTCGTCGCAGGGCAGATGAACATGGAGCGGGTTTGGGAGACCCTCGACCCCATCACAATCGGTAAGACCGGCTTCCTAGCAGCCTTCGACAGGAATGGTAACGTTATCGCCCACCCGGATAAGGAGCTACTCCTTTCCAAACTGGATGGGTACCCGGAGTCTGCCGGATCAGGGAAAGTCACGCCGCTACGTCTCAAGGCAACGGAACAGGGAGAGAGCCTCGTGGGCCAGCAGATGCCCGTCGGAGTTCTTGGCTGGCACGTGGCAGCACTACAGGAAAGTTCGGAGACTTACGATCTCGTCGACGACACGGTCGAGAAGGTTTTGATTGCCGTCGCCGTCGTTCTGGTAGTCACGGTAGCTGCCTCCGTTCTCCTCTCACGCGCCATCGCACACCCCATCCGTGCCCTCGCTGTTGGAATGCGCAAGATCGCGGCGGGGAGTCTCGATGAGCGGGTGCCATCGGCAGGGCTCCGGGAGATCGACGACCTGTCGGTCTCCTTCAATACTATGGCTGCGGACTTGGAGGGACGAACCGCCGAGCTTCTAAATGAAATCACCGAGCGCAAGCGAGCGGAGGAGGCGCTGCGCGAGAACGAGGAGCGGTACCGCGATCTGTACGAAGAGGCCCCCATCGCGTACTACTCGGTTGGCCTCGACAGCTGCATCCGCACGGTCAACCGGTGTCTGGTGGACCTGCTCGGGTATGCCCGGGATGATCTGGTTGGGCAACCGGTGTTCCAATTGTACGCGGACACGCCAGCAGGGAAAACGAAGTCACAAGAGATGTTTCTGCGGTTTCGTGCTGGCGAGGAGATCCGTGGAGAAGAGTTGGAGATGCGCAGGGCAGACGGCAGGTCGATGTGGATCAGTCTGTCGGTGAAGCCTGTCCGGGACGCGGAAGGGCGGATCGTGGAAAGCCGTGCGATGGCGGTGGACATCACCGAGCGCAAGCGGGCCGAGGGAATGATCAGGCACCTGGCCTATCATGACGCCGTGACCGACCTGCCCAACCGCGCGTTGTTCAAAGATCGTCTCGCTCTGGCACTGGCTCAGGCACGCCGCAACAAGCAGATGCTAGCCGTGATGTTCCTCGACTTGGATCGATTCAAGGTCGTGAATGACACGGCCGGGCATGCGGAAGGAGACCGGCTGCTACAAAGCGTTGGCAAGCAGCTGAAAGACCTTCTGCGCGAAAGCGACACCGTGGCCCGCGTGGGAGGCGACGAGTTCACTCTGTTATTACCGGGAATCACTCGGGTGGAGGATGCCGTTGAGATCGCCAAGAAAATCCTCAAAAGCCTCCAACAACCGTGCGTGATGGCCGGTCACGAATTCCACATTACTACCAGCATCGGGATTACCGTCTATCCGGCCGACGGTGAAGACGCTGAGACCCTGCTGAGGAATGCCGACATCGCTATGTACCGAGCCAAGGAAGAGGGCAGAAACAACTACCAGCTCTACACCCCCGCCATGAATGTCCAAATCGCGGAGCGGCTAGCCCTGGAAAACGATCTGCGCCACGCCTTGGAGCGTGAGGAATTCGTAGTCTATTACCAACCTCAGGTCAATATCAACACCAGACAGATCGTCGGCATGGAGGCCCTGGTGCGCTGGCAACACCCTGAGCGGGGGCTGATCTTGCCCATGGAGTTTATCCCCGTGGCGGAGGAAACCGGTTTGATCGTGCCGCTGGGCGAGTGGGTGCTGCGCACCGCCTGCGCCCAGGCTAGGGCCTGGCAAGAGGCAGGCCTTCCCCCTCTGCGGGTGGCGGTGAACCTCTCGGCGCGTCAGTTCCAGCAGCGGAATCTAGCAGAGAGGGTGGGCCAGGTGTTGCAAGAGACCGGCCTGGACCCCCACTGCCTACAACTGGAGATCACGGAAGGCGTGGCCATACAGGACGTGGACTTTACCATCAAGATGCTGAGGCGCTTGAAAGCAATGGGGGTCCAGATCGCGATAGATGATTTTGGTACCGGCCATTCTGCGCTCAGTTATCTGAAACGCTTCCCCATCGATGTGGTGAAGATCGACCGGTCCTTCGTGCGTG
>JBHIAO010000829.1:0-2113 GCA_046758565.1 Anaerolineae bacterium
CTTGCGATGATCGCAGCAAGTCATTGGGCATTGCAGCTGCCGGCATGCCGGCATGGCTGCTTGCCCGTAGCAGAAGCAGTAGGATCAAACCAAGGAAGCGTGGGTCCTTCAAGAGCAGCGGCTGGAATCTGGTTTTCAAATGAGACCTCCTCACTAACTATGGCGGGAATAGGACATTGCACTTCACTGGTTCAAATCCGCCACACGTGCCTGAAGTTCCCTCGCGCGCTGCAAGTCCCCCAAGGCCCCGCTGTGACCAGTCTTCCTTCGGCTCTGCACCGTCCCGGCACGGGGCTCAGGACAAGCCTGACCGCGCCACGCCTCCAACCGCCGCCGGCAGGCCTCCACCCTTGACCTCGTCGTGTCACAAATACTCTACGTCGCCGGCTATCTCCTCGGGCGTGAGCACCTCGTAGATCAGAATCAGGCTGCGGATGATCTCGCCTATCGAGCGCGCACCCATGTGACAATAGGCGATGCCCGGGTGATCGGTGCTCTGGCTGGCATAGCGCAAGAAATCCGCATCGTGCGTTACAACCACGCGCCCCTCACGCCGGATGAAGTCGAGATGCTCCGAATCGTCAGTAGTGCGTAGACCAGCCTCCACCGTCGTAGTGACGTCAATCCCGTGCCGACGCAGCGCTTTGGCAATGTCTGGATCCACGTGCTAGTCCAGATGGAACTTGATGCGGTCAGCCATCGTGCAGGGCTCTCAGCTTTGCTTGAAGTCGTGAGGGATTATTCTGTTGAAATGCCTCTGCAAAAGCCTCGTCCGCTTTGATACTCTCGTCAATTTCTGAGCGGTGATCGTAGTAGTAAGCCATAGCGGCGTACACGTTAGCCAATTCCAGATCGTACTTGCCGGCAATTTCTTCCAGTGATTGGCCCAGGCGCAGGTGCATGATCACGATGTCAGACACCGTGATGCGCGTGCCGGCAATACGCGGCCGACCGCCACGTACCTCAGGCGTGATTTCGATATGGCGATCCAGCACAGCTTCCATGGAGAACCCCCTTTCTCTTGTCCTCACTCAATGAAGTCGTCAATGTACACGACACTTACCCTCATACATCTAAGGGCGTTCCAGGAAAATAGTTATCCCAACCGTTCCTGCCGGATTGTCAAATCCGGCAGGTGTGGCCTGGATTTGACAATCCAGCCCGAACAAAGTGGGACACTTTATTGGTTCTTCGTCATAAATTGTGGTAAGTAGCCATTATCGTCAAGCGAATACGTGCCTATCAGTATTGCTATACGAAGTTACCACAATTTATGACGAAGAACCACTTTATTTTCTGGATGTCCCTAACATGGTACTGAGTTCCTGCGGTGCCTGGCAGTAACCACAGCAGTTGCTGGCCTCCTCCCGTACGCGGGCATCAACGGCTGCCGAGACGGAACCGGGCGCCATGGCTATGCCGGCTGAAGCAGGCCCCGTTTTGCAGCTTCCGCCAGCGCTTCGGATTTGCGCACCAGAGCATGTTCATAGACTCGCATCAGCGCCCACAACTCCGGCCGCTCGTCATCTGCGAGTTGTCGTTCGCGCTGTTTCTCCAACAACTCGCTGAGGCGTTGACTTTGCTCTGGCTTCATCTGCAGGTCACAGAGTTGCAGAAGTTCTTCATCATCGAGGGAAGTGACAGGCTTCTCCTTCCAGGCGGCCAGCGCTTGAGACAGCAGCTCGGTGAGCACATTCTGGACAGGTCGTTGAGAGCCCTCTGCTAATCGTTCAGCCGAACGATAGACAGGCTCAGGAAGCGTCAGGGTGATTTCGGTTGACATGGTCAATCGACCTCCTCAGTGACAGTTCGACTACACTCTCCATAATTATACATGTGGCGGTGGCAATGACCAATTGGGGGGTGACACAGTCGGGAGACCGGGTACAGCGGAGGGTGGGATGGTGCACAACACGCTTTGCATGTTTTTGGTATCAGGCCGCGAATTCATTCGTGGCCCTCCAACCGCCGCCGGCCGGCCCCCGCCCCCGGAGCCTGGGACGCGTGGTGCAGCACCACCGCCAGCCAGCCATCGAATGAATTCGACGGCTGATATGAGAAACCTGCTGAAGCAGGTTGGGAGGCACGGTCCAACACGCTTTCAGCGTGTTTT
>JBHIAO010000830.1:0-2111 GCA_046758565.1 Anaerolineae bacterium
GTGACTGCCGATGAACCCCGCGCCCCCAGTGACCAGAAACTTCGCCATTGGCTAGCCTATGTTTCCCTAATAGGTCTATAAATCATTGAAAACATTAGATCGGGATCAGCAGATTGTCCCTACACCGTCCCGTCCTCCTCGTGGCGGGTTGCGATCGGTTATGCCGAGGGCGCTGAGAATCACTTTCGCACGGGCGGTGCCGCGTGTGACCACGCGCTTGGTCTTCTTATTGATCAGTTCCAGGTCGATGACGCGCACGGTGTGCACGGCTTGAAGTGCTTCGGTTGCCGACAGATCGAGACCCGCGGCCTTGAGTTTCTTTTCCATCGCCCGATGCAGAAGGAAAGCGAGCGCGGCAACGAACAGGTGGGCCTCGACCCGCTCGGGCCTTTGATGGAAGATGGGCCGCATCTCGATGACATCCTTTAGGTTCATGAAGGCCCGCTCGATCTCGCTCAGTTCCTTGTAGATCCGCACCGCCTCGGCGGCAGAAAGGTTTTTCTCTTCGGTTTGGATGACGTACTTTCCTTCGTAGGCCTGCTCGCGTTTGAGGTTCACCGGATGCTCGAAGAAGCGGAACCGGCCGTCTTTGTACTCCCAGTCGTAGTAACGGTAGCCATGGTGGCGGGCCTGGATGCGGGCAGCAGCCGCACCGACTTTCTCAGCCGCCTTCAGCTGCCCCTTGCCCACGCGACGTTCGAGCCGCTCGAACGCCTCTTGCACTCGTTGCATCGCCTTGAGTCTTTGCTCGCGCTCGAAGCCGAGCCGCTCGTCGCTGTGAACGACGAAGATACGCACACCGGGCTGCTCGGAATCCACCTCCTGGACAAGAGTCTTTGCTGGCTCGGCCTTGTCTCGCGCGGTGATCCCCCCAGGACACTCGATCCACTCTCCCGTCGCCCGCTCCATGTATCGGTAGATCTTCTCGCGCCGGCGTCGTTGCAGCCCCACAAGGTAGCCCTGACGCTTTGAGCGCAGAAGCTTCAAGTTGTCACTGGTCACCATCCCCCGGTCGCCCACGAACACCACACGACGCAACCCGAACCGCTGGCGGAGATCCTCCAGGACCTTGGGCACCGTTTTCGCGTCTCGCCAGTTTCCGGCAAACACATGGTGCGCAATCGGCCAACCGTCAACCATGACCAACCCAACCAGCACTTGGCGGTTGCGGGGCCGACCCTCGCGACTGTGGCCGTGCGCACCGAGACCCGCCGGCCCCTTGCCTTCGAAGTAGGTCGAGGTCAGGTCGTAAAATACCAGGTCGACCTCGAGCGAAAACAGATCCCGCAGGCGGAGGAATAATTCCTTCTCAATCTGTTGCTTGCGAGCGTGCAGTTGATCGAGCGTGCGATACCATTGCTTGAGCCACCGAAGCTCCACTCGCACTCGCGGTAGAGGACTCCCAAGCCGCTGCTCATCCTCGCGCCATGGCGGCACCCAGCGCCGCCCTTGCCGGTCGCAGACAAAGTCGGTCTCCATCCAGCGAGCCAGGCCGTGTTCGCTCGTCGGAGCACACAATCGATTGGCCACCAGAACCAACGCGCGGTCGCTCATCACCACTCCGTCCGAGTTTCCCCGGCCTCCGAGTCGATCGAGAATCTCCTCCAGGCCCAATTCCCGCCACAGCGAGCGCGCCGCCAGCATCGGTCCCCAGTTCCAGGAATCGGCTTCCTTGATCTGCTCGGCGAGATCCTTATCCCGGCCCGAAGCCGGCTCGCCTCCGAGCAAACGATTCAGCGAGTCCAGATGGGCAGCGAGCAGATCCTTACGGCCGAGGTTGCATACGACACGCTGCTTGGGCTTACCGTCTTCGCGGTAGGATTGCACGAGTCGCACGTACTCGTGTTTGACCCCTTTGCCTCCCGCCGCTCGCACAATCTTCAGGAACATGCTCTTCCTGTCCCCTCAGATTATAGGACCAACTTATTCGCGTTACAAGAACAAAACAACAGAAAATCTGCTATTTCTGTCCCTACGCTTTTCAGGATCGTCCCCTCCCGACCCTGTATTTTCAGTAACTTACGCGCTTCAGACGCCGTTTGGGGGGAAACATGGGCTAGGCCCGCTTTCTTTCCGGATCGAAGAAGGGCAGCTTGACGACCGTGGCCGAG
>JBHIAO010000831.1:0-2101 GCA_046758565.1 Anaerolineae bacterium
CGGTTGGCGCATTCACGCCACCCTCCACTCACGGCTACAAACTTCGCCACTCCCTGTGGGAGTTTACCCCAGGTGAGCTCGAAGAGCGGCGAAAGCAGTAGCCAGGAGCGGTGTCCTGAGCTTGTCGAAGGGTGGAGCGACAGCGCAACTCCTGGCGAGGGCCGTCAGGATCTAGCCATCGTGTGCAACACGAGGCGACCCACAAATATCTTGTCCGGTATCACAACCCAGGGAACCATCCCTCCATTTCTACAGTTCGTTGTCTAGAGGAGAAAGAACATGCCTGATCCCAGTGCGCTGGCCATGATCTTGGCCGGCGGTGCTACACCGGCCCTCAGCGTGCTGACTGCTCTTCGCTCGGAGGCCGCGCTATCCTTTGGTGGAAAGTATCGCATCATCGACTTTCCCCTCTCCAACTGCGTCAACTCGGGCATCTACAACGTCGCCGTGCTGACCCAGTACCAGCCCCGCTCGCTGAACGAACACGTCGGCATTGGCCGGCCCTGGGACCTGGACCGGACCACCGGCGGTGTGCGCCTGCTACAGCCTTACCAGAGCCGGCCAGGAGAGTCCGGCGCGTGGCAGGAAGGAACGGCTGACGCTGTGCGCTTCCACATCGACTTCGTGCAGGAGCAGGACGAGGACCTGGTCCTGATCCTGGCCGGCGATCACATTTACAAGATGGACTACCGACCCATGCTGCGCTTCCACACCGAGCGTCGCGCTGACGTCACCATTGCCGTGCGATCCATCAACCCCTACGAGGCGTACCGCTACGGCATGGTCACCACGAACCTGGACGGGCGGGTCACACACTTCGAAGAGAAGCCTAAACGCACGCGCAGCACCCTGGCTAGCATGGGCATCTACGTCTTCCAACGCGAGTTGCTGGTAACCTGGCTGGTCAACAGCGGACGCGATCAACGCGACTTCGGCCGCGAAGTCATTCCGAATCTCCTGGCTAGTGGCAAGCGCCTGTACACTTATAACTACCTGGGCTACTGGGCCGACGTGGGCACGGTTCAGGCCTACTGGGAAGCCAACATGGCATTGCTAGCCGAAACGCCGGCCCTGGATCTCTACGATCCGGAATGGGTCATCCATACAAAAAGCGAGGAACGGGCACCGGTGCTCCTCGGTCCCGAGGCGCAGGCGGATGGCAATCTGCTGAGCGACGGTTGCCGTGTGGACGGGCAGGTGGTGCGCTCGGTCTTGTCACCCGGCGTCTACATCGCTCCCGGCGCCGTCGTGCGCGACTCCATCATTCTCACCGATACCGTGATTGGTGCCGGGGCAGTCGTTGACCGCGCCATCGTGGACAAGAACGTCATCATCGGCGAAGAGGCCCAGGTCGGCGCGGGTGACGATAACACGCCCAATCGCGAGCTACCGAACCTGCTCAACACCGGCCTCGCACTGGTAGGCAAAGGCGCCGAAATCCCGGCCGGCGCGATCATCGGCCGCAACTGTGCGATCAACCCCTTTGTGAAAGCACGTAAACTTGCCGGCAAGGAGTTGGCAAGTGGAAGCACCATGTGACACCAATACCCAGTAGGGCGTGCCGTCAGTGCGCCGCGATCCCGGCCGTGATCCGTGATGCGTAATACGTGACTCATTGAATCCTCACGCATCACGCGTCACGCATCACGCCGTCGCTACCCTCTCAGCTTGTCCACCGGCTTGTGCTGAGCTTGTCGAAGTGAAGCTACTTCTCCGCTACCCATTCCGGTTTCATGACATTGAACAGGGCACCCATCTTGAGAAGGCGGGAACCAATATTGGCGTGGTGACCTCCATCGTGGGCAAAAGAACGCCCCCCGGACCTTAGCCTGTTCCTCGACATTCTGCACACGCTGGAGGACATCGGTGCGCCCCACATGATCATTGGGGCCCTCGCCGCCACCCAGTACAGCGCTTCGCGTTCTTGCAGGCCGGCGACCACCACGGATGCGCAGGAAGACGCGGATGGGAATGCAAGGAGATCCGCGTTTTCCTGTAGATCCGTGGTTTTGGCTTTCGGGCCGGCGGTGCTCCCTACATCGATATCTCTCCGTCGTCGAAAAAGGGGAAAGGGAAACTGAATCGCCTCGGCCAGGTGGTG
>JBHIAO010000832.1:0-2099 GCA_046758565.1 Anaerolineae bacterium
TCGAATCGGTCGTCAATCTTGTCGAACCGGTCGTCAATCTTGTCAAACCGTTTGTCGACCTGTTCGAACTGCCTATCGACATCGTCAAAGCGTTGGTCCATATAGGTCCGAAGCTCATCGATGCGCCGGCCATTGTGCTCGATCGCCGACTCGAGCCGGCGAATCTCGCTGGTGACGACCCGGTCGTAGTACTCGGGTAGAAAGTACTCGGCACGCGCCTCGAGCAGCGCATCAATCCGCGGTTCCAGAGCTTCACGCAGACGCGTGTAGAGGGCTTCCTCCAGAGCCTCTAAAGCCTCTTCGTCCCTCTGCTCGGACGGCTGTATGGTCTCTTCGGTGTTTGTCATACCGATTCTCTCAGTTCTCGCTCTAGGACAGACAAGATTATAGCTTGCCCCAGAGTCACCGTCAAGGGCCGCGCCGCCAAGTGATCTTCTGATGGTCGACCCGACCATCAGACTAAGCGGCTAAATGACTACCTGACTACGATCGGCAGATACAGCCGTTGGATGTTAATACCTCGACCGGGCGAGGGTACGGAACGCGGGAACCAGTCGCCGGCAGTGTCGGTGTCACGGCCGGCCGGCACGCGTTCCAGCGAGTAGCCTTCAGGGCAAGTCGGCACCGAGGGGAACATGGCACCGGTGTCATCACCGTAGGCTACGGCATCGATGATGCGACCCTGATCATCCCGCAGCCAGAGGGAATCGCCGCTGTTAGCGAGCCCATTGCCGATGGGGCCATCCAACGTAATGAGCAAGCCCTCGTAAGCCGGGTACAGCGATCTGAAGGAGTCGGAAGCTGCTACAACGACGAAGCTCCCAGCCAGCAGTTCCACAGCCGGTAGTGCGTCCTCTCCGATGTGATCGGCCAGCACCCAACCATCGAGGTTGACGGCGTATTCTGTCGTGTTGTAGAGTTCGACCCACTCATCGTCAGGGTCACCGCCCGGGTCCGGCGGATCATAGAATACTTCGTTGATGACCACGGCACCGGGAGGCACGCGGATTGGTGTGGCTGTGGGAGTGACTGTCGGCACCGGTAACACGACGGTCGGCGTCGTCGTTGCAGTGGGTGATGGCTCAGGGGTGGTTGCCAGCGCGCTAACAGTGGCAAAGACGAAGTCGTCGAACAGGGCCGGCTGTTCTGGGTTAGCCTCCCTCACGTAGGTATAGCCCTGGACTCGAGCCACCACGGCCTCCGCAGGCGCTTCCAGGTTCTCTAGTGGCAGCAACTGATACGTCGGGCTTCGCGTTTCGGCTGAAACGTCATCGAGAGCTAGTCGATCCCCACTTCCATCGAGCCACTCGACGCGCAGCTTTACGTTGGCAAGCTGTTCATCGTTCCAAATCGCCCACACCTGGGCACTGTACCGTTCGCCCGCCGTTACAGGCACGTCCTGAAAGATGAAGGCCCACCCCCGAGATTCCGTTTTTGCCAGCGATGCCGCTCCCTCTCCCTGGTGGGTGGGCACGCTCACAACGGTAAACGTCGCGGTTGACGGCTGCACATTCCAACCGACCGGGCCGGCTTCGAAACCCGGGTTGGTCAGCAGGTTCTGGTCTAACGCCGACGACCAGGCGGGGACACGAGGCAGCAGGCCGGCAACCATGAGAAGGATCACGAACAGGAAACCAGAACCTTTGGACGCCGTATGGGGGTGCACTTTCGAAGCCCAGGTTGACGCAGGTACAACCTAAATTGGCCGTAAGGGTGGCGTAGCGATTTGGTAAGACCTCATCTGAGAATCAGCCCAAGAATGGTGACCATTGCTGTCACAATGGCTACGGCAACCAATGCCCAGTTGCGCATGCTGATACTCAACTGATCTAGCCTTTGCTCCAGATTCTCAAAGCGTCGGTTCATCTCCGCCCGCAATTGATCCCGCTCGGCCTTCGCCTCGGCGAAAAGCCTCTCTCGCTCGGCCTTCGCCTCGGCAAAGCCGGCTTCCCTCTCCGCCTTCGCCTCGGCGAGCCCGCGCAACATTTCTTCGCGTAACTCGGTGATGCGCTGGCCATTCCGCTCAATGGCCTCTTCCAGCCGGTGCGTCTCGCTGGCGATGAAACGGTCATAATAGAGGGGAATGGGTTTTTCGGCTG
>JBHIAO010000833.1:0-2090 GCA_046758565.1 Anaerolineae bacterium
TCGACAGCCTGCAACTCCTGGATCAGTCGCTGGTGCATGCCCGTCACGCGCAGCAGCAGCGAGTGGCTGGCCGGATAGGTGAGGTTGACGACGTTGGTCGTGTCAGCGGTGGTCAGGAGCAGCGCGCTGTCGATCTCAACCATGCCGTCGCCTTCCCCCGGATAGCACTCACGAAATTCCTCGAACAGGGACAGGTTCAGCTCCCGCACGACATCCGGCAAAGCGAGGTGTTTCCACGTCACCCGTGTCCAGCGCCACGGTTGGACGATGTCGTGGGGGATGAAGCTCATCAGGTCGTAGAGTTGAATCGCGACGTGGCTCATGGTGGGTTGCACTCCAGCGATGGCGATGTAGCGTACCGAGTCCAGTTGACTCTCAGGAATCAACTGACGCAGGTAGCCCCCTGGAGCCCCCCAACGTTCCAGTTCTTCGGTGGAAGCCACGTGAGACAGCCACAGCCGGCGCACCAGGTGGATCACCGTATTGACCAACAGCCTGCCACCTGGCACAGGGAGCAGGCCGGCCACGCCGTCAGCGACCAGGCCCAGCAGCCGGTCGTCCAGGGTGGCCATTCGGGTACCCTTGTGGGGCGTCCCAACGGTGACCAGAGCGGCCACATCGGGGTCTTCCCGGTGGCGCCGCAGATAGCCGCGGCACACAAGTCCGCCTCGGCTGTGCCCCACGAGGATAACGCGATCGCTGCCGTATGCCTCTTTGGCAAACGCGACGACACGCTCCAGCTCATCGACCGAGTTGTCGATGGTACCGACGGTGTCCGTCTGCGTCCAACTGACGACCGGATGGCCTTCGGCTTCCAACAGCGGGTACAGGCCCGGAGCCGGCGGCTGCATGGGGACCCGGACTCGATAGCCGGCAAGCGGCAGCAGCGGCGGGTGCCAGTGTTCGCCGGCAGGCTCAGCTATACCCGGTTCGGGCAGTGGCGGCTCTGGCTCGCCGGGCATATCGTCCCAGCTACGCTTAGTTCCACGCCATCCATGCACGAAGATTACGGGCAGACGATCACCCACGCCGGGATCTGAGGCCTGAAACTCGGGGAGGTCAGGACGTTGGGCCATGGCGACTATCCCTCCTCTCAGCTTTCCTGGTCATCCGCCAGCTCGGCCTCGGCCAGCCACTGCTCCAGGAGGACCACCGCCCCCTGAGTGCTGGAGACTGTGACAGCGCGGGTCAGTTGCACCGGATCCGCCGGCAGAGGCTCACCGCTATCGATGGCGTCCTCCAGCTCACCGTTGCGGGTGCGGGTGTACTTGAGGAACTTCAGGCGAACGTTCAAGGCGGTCTCGTATTCGTCTTTGGCGTCGAACACCTCGTCGGGGAGCAGGTCCCAGGGATCAGCCGGCAGCAGTTCTCGGGTCGCTGCCTGCTTTTCGCTCAGTTCGGCCAGGGCCTCCGCGTGGGCATCGTAGCTGGACTGAATCGCGCGAGCATGGTCCTGCAGGCTTTCATCGTGGATAACAGGCATAGCACAACTCCTTTTTATACGCCACGCTTGCTTAACTCGTACCCGACATTATATGCCCAGCATCTGCCGGTGTCAAGCGACCGACAGGGGATCCGGTGAGCCGGCTACGAGGCCCAATATTGGAGCTCGACAATGTTGCCTTCCGGATCGGTCACGTAGCACCAGGTGACCCGGGCGCCGCCGGCAGCTTCAAGCGTTACGACCTCGCCAACGGCGCGACCACCCGCGGCAAGAACCTCATCGCGAGCAGCAGCGACGTCATCGACAGAGAACGCGATGTGCCCGAACCCTGGTCGGTTGACCGCCGTCTCGGGCCGGCTTTCCAGGCGATTGTACTGGAAGACTTCAAGTGTAGGCCCGTCCCCGTCGTACCCTGGCAGCCGGAGGTGAACGCCACGCAGCCGCGCGCCGGCGAGGCCGGTGCCGGCCTCCAGGGCCTCGCCCTGGAAATCGCGTTCCGGTGGAACGGGCACACAGCCAAAGACGTGCTGATAGAAGTCGGCGAGAGCTCGCCAATCTTCCGCGATCAGGTTCGTGTGGACATATCTTGCTTGGATGCTCATGCTAGTGGGTCCTCGTAACAATCAGCCTGGCGATTGAAATCGCG
>JBHIAO010000834.1:0-2086 GCA_046758565.1 Anaerolineae bacterium
AGGAAGCCGGCGATGGCACGCTGTTCGGAGAGCGATGGGCGTAGCACCGGCAGGTCTTTCACTTTTTCGGCAGTGAAATGAGCGATTGTCGCTCTACTGCACAGAAGATCGATATAGCCAGCATGTTTTAGCGCATACAGCCAGTAGTACAGAAACCTGTTAGAGTTCTGCCCCTTCGCTCGCACTCGGTGAACCGCGTTCTGAATGTAGCATCTCGGCAGTTCACCATTCCAGATGGCCGAGCGTCCAACGTCTCCGCCCTCACAAACTATCAGATCTCCAGCCTCTAGATCATAAAGCTCCTTTTCATAGGGTGAGAACCACATCTCCTTGATGTCTGAAACATCAATCCCGCTCCAGAACACATTTGCGGTACGCAGATATGGCTCAAGTGTATCACGCGATGAAGACGATTCAGACTGAAGCATTTTTCCCAAACAAACATCGTATCCGTGCTTCAAGCGAATCGTTTCCCAATTCTCGGGGACGCCGTCCAACCACTCGATGCCCGAATCCCTGTACGCCGGATAGCGATTCCACTTGGTCGCAGAGGTGACCGGCACTTCAGAAGTGCCGGTCACCTTGTCATGGACAACCGTCATCCCGCCACCTCCCCCAGCATGGCCAGAATCTCGCGCTCCAGCGCCGCGATGTCAGCCTCGATCTCCTCCAGCGGGCGCGGCGGCTGGTACTGGTAGAAGTGGCGGTTGAAGTTGATCTCGTAGCCCACGCGACCCACCTGGCCGTCCTTTTCGTCGCGGTAGTCTTCGTCCACCCAGGCGTCGGGCACGTAGGGCCGCACTTCGCGCTCGAAGTACTCCCAGATGTCCTTTTTCAACGGAACGTTCTCGTAGTCGCGCCGGTCGGTGTCGGGTTCAGGCCGGCCTTTGCCGTCGCGCGCAACCTCGGCCATCTCGTCCTTCTCCCCCAGCGCGGCGTAGATCGCTTTGCGCATCGAAGCGTGCAGTGTGATGCCGTGCTGCCTGGCGGCGCGCTTCAGCACCTGCCGAAACTCGGCTTTGTCCTTGTAGAGCGTGGGTAACATGCCGGCCAGCATATTCAGGATGGCCTGCTGCTGCTCCCGCCCCTCGGCTTCTTCCTGGGCGCGCTTCTCGGGGTCGCGCCGGCGGCTCCTGGCCAGATTCTGGAAGGCGCGCTGCTCCTTCAGCCGTTCTATGCGCGCCGGCGTGGCCTGGAAGTTGAGGCGCAGCGGCCGCTCAACCCTGATCTTGCGATAGCCGAACTCTTCGCGGTCGAAAATCCTGGAGTGCTCGCCCTCCTCGCAGGCGGTGTACAGATCGACAATCGTGCGGATGTGCTCCTCGCCCAACTCGTGGCGCTTGTCGCCCAGACTCTTGCGCATCTTCCGGTAGAAGTCGGTGGCGTCGATGAGCTGTACCTTGCCTTGCCGGCGCGGTTCCTTGCGGTTGGAGAGCACCCAGACGTAGGTATTGATGCCGGTGTTGTAGAAAAGTTGGTCAGGCAGCGCGACGATACACTCCAACCAGTCGTTCTCCAGAATCCAGCGCCGGATCTGGCTCTCACCGCTGCCGGCATCGCCTGTGAACAGGGGCGAGCCGTTCATCACGATGGCCACGCGGCCGCCATCCTGGGCCGGCGGGTTCATGCGAGAGAGCATGTGCTGTAGGAACAACAATTGACCGTCGCTGATGCGGGGTGTGCCGGCGCTGAACCGCCCGCCGCGTCGGGCCTCTTTCTCCACCGCCCCCTTGTCCCGCCGCCAGTCCTTGCCGTAGGGCGGATTGGAGAGCAGGTAGTCGAAACGCTCGTGGGACAGTCGGTCGTCGGAGAGGGTGCTGCCGAACTTGATGTTTTCGGCGTCGCGCCCGTCGGGGCTCTTCATCAGCATGTCGGCTTTGCAGACGGCGTAGGTCTCGGGATTTACCTCCTGCCCGTAAAGGAGCACCTCGGCCTCCGGGTTGAGGGCCGTAATCTCGTCCTTGGCGGCCGTCAACATGCCTCCGCTGCCGGCGCAGGGGTCGTACACCTTGAGGATGATGCCGGGTTTGGCCAGTTTGTCGGGGTCGCCGGCCAGCAGCAGTCGCACCATCAGCCGGATCACCTC
>JBHIAO010000835.1:0-2070 GCA_046758565.1 Anaerolineae bacterium
TCCGTTTCCACCGCTCCTCGGTACGTGCCGTCCGGGATCTTCTTGATCTCCCGTCGCATTTCGGCCTCTGAAAGCCCCTGAATAGTAGCGCTCAGCGTTGTAAAATCCCGCAGCCCATATTCCTTAAGAAGGCGCTTCAAGCTCTCCGACATCGCCTGCAGAGCCGCGACCTGCGCTCGCAAATCGCCCAACACCATGTCAGGGACACTCACGTTATGTCGAATGAACTCCAAAATCAACGGATTCTCTTTCCCCCGCTCCATGACCTTGCAGATCGGTATCCGGAGTCCCTCCTCGAAGACGCTGCGGGAATCTGCCGAATACTGATTGCCACCGATGTCCGGCCAATGTGCCCCGGCCCCGGCGAACCCCACGAGGCGGCGGCCGAGATAGATCGGCATCGCCACATTGACATCCGGAAGATGACCGTTGCACATCCAGGGATCGTTGCTCATAAACACGTCGCCAGGCTTGAGAGAGGACGGAGGGAACCGACTCAGAAAGTGCTTGACAGAAATCGGCAGCGTCCCGATGAACGAGGGCATGCTGACATTCGCTTGCGCCACGGCGTCGCCACGGGCATCCATCAAGACGCATGCGTAATCGTTGGCCTCCCGAACTGCGGTCGAAAATGAACTCTGGACCAGGTTAATTGAGGCCTCTTCGACTAAAGCGATCAGGCGGCTCCTGAGAATTCCTAACGTGATCGGATCGAACCCGCGTGCCATGGCTATTTCCTCTTGAGATCCATCACCAGGTTCTGGTGTTGGTCGATCCAAAATGTGCCTTGCGGGCCCACCAGAACCGTCGACTCGCGTTCTTCTATAACGGCTGGGCCGCGCAGTGACGTGTCGGATGGCAGAGTGTACCGATCATAGACTGGTACGTTCACAAACTTTCTCACACCGGGGAGATAGATTGGGCGCTTCATCTTCAGCGACAACGGCGCGTCACTGGGAGCCGGTTTCCGGGGCGGCACGGAGAAAGCAGGTGCATACGCCCAGACCCGCCAGTTTACCGCCTCGATCGCTACGTCAGGATAGTAGCGTCCATATTGTGCCGCATGGGCCCTTTCGAAGGAAGCTTTGAGGGGCTCGGCCGCAGCAGATGTCAAGCGTCCGGCGGGGAGTGGAATAGAAAGATTGTACCCTTGCAAGACATAGCGTAATTCGACCGTCCGTTTGAACCTGACCCCTTGCTGCCGGACACCGGCCTTCTGGAGCATGCCTCTCCCCTCACTCTCCATCTGCTTGAACATCCTCGTGACTCGTGGCCAGTCAACTTTGGCAAGATCGGTCTGGTACGACTGCACGAAGTCCATTGCCGGGGGCGCCACCAAGGCGCCATACGCCGCCGTTATTCCTGCCCCAAGAGGGCAGATGACGCGGTGGATGCCTAGCCGGTGTGCAAGCTCGTAGGCATGGACAGGACCCGCACCCCCAAACGCAAAAAGGGAGAATTTTCTCGGATCCTTACCCTTCTCTGCCAGATGCATCCGGATCGCTACGGCCATTTTTTCGTTGAGCACTTCATACATGCCGGCTGCCACCGATATATCATCCATCCCAAGTTTTTCAGCCAGTTGGCGAACGCTTGCCTCGGCGGCCTTCCGGTCGAGAGGCATCTTACCTCCCAGAAAGTATTCCGGATTTAAGTAGCCGAGCACGAGTTCGGCATCCGTTACCGTCGGTTCCGAGCCTCCATGACCATAACACGCCGGCCCAGGGAACGCCCCGGCGCTCTCTGGGCCCACCTCGAGTAAGCCCATGTGGTCTACCCGGGCGATGCTGCCGCCGCCGGCTCCGATCTCCACCAACTCGATAGCTGAGATTCTGAGTGGGTAACCGCTACCTCGCTTAAAGCGGTGGACGCGGGCGACATCGAACTCCCGTGTGCGATGAACCTGCCCGTCCTCGACCAGAGAGACTTTTGCGGTAGTTCCCCCCATATCAAAGGCGATGAGATTGGTCGCGCCGAGCTGTTTACTGTAGAAGACTGCCGCCAGGGCCCCGGCGGCTGGCCCCGACTCCAACATCTTGACCGGGATGGCTCCCGCCACTTGCGGCGTAG
>JBHIAO010000836.1:0-2065 GCA_046758565.1 Anaerolineae bacterium
TCCCGGTGCGCTGGCGTGAGAGCCTGCGCAACCACAATGCCATCTATGCCCGGGCTGAGGCGCTGGCGTGTGGGGAGGGCATGCCGACAGGGGCTCCGAGCCTGCGGGAGATGGAGGTGGCGCTCACGGTGGAGGAGGCTTCGTGGCGTGAACGACGCTAGAGTTCCAATTTGGGAGAAACACTTGAGGCAGAGTGGCGCATCACAGGCAGTCCTGAAGAAACACAGCAATTCCGAGGAGCCCTGGGCCGGCTGAGTGAAATCCAAGTCGGGCATTCTATCAGCGAAGCAATCCGTGAACGCAGTACAACCATCCGCTTTGGACAGGTTGAAGAGCACACAGTTGCCTATTTTGATCCAGCAGGCAATGAGATCGTTATAGATGACAGCCTGCAAGGTGCCTCCTTGGAGGTCCTGGCGGCTCACCTGGCGCATGAGGGCACGCATGTGCAGTGGGACAAGGCCAACTCGATTGATCAAGAGTACCATGCTTTTCGTACCCAGGCAGAGGTGTGGAATGAATTGAAGGGGGACCAGTCAGATGAACAATGTGACTTCGTGAGCAGGATGATTGCATTGGGCGAGGAAAATGCAAAAGATCTCTTCATCAGTTCCATGTATCCAGAACTGCCTGAATATGCCTGAATCTGTCTGAAAATAAGGAGGCGGTGATATGGATCCGCAAAAACATCTTGCTTTCCGGTCGGAATCACAGCGAGTGCCCTATACCTTCCTCTATCCGGCGGATTGGCAGGTACGGGAAACCGTCGAGGAGGAGCGGGCTAAGGTCTTTATTATCGGCCCACGTGATCAGGAAGATACGTTCTCGGTAGGCTTCACAGTGCGAATTTGGCCGGCGTCTGCACAAATGCCAGAAGCGGCCATGTACGATTTGCTCAGCCGCTTCAGTCAGATGCCCGGCTTTCGAGAAACAGGCCGTGGTTCCGAGTTGGTGGCGGGAAGGCCGGCGGTGGAAGTCGAGTTCGCGTATGACGCGCTCCTGCCGCTGAATAGCCGCAATCCACAGAAGAAGACCATTCGACACAGACACATTTTTCTGAAAGACAATGACACCCTGGTTGAGCTCATCTACGTAGCACCCGATGAAATGTACGATACCTGGCTGTCCGATTTCCACACGTTGGTGCATTCCTTCCGGCGGGTGAAGGAGTATGACGATGCAAAGTTTCACTCCCTGATCGGCACCTCCGAAGCAGCAGTCGTGCGGGAAGCGACCGCGGATTATGAGGCTGAAACAGGCAGCAATTGCGAGTGAGCTGCCTGTTTCAGCAACCAGGGTTGCGTGATCCCCCCGCATCGCGAGCTGTTCTACAGCGAAGAAGAGGCCCGGCTGGAGAAGTTCCGCCCCTACGCCCCGCCCCCCGACGAATGGCTGCGGGCTGGCATGGGTTGGAGAGAAGCTCTGAAACTAAATATGCATGGCGATTAAGTCTCAGTTCAAGCGTGACGTCCTGGCTCTGACCATCCTCATCCTGGGCGTCTCGCTGTTTCACGCCCGTGGCCTGTGGCCGGGGCAGACATTCCTGCCGGTGGACCTGGCGAACAACAATCTGCCCTGGCGTGCCGGCCCACCACGACCGCAACACACGCTGTGGAACTGGCTGATTTCGGACCCACTTTACGAGTACTATCCATTCCTGGTCAACGCCGTGAACACCCTCCGAGACGGCGGCCGTTGGCCCTTATGGAATCCCCGCAGGTTCCTTGGCCATCCTGTCGTCGCCGATCCACTCAACCAACCCTTCTATCCGTTCTTTCTTGCCGTTGGTCTGATCTTCGGTGCGGCACGCGGATTGGCTGTCGGATTGTGGTTGCATGCCATCCTGGCTGCGGCCTTGACATATGGCTTCCTGCGCGCCATCGGTTGCCATAGGCCCGCCGCAACCTTAGGAGCGTTCACCTACGCCCTGAGCGGGTACCTGGTGACATGGTTCGAATTCACAAACTGGACTGCCACACTGAGCTGGCTACCCGGCGTACTGTGGGCGTTTGAACTTGCCGTGCATCGCCGAAGCCTCCGCTACACCGCCCTGGCCGCCCTGTTG
>JBHIAO010000837.1:0-2056 GCA_046758565.1 Anaerolineae bacterium
GGCGGAAATAGGCGTCTACGTCGCGACAGCGGCGCAAAACAATGCCTCGCGCCATCGGAACAACCTCGGCGATCTCCCGCGGCCACTTTTCAACCAAATGCGGCGGACACACCACGATCACCGGAAACCGCTCCCTCGGCGAGAGTGTTTTCTTGAGCACGTCGGCCGTACTGATGCTGATCGTGGTTTTGCCCGTGCCCATGGTTGCCTGCAGGATGGCGAAATCCGCGCCGGCCAGGAAACGGCGGGCCAGGGCCGCCACGACCTGCCGCTGGGCCTCAAACAACCCGGTGCGGGCGCGCCCGGGCAGGCGACGATAGCGGCTGTGAGAATCCAGGGTCGCCTCGATCCCGTCTAAGCCCGCGTAGGTCATGTCATGCAAAGGCTCAAACTCCTCGATGATCTTGCCCGCCAGCACTCCCTGCCACTCGGTGAGCCAGATGCGCAACTCGGCTTCACTACCGAGAGTGGTCAGGGTGCCTTCTTCAAGATCGAGCACCGTGATCAGGGTCTGAAATCGGTCCAACTTACGCCGCATTTCACTCTCTCGATCCTCGTCGGTGGTGATGTCCTCCTGGACCTTACGCAACCGGCCCTTGACCAGAAATCGCTTCCCGTCGATGTCGGCAATCTCCATGTTGTCCAGGAGCCCCGCTGCCAGCGCCATCGCGATGTGTCCGCGCCTGAGCGGCATCAGTGGCTGGACGGCCTGCGTCGTATTCAACGGGATCAGGGCGTCAACCCAGGCACGGCTGTGCCAGACACCGGCCTCAAACGCCTCGGCCAGGGCCTCGCGTGGGTCTACCTCGGCTGAGCGAAAGTAGAACCGGGTCTCAGGTAGTGGTGGGATCCGGTAGGGTTCCTCGGCCTTTGCCGGAAGCTCGGGCAGACGAGTGTTCTTGGCTTGAGCAATCGCTAGCGCGGCCTGGTCATCCCGTTGCGGGGCATCCCGCTTGACCGCAAAGATCACCACCTGGCGAAAGGGGTCGTAAGCCGGCCCCGGGAAGCGATAGACCCGGACCTCCCGAAAGTGGGTCGCCAGTCGTGCCGCGATGTGTGGGGTGATCCGATGCTGTAGGATGATGTAAACGAGCACCCCTTCGGCCATCAACCACTCCTGCGTCTCCCGCAGAAAAGCGAGCTCCAACCGTTTTCCCGCCCGATCGTCGCGATCATAGGGTGGGTTCAGAAAGAGCGCGCTGATCCCGGCCTGGTTCTTCTTGGGTAGCCGGTGTGCAGCGTAGTCTCCGTGGCGGACGTGGTCGAGCTTGCTTCTTGCTTCCTCTGCCCGCTCGGCATCGAGTTCGATCCCGTAGGTCTGGCCACCGAGCGTTTTAGCCAGGCTCTGCAGAGCTGTCCCCTCTCCGCAGCAGGGATCCAGCCACCGAAAGTCTCCTTCGGGGGCCTCCAGGTGACCGACAATGAGCGCGGTGACCTCAAGGGGCGTCGGGTAGTAACCCGCCTTCTTGACACTCTCCAAACGTGACATGACAGTCTCCTTTCTTCTTTCACAAACCAATCTCGCCGTCTTGAATGCCGCCGGCGATGATCTCGGCCCACCTCCCCGATGGGATGACGGCCCAACAATACGTGCCTCGGCTCTGGCACTCGGTGATGAGCTGATGGCGCGCCCCCTCCTGCCAGAGGTAGGCCGCCCAGTCAGGCTGGGAGGGGTAAGGCAGACAACGGTTCCACTGCGCCCAAAAGCGGCGCAAAGGCGGCTCAGCGCTTCCACTGAGCACGTAAAAGAACTGATTGGGCAGGTTGTTCTGGGTGGCCTGGCTGTGGACGAGCACCGTGTGGCCCCAGTCGGTCTCCGGCAACCGGACATTGAGGGTCTCGTACCTGGTCTCCTCATCCGCCGGCAGACGCGCAAGCAGCGCTTCATCAGGCAATCGCAGCCCTTTATGATCCATGAAGGCCGCCCAGACCGCCTTGACCGCGGTCACCCGTCCAATCAGGGAAAGATAAACCGTGTATCCTTCGTGGATGGCGTAGCCGGTGCAGTAGGCAGAGAGCCCACCCCAGTAGACCAGCGCCAGCCACTCCTCGCGGG
>JBHIAO010000838.1:0-2032 GCA_046758565.1 Anaerolineae bacterium
GCTCGAAGATCCGGCCGCGCTCCTTGAACGGGATCCCAACCGCATTGAACTCACGCGCGTACCATCCGGCTGCCGCCCCAACAACAAGCCGTCCCTTCGAAATCTGATCCAAGCTCCCCAGCACCTTGGCAGCAACGACCGGATTCCGGAGCGGGAGAACCAAGATGCCGGTCCCTAACCTGACCCGGCTCGTTCGCATTGCGATGGCGGTGAGGATGGATAGTGAATCCAGGATCGGAAAGGCCGGCTTGACTCCCAGGAGCACGTGGTCCCAGGCCCAGAGCGATTCGAAGCCCAATTCCTCGGCGCGAACAGAGTAACGAAGGATCTCATCTACATCTGGCGTTTCGTCAGGGCCAACAAAATTCTTGATTGCAAGGCCGAACTGTACAGTCATTGCGTGTTCCTCCATTGTCAGATCATCAATCCGGTTTATTATCTTTCCGTATGGAAACGGCCGGGGAGCCGTCAGCCCGGAGGAATTTCCTGTCTGGATCGAGGCTTCGCAGGAGACCCAGCTCGGATTCCTGGGGTGGCTCGGCAACGGGAATTCGCTGCGGGATCAGGAGATCGAAGCCGGTGTTCTCCGCTACCTCCTGCACCGACACACCCGGGTTTAGGCTCTCGAGCCGCACGACCTTCGTCTGATCATCGAAGCCCATGATCCCGAGGTTGGTTACTATTCGGCTTATCCGACCGAATATGAGACCCGATCTCCGACGGGAATTGCCTCCGTCGAGAAAACCTGGACTCGTCACAAAGTCCACCTTGGGGACAAAGCGGCGTCGCTCGTGCATGGTCACTACCATTACCCTGCGGCAGAGGGAGATGATGTCGTTGGCCCCCCCGCTACCGGGCAACCGAACTTTTGGGGTTTTGAAAGGCCCCACGACGCTGGAATTCAAATTTCCATAGCGGTCAATCTGTGCGCCACCGACGAAGCCTACGTCGAGAAAGCCGCGCTGGGCAAAGAGGAAAGTGTCAGTGATCCCGGGAAGCATCTGCGCTCGGTATGCCCCTCTCATCTCGTTAGTGGAGATCGGGAGGCGGCCTGGAAGAATTTGGGGGCCGATGGTCCCCCCCTCAACGACGATGGTTAGATCCGGTGCATGAGTCTGCTGGGCCAGGACTGAAGAGAGCAATGGAATTCCTACGCCTGCAAACACCGAGGTCACGCCTGCAAGCTGACGGGCAGCCATCACGGCAAGAAGCTCAGAGTGAGAATAGCTCATGATCTTCCCACAAGTTCACGCGCGTAATCTGCCTGGCGGGCCAGCCTCTCCTCTCCAAAAAGCGCAAGGTATTCGTTATGGTTCGGAGCCCCATGGACGTAGCGGTCGAGGTACTCCTGGATCGCACGGGTACCCTTGGTCCTGATCTCGGTCACGTAGGCATCGAAGTGCATGAAGTCCGCTTCGTAGAGGCCGTAGCACTCGTGGGGATAGGCCCCGTATGGGATCTCCACTAGGGCATCTACCATGAAGCCTGGGATCACGGTCCGATCCGGGTAGCGTCGGATCTCCTCTTCTGGGATTATCTTCTCAGTGGTAACAATCACTGTCGTGGCAGCCCCGGCAATGTCAGAGTCCATGTGAGGGTATCCGTCGATCACACAGTTGCCTAGGCGGTCAGCTCGGTGTACGTGAAGGAGCGCGACATCAGGGAAAAGAGCAGGGACTAAGCAGAGGGTCTCCCCCGTGAAGGGGCACGACATGGTTTTAGTTTGGGTCACCTTCATCAGGTCCGAGCCGAGCAGCGTAAGCGTGGGCAGAAACGGCACACCCATCGCAGCCGCCCGGTAACGGAGACCAAGGCCCAGGTGGCTCCACTCTTCGAAATGCACCTTTCCGTTCTCGACCTGCTCGCGTAGAATTTTCGACAGTCCCCATGGCAGCCCAATGCCAAACCAGCTCGTTATGATGGTCTCCACCGCCCCTGCGGCCATGAACCACTCCCCTTCGTAGCACATAAGGTTTCGGGAAAGGGTGAGACTGCGTTTGCCCTGGCGTAATATTTCCATGAGAAGTGCCAG
>JBHIAO010000839.1:0-2031 GCA_046758565.1 Anaerolineae bacterium
AACCGACCGGCCGGAAGCCAAGGGAGACAGTTGCGACGTAGGTCAGGGCCATGGCACCGAAGAGAAGAAACACTTGCTGCACCGGCCACTTCGGTATCCTGCCCGGCGGAAGCACGTCCTCGAGGACCACCCTTCCCCCGGCGATCCGTGCCCCAAGCACACCGCCCAGGCTGCCCCCGAGTGGGCCGAAAACCAGCAACGTCCAGAAACCCGGCGCCGGCGAGGGGGCCTGGTCGCTGAGAGCCCAGCTGATCAAGGCGGTGAGCCCGGCAGCCAGCGTCCACGGGCTTCCAGCCAGCACTCCGTGGAGCAAACCTGCCCTCCTGGCCAGGGCGCCGGCGGCGAAACCAGCCGCTACGCCACCCACCAGCGCCTGCCCTTGAGCGTAGCGAAGGGTAGCGATGGAGAGGGCGATCAATCCGGCATCGCCTGCCACCAGCACCCCAAGGGTTCTGGTCAAAAAGGTGACGGGGAAGAAGATTCCCACGCCTGCCAGCACAGCCAACCAGTTGACTTTCATCACTCAATGCTCCCGACTTCATGCAGTGATGAGCAATTGCTACCCTCCCACCTCGGCACCCCGCCCACCCGCGGCCACGGCGAGGGCCAGCGAGCTTCCCCCGTGCGCTGGTCCACCCATCCCAGACACCTCCCATCCCAGAGCCAGCGACCAAGGTGAGAGGCCGCATTCGACGACTTCTCGATGAGCAACACCAATCCCCGCCCTGTCGGCGACGCTTCGATACCCATCAGTGCCAGGTGCCTCCCCATCTCAATTTGCCGCACCCGCCAGCACTCCGGATCCTGCCAGGCCAGCCAGGCATAGTGATAGGTCGTTCCATCCCACAACTTGTGACGGGTGATGAAGGCAAACTCTGGTGACTCGTCGCCATCCAGGTCCGCCACCAGGCCGCTGGCCACGGACACGTCGGCCGCCCGCAGCGCCGTCACAGTACCATAGCTGCCGGACGAGAGAACCTCGGGATACCGGTTCAGAAAGACGGTAATGGCAGCGCCGGGGCTCCAGACGGCCAGACGGTTCACTTCGGCCGCCAAGTTGCCGCCGTGAGGTTGGGATCGGTCGTAGATCGGCACATCCCACGGGGCAGCCAAGGCCGCCGGCAAGCTAGCGTCGCCAGTGTAATGGGAGAGGAATGCATCGGCGAGGCGGGCGATGGTGCCGCCGGCCCTTCGACAGAGCTCAGGACAGGCCTGTTGCGCCAGGGCCAGCTCCCGCCGGGCGGCGGCCTCATCACTCAGCAAGGCGTAGGTCTCTCCCAGGCGGAAGTGGGCGTAGCCTCGCCAATCGGGTTCGGCCTCGGCCGGCATCCCGACGCCGGGCGCCAGGGCCAGCGTTGTGTCGGTCAGCACTCGCCGGTAGAGGGGCAGAGCGCTGGCGAAATCCCCGGCCAGAAAGCGGGCCTCAGCCAGGTTGACCAGATGGCGCAGGGTGAACGGTTCTTCCACGCTCTCCGAGAGGAGGACGTAGCGACCGACATTTGGGTTCCAGCGCCAGCGCTGCCGGCCTCGGGGATGGTCCAGGAGCTTATGATCATGGACGCCGAAGACAGGGTAGACCAGCTCCACGTCGAACCCGGGGCCATCGTCCCGAGCCACCAGGCTCCATTCTGTGCGGGGTGTCGTCCATTGGGAGACGCGAGCGATGAAGAGGATGTCGAAGCCTTGGCCGTTCCAGCGGGCAATGATCGGCTCCAATATCGTGGCCGTGCCGCCTAATGTGGTATACTCCACCAGCACCTCCGTATGACCGTCGCCTGTCAGATCATCCACCCGCTGCAGGGCGGGGACGGCGTCCGACATGGGCCAGGGGGTGATGCTCGGCAGCGGCAGAGCCTGGTGGCCCGCCGGCGTCCGACGAAAGACCCAGGCCCGCAAGCCGCGGTGACCGATGGCTACTGCCAGTTCCTCGCCCGGCTGGTCGTCGAGGTCGGCGGCAGCCAGATTCACGGCCGGCGGGTAGCGAGGGCGTAGTCCAACCAGTTCAGCTCGCAGGCGGGACAATACTTCTGG
>JBHIAO010000840.1:0-2025 GCA_046758565.1 Anaerolineae bacterium
GACCACTACCTGGTATCGCCCCTCAAGTTTGAGCTGGCCCTCCTCGCCCGCCAGGCCGCTACCGACATCGCCGACAAGCGCGGTCTCCTCCTCGATAGCGTGGAGACCGCTGCCTCCTCCTAGCGCCACCGTCTTTCCTCCCCGCCGGCCCCTGGTAATCTCCCGCGCCGCCTGCCCACCCTAGTATGTCGATGGCATCGTCTCCAAACTACTCTGACCACGTCCTGGCCGCGCTGAGCTCCCGCTAGCCTTGGCCAGTCTGCTATACTACCATTGCGGTGATCCCCCACCTATCGGGGCCTGCTGATATGCAGGGGCGTAGCTCAGCGGCAGAGCAGCGGTCTCCAAAACCGCAGGTCGGGGGTTCGAATCCCTCCGCCCCTGCCAGATAGGTCCGCAGGTCAAAACAGATTCGGTTGCGAGCGAAAAGCCCGTTCCCGCTTTTTAGGGGCTAAGCAAGTCGCTGGCCGCACGTCTGCCAGCTCACATCGGTAGCAAACAGGTATCGCCCTTATCCCGGGTTCATGAGCAGGTCAATAACCAGCGCCGCCGACCATGAGAAGTTGCTGGCCCCGCAGCCCTCACCGTTGCCCGGGTCGAAATACTCGCGGAAGCCCGCTGCCGCTACCAACTCAAGCGTCTGTCTGCGGATCTGCGATGCGACTTCGGGGTAGCCGCAGCGTTGCAAGCCCCGAACCACCAGCCAGTTTCCGTTCACCCAGACCGGCCCCCGCAAGTAGCACCGTCCATCCCAATGCGCGCCGTCCTTGCTTGCCGTAGGAACGAAGTAGCGGGAGCCGCCGTCTGGGGCGTACTCGGTCGGGTTGAGCAGATGCTCGTCCACCAGGCGGCGCGCCTCACCCTCTCCGGCCAGGCCAGCGTACAGTGGAGCGAAGGTTGCTATGGTGTTCTCAGGGATGCGCTGCCGGTTCCGAACGTCGTAGTCCAGAAACAGTCCGCGGCCCTCATCCCAGAACTTACGTGTGAAGGCTTCTCTCATCGCCATTAACCAGCCGTCAATCTCCTCGGTCGGCTCGCCCAACTCAACGGCCAGCGCCCGCAAATCTTCGTTGGCTCGGTGCAGGATCGCATTGAACAGTACATCCTGCACCAAGAACGGCGACCGGGCTAAGATCTCGCCTTGGTCCCACCACGCCCGCCCTCCCAAGTCAACGAGGTACACATACCTATCGTATTCGACGTCTGTGGGGCGCTCGTCCGGCGAGACGAGAGCGATGTCCCGGCGCCGGTAGGCCGGCAGGTCCGTCGGGGTGATGCGTGCCAGGACTTCGACCCACAGTGGCGAGTTGTCCATGCCGGATTCCCAGGGATGGACGATGCAAACCAGCCCCTCGCCCAGCGGGTCACGCTCGCGGAACAGCCAGCGGTGCCAGGCCAAGAGCGAGGGATAGACCTCGCTGAGGAACTCGGCGTTCGGCGCCCGCTGGTGGATGGCGCGGACCGCCGTCGCCAGGATCGGCGGCTGGGTGATCCCAGACGTCCGAACGTCGGCGGGCGCGTTCGGGCAGCGCTCCGTTTGCCAGAAACCGGGTTCCGGGAAGTACCCGGGTGAGGGGTGATGAAAGACGATGTGCGACACCATTCCGTTCTGCCACTGGCCCTGCAGCAACGACCGGATCTCCTGCCGCGCCCGTTCTGCATCTGTGTGCAACAGGCCGATGGCAATGAAGGCCGAGTCCCAGTTCCACTGGTGCGGATACTGGCGGGAGGCCGGCTTGGTGAAGCTACCCAGATCATTTATCTGCAACACATGCTGTGCGCGCTGGATAAGTTCGGCATACTCTGTGCCTAGCATATGGTTTCTTCCGTATTGGGATCGAACAGGTGGATCTTGCTCAGGTCCACCCTAAGCCGGATGGGCTGATCGGGCCGGGCGCTGGTATCGGCTGGGAGGGTGGCCTGGAGGCTCTCATGCCCGGTGTCCAGCGTCGCCAGGATTTGATCCCCCAGCGGCTCGGTCACATCCGCTATGCCCTCAACGACATTCCCCTCCCAAGCCTCAAC
>JBHIAO010000841.1:0-2023 GCA_046758565.1 Anaerolineae bacterium
TCATTTCAATGTCACTCACCTGATGATCGGTCTCCTTGTCACCCCGTCTCCTTGTCACCCCCTCACCCCGGCTCCCCTGCTCCTCCGCACGTCTACAGGCTGCCTTTGGTCGACGGGATGCCTCTGCGACGGGGGTCGATCTCGACGGCGTGGCGGAGTGCCTGACCCACGGCCTTGAAGATGGCTTCAGCGACGTGATGGGCGTTGTGACCGGCTAGAAGCTGCACGTGCACGGTGATTCCCGCGTTGTGGGCCAGGGCGCGCAGGAACTCCTCGACTAGCTCGGTGTCGAACGTGCCGATTTTGTCGCGCCTGAATCCGAAGTCGTCCACCAATAGGCTGCGCCCGGAACAGTCGATGGCCACTAGAACCAGGGCCTCGTCCATTGGCACGACGGCGTGTCCATAGCGGCGGATGCCGGCCTTGTCGCCAAGGGCCTGGGCGATGGCCTGGCCCAGCGCGATGCCGACGTCCTCGACCGTGTGATGGTCGTCGATGTGCGTATCGCCTTCGGCTCCGATGGTTAGATCGAGCAGTCCGTGGGCGGTCATTAGCGTCAGCATGTGGTCGAAGAAGCCGACACCAGTGCGGATCTGAGCTTGTCCAGCCCCATCGAGGTTCAGCGTTAGGCTGATTTCGGTTTCCGCCGTCTTGCGTTCGACTTGCGCCTGGCGTGGTTCGCGCTCAGTTGTCATCCCTGTTTTTCACGTACTCCCTGACTTGCTCGATAATTTCGTCGAGTCCACTCACCAATTGTCGCTGTCCCTGCGCCCTCGCATCATCGGCCAGGGCTTCGAGAACTTGCGCGAGATTGCCGTCAACTGTATCGCCGGTGGCTTCAAGAATCCTGGCGCGCTCGTCGGCGGTATCAGCGCGCAGGAGCCGATTAATGACCCGGGCCTGGGGCGGCATCCGCTCTTCGAGTTGGTCCAGGATGAAGTCGTAGAGATCGCGGAGCGTCTCTGCAATATCGCCTTGGCCTTGCTCTTCCGCCTGAGCGATGTTGGCCGCCAGTACCACGAGAAATGTCTGGTCGATCTCATCCAACTGCTCCTGCACAGCAGCGTGGGTATCCTCAGCGCTGAGGATGTTCTGGAGACGCTGGGCCGCGTTCTGGAGCGCTGCCTGTGTCGCCTGATCAACGGTTTCGGTGGCTTCGAGAACATCTCGGCGCAGTTGACGGAGTTCATCCGCCCGGTCGCCATCGCCGGCCTGCTGCGCAGCTTCCATCCGGTCTGTGAGTTGCTGAAAGAAAGTGTAGTCGAAGACGGCGCGGTTCGTGGCCACGATGGCTTGAAGTTCTGCTTTGCCGTCAGCCTCCTGGAGAACGTTCAACAAGTCGTCAAAGGTCTCCACTTCAACCTGGGCAGGTGCCGGCCCGGCCGGCCCACCGGTGACATCGAGCAGCCGCTGCCGAAGCTTTTCGAGACCTTCGGCTTCTTCGGTACGACCTTCTTCGCGTGCCGAATCGATCATAGCGCGCAGAATCAGGAACAGCTCGTAATCGATCTCGGGCCGGTGTTCTTCGACGAATGCTTGAAACTGTTCTTCGTGATCCAGCCTGCGCCGCAAGTCCCCGATCAGATTCAGTCGTTTCTCCTGGGCTTCCAGCATTGCTGGCGTGATGCCGTCGGCCTCGAGGATAGCCTTCATCAGGTTCTCCAGGCTGAGAAATGTCTTCGGCTGGAACAGATAGCCCTTTCGTTTCTTGGGTGGCAGGGAGTCCATCAGTGCGTTGGTCAGTGTGCCGATGAGCTTCTCCTGCTCTTCGTGCGGCAAGTTCAGCTCGGTGGGCATGAGCACGAAAGCCAGCTCTTTGTCGGGGTCGTGGTACAGAAGCGGCGTGCCGATGGCGCCAGCGGATCCACAGCGGGGACACCGGGCCACGTTAAGCCGGCCGCGCAGCAACTGCTCCTTCAGCTCGGGCTCTGCCCCAACATCAACGATGCTTTGCACCTGAGCTGTAAATGGTTGGTTGCACTGCGGGCAGGTGACTTGGATTGGTTGAGCTGGGATCATGGGT
>JBHIAO010000842.1:0-2022 GCA_046758565.1 Anaerolineae bacterium
AACAAACCCAGATCAAGATAGTCCCACAGGATGGTCTCGATGCCCACACGGGTACCCTTGATCCGGATGTCAGTCGGGGCCAGAAAATCGAAGTAGTTTTCCAGTTTCATAGGTCACCTCATCAACTTCTGAGTTGGTCAGAGACCGCGGGTAAGGGGATAGCCTCTTTGTCACAGAATGAATGTAGCACAAGTTCTGCCAAAAGTCAAGAAGAGGCAACGGGTGGGCGCGGGCTTTCGCAGCGGATCAGGGATAGTAGGGGCCAGGAGTAGTGTGGCAATGAGAGGTAGAGTGGCAGATGTAGTGGTCGAGGGCTTCATCTCCTGACAGTTTTTGGGTTGACAAGGCACTCCATGTTGTGATATAGTAGGCAGGTAATCACAATATCACAACGAAGGAGTGCCCGATGAACAGTTTACAATTGCATCGGCAATTAGTCCAGCAGTTGGCAGCCATCGGCGTACCCGCGTCGAGGCCGCAACGCAACAATCTAGCGCTGCTGTGCCAATCTCTAGCCATGAGTCCGAACTGCCACCTGGAGACATTGGCCCTAAACCTGCCGCTCCGTGGCAAGCGGTCTAGCCTGGTTCGACGACTGCGCCGCTTGTTGAAGAACGAGCAAGTGCAGCCGGCCATATGGTATGAGCCGATGGTCCGGCACCTGTTTGCCGACTGGAGCGGACGTGAGGTCAGTCTGATCATGGACCGCACGGACATTCGCGATCGGTGGAGCATCTTGATGGCAGGAGCAGCCTACCAGAAACGCGTCCTGCCGCTGGCCTGGGAGGTGTTGCCCTTTGGTGGCACCAGCGCCGAGCGGCAAATTGCCTTGCTGGAGCGGGTCCAGCCCTGTCTGCCGCCGCTGGAGCAGGTGCGAGTGCACTACTATGGCGACAGTGAGTTCCGATCTATCGATGTACACAAGACGGTCAAGGGTTACGGCTGGCATTGGCACATTGGCCTCAAGAGTGACGAACTCTTTCACACAGGCGATGGTCACTGGCGGCCTTTAGGTGACGTGGTCCCACCGCCTGGTGAGCGGGGCTACCTCCAGGGCGTGACCCTCACCCGCGAGCATGCCTTTGGTCCCGTGAATGTGATCGCCTACTGGTTGTCCGGCGAAGAGCACCCGCGCTATTGGAGTCTGGACCAACCGGCCAATAAGCGCGCTTGGCGACGGGGCCGCAAACGCTTCTGGATCGAGCCCACCTTCCGCGACTGGAAAAGCTACGGCTTCGATTTGGAAAGCAGCCACATCGATGATCCCCAGCGGCTGGATGTGTTGGTGTTGGCCATGTCTGTCACCACCGTGTGGCTCATCCACATCGGCGACTGGCTGACGCAGCACGGTCGCCGCCACTGGCTGGAGCCACGGCACAAACGCGACTACAGCCTGTTCCGCTTGGGACGCGACCACCTCCAGCGCGCCCGCTGCGTGGGCTGCCACGTGCCGGTGGGCTTTACCGTCTCGCACGCCGGCTGACGCTCGGCCCATCCAAGACACCGGGCGCCTGAGGGGACGTCGGTTCAGCGGGCTGGCCACGGTTGCACAAGCCGTGGAGCCCCAGCCTGGCCAACTGGCCTCCCCGCAGGCGTGACGGAACTTAGCCCTGGCGAGGTAGCAGGCGTTGCCGCTTGGCGACCGGCATCTGACCGTAGCATGCGACATGTTCGTGGGGCGGTTGCACAAGCCGCCTCCTTCGCCAGCGGGCGTGGCGTAGCGTCTGCGGCACATGCCCGGCCCCGTCTCGAGGGTAACGGCTGGCGAATCGCTTGGGTTGATCTCGCTCAGGCACGTTTTCACGCGCCTGCGATCCCGCCTGCCTTGGGTTCACTGTCAGGAGATGAACGCCGGGCAGGTTAATCTCGATCTCGCGGATGCTGGCCGGCATAGCCACACCAGGTGGCGTAGACAGCACCAGCCGGTCGCCCACAACAACGGTTTCTAGATCCAGGGCGTACTCAGGCGGCTGTTCATCCGTCAATCGTTGGATGAGTTGGAACAAGTCGCTGTCATCCTTG
>JBHIAO010000843.1:0-2003 GCA_046758565.1 Anaerolineae bacterium
CCGATCCTGCCATGCCTGCTCCAGCGTCGTCCTTAGTTCATCCTGATGCCCGTTCTCAACCAGGTCGATCAGACGATTCAGATGCCGACGGTAGCGGTGCAACATCTCGGCGACGTGCTCCCGGTTGGTGATCAGAATATCGTGCATCATGGTGACGTCGCTGGCAGCCAGCCGGCTGGTATCCCGAAAGCCAGATGCAGCTAGCGGCCAGGCCAGTACGTCCTCGTCGGCTATCTCTGCAGCGGCGGCCACCAGCATCACTGCCGTAAGATATGGCAGATGGCTGACGGCGGCCACCAGGCGGTCATGCCGACCGGCGTCAATGATGACAGGCGTGGCACCGATGCTTTCGACCAGCCGTTCGGCCAGGCGCAGTGCTGTGGGGCTCGTGCGTTCCAGTGGCGTGAGCGGGAAGATGGCACCTTCGTAGAGCGATGCTTCAGCCGCCCAGATGCCGGATACCTCTTTGCCACACATGGGGTGTCCGCCCACGGGTTCGACGCCGGCTGGGAGCGATGCCATGGCCTGGACGATGTCGCTTTTGGTGCTGCCCAGATCTATCACAAGACAGCCGGCCTTCAGGTGCGGACCGATTTTCTCGAGAAGTTCAATGATGGCCCGAACGGGGGTAGCCAGGACGACGATGTCCGCATCCGCGACACCTTCGATGGCATCGGGCGTTCCCCCGTCGATGGCACCGAGCTCCTGCGCCCGATCGATGACGGTCGAGCGTCGGTTGACGCCCCACACCCGCCGGCCAATCCCGCGCTCCTTCAGGGCCAGGGCGAAAGATCCGCCCATCAGCCCCAGGCCGATGATAGTGAACCTGGCATCTTTCAGGCGACAAAAGCCATCGTCTTGTTCATCCATTGTCTGGGCCTGACCGTTCGTCAACCTCACGCGGGCTCATGTTCCCGCATACCCACTTCCGCGTGCCTGGTCCCAGCGGGCAGGTTTACCGTTCGGTCGACGGCTTCGGCGACGCGCCGGATGTGAGCCATGAGCTCTCTGAAGTTTCCGGGCCGGAGAGACTGCTCGCCGTCGGATAGGGCCTTGTCTGGCTCGGGGTGAACCTCAATGAGCAGTCCATCGGCGCCGGCCGCCACTGCTGCCCGCGATGCCGCATCGACGAGATCCCACTTGCCTACAGCGTGGCTCGGATCGACAATCACTGGCAGGTGCGAGAGTTGTTTTAGCACCGGTACGGCGCCGACGTCCAGCGTGTTGCGCGTGTACTTGTTGTCGAAGGTGCGGATGCCGCGCTCGCACAACATCACCTGGTAGTTGCCATGAGACAGAATGTACTCGGTGGCCATCAGAAGCTCTTCGATGGTGGATGAGAACCCTCGCTTCAGCAGAACCGGGTGACCTGACTCCCCGACCGCGTGCAAAAGATTGTAGTTCTGCATGTTGCGTGCCCCAATCTGGAGGATGTCGGCGTAGCGGCAGACCAGGTCGACCAGCTCTGGCGCCATGACTTCGGTCACAACGAGCAAGCCGGTTTCGTCGCCGGCCGCACGCAGCATCTCCAAGCCTTCCTCTCCCAGGCCCTGGAAGCTGTAGGGCGACGTTCGAGGCTTGAACGCCCCGCCCCGCAATATTTTGGCGCCGGCCTCTTTCACCGCGTGGGCTGTAGTCTGGATCTGGTCCCAACTTTCGACGGAGCACGGGCCGGCCATTACGACGACTTCGTCAGTGCCAACAGTCGTGCCATTGATCGAGATGACGCTGTTGTCCGGGTGGAAGTCACGGCTGGCCAGTTTGAAGGGCTTCAGTATCGGAAGAACCTCTTCGACCCCCGGCAATCGCTCCAGTGGGTGCTCTATCAGGCGTCGCTCATCGCCGATGATGCCGATGATGGTGCGTTCGACTCCTTTGGACAGGTGCACCTGGTAGTCCAGATCCTGCACCCGTTTGATCACGTCCCCGATTTCCTTGCTTGTCGCGCCCTGGCGCATGACGATAATCATCGCTGCCCGTCCTTTCGTTCCTCGTCCGTTCCC
>JBHIAO010000844.1:0-1996 GCA_046758565.1 Anaerolineae bacterium
TTATCGCCTCACCAGGGGTAGATACACATTGTGAAGCATCACTGCCTGGCTTGCCCCCGCACGGCGCCGAAGCCCCTGGCCTGGCGCATCAGGTCCGCCACCGTCACGCGGCAGTCGCAGTCGAAATCGCCGGCCAGCGTGCATGCTCGCAGGTTCACTTGGACCAAGCTGCCATGCTGAGTCCACACGGGCGGGTCTGGTCCCAAGGGAACCGCCGGGTAACCGTTGACCGTAAAAGCGATGTGGTCCCCGGGCTCAGCCCCATCGTCCTCCGGGGTGTCGGGGCGGTCGCGGTAGACCGGCATGAGGCCGTACCAACCCGGTGGGTAATCCCCGCCAGGAACCACGAATTCTCCGGCCAGCACCCCGGTGGGGTCATAGGCGCGCACCACAGCCCCTGCCGACAGCGGTTGGTCGTCCAGCGTGGATCCTCCCTGGCCCACGAAGTCAACCCACTCAACCCACTGAAGAGGCGGCTCGTTGGCTCCTTCGACAGGGCTCAGGACAAGTGAGTGGGCCGGCACGAGCAGCCAGGGGAGACAGAGCAGAAGTATCCAAGGACGACGCATGGAATCACTCCTAACGAATGACGAAGGCGGCGGATGGGCTGTCAACCCTTCGACACGCTCAGGACGGCGCGGATTGCCTTTGGCGAACCGGATTAACGGATGGCGGATCACTGGCGAACCATTAGCGGCTTATCACCGGCAACCACACCTGCCACAGCGGGGTCGGCCCCAGTGGCGCCCAGTGCCGGTCGCCGTGAGCCGTCCAGACTGCCGTGCCCAGCTCCTGTCCGTCCACCATCAGCCGGATGGGGTCCCCGGGCCGGGCGCCCTCATCCTCGGGCGTGGTCGGGTCATCGCCGTAACAGGCCAGCAGGCCGTAGCGACCTTCATACATGGCCACCGCCGCGCCGCACACCACGCCGGTGGGGTCCAGTGCCTGGACGATAGTACCTACAGGCAGTAGTGTGCCGTCCGGAAGGTGTGCCGGCCCGTACAAGTTCACCCAGGTTTGGGTGGGCGTCACGCCAGCGGCGCGGCTCGCTTCACTCGCGACCGCCGACGGCCGACGGCCGACCGCCGCATGCTCTTCCACGGTTGTCAACCCACCGCCGGTGACGGGATACTGCAAGGTGGCCGGCTGGTCCATCTTGATCCAGTAACCGTAAAGGGACTTCAGTGTAGTCAGCGTATTGAACTCTGGCCCCAGATGGGGATAGTACGATAGCGCGCCCTGATCGAAGCCCAGCACAGCCGTGTACAGCCCGTCAATGCTCTGCAGGGCCTCGGTAACCGGCAGGGGCCGGCGGCTCAGGTAGCTCACCAGATTCCAGCCGGCGGCCAGGTTCAGCGGCCGGTCCTCACCGGACTTCGTCCCCACGACCCGCAGAGTAGCCACCGCCTGCTCCGCCGCTCTGTCAGCAGACTGTCCACTGTGCACTGACCCTTCGACTGGGCTCAGGACAGGCAACTGTTCACTGTTCACTGATAACTGATCACTGCTAACTGCTTTGATCCAGTACCCATGCTCCCCGTCCACATCGGTCAGGGTGTTCACTGGCGGCGGCAGGTCAGGCCAGTAGGATTTGGCACCCTCTTCGTCGAAGCCCTGGATGACGACGAATTGCTCTGAGATGGGGCGCTGGACCACTTTGACGTCGGTGTTGAAGGGGTTAACGTAGGACGAGATCAGGTTCCACGACTCGACCAGGGGCACGTCCAGGATGGAGACGGTCTGCTGGACCGTGGGAGGCGCGCCGCACAGGGCCACCGGTCCGCTGCCACTACCGTCGTCGTTGACGACGATGGTGATCGTGTGGTCGCCGGGCGTGTCCCAATCCCAGGTAACAGTGACGTCTTCAGACTCACCGAGGTTGAGCGCCCGGGTGGTGACAGCCGTGCCGATGAGGGTGCCCCCGGCCTGGGGATTGCCCAAGTAGAAGGCGACCGGCAGGCCGGCAGGCATCTGTGCGCCGCCGCTGTTGCTCACC
>JBHIAO010000845.1:0-1995 GCA_046758565.1 Anaerolineae bacterium
ATCTACCCCCATCAAGCCGTAAGTTTTGAGCCCCATGGTCTCTCTCCTCCTTCAACTTCACCCATACAGCGTCTTAGCCATCTCAGCCACGGACTCCGCCGTGGGCACGGTCAAGTCCTCCAGTACCGGCGAAAAAGGAATCGGTACGTCCATTGCACCCATCCGTTTGACCGGCGCGTCGAGATAGTAAAAAGCACCGTCGGCGATCACAGAAGCGATTTCTGCCGTGACACCGCCGCGCTCATAGCCTTCATCTACGACGATCACGCGACCGGTCTTTTTGGCGGACTCAACCAGCGTCTTCTTGTCAAGCGGGAAAGTGGTTCGCGGATCAACCACCTCAGCGCTGATCCCCACCTCTGCCAGCATATCCGCCGCAGCAAGAGCAACGTACACCATGCTGCTCGTCGCCACGATGGTAATATCCGTGCCCGGGCGCTTGATATCGGCAACGCCGAGGGGAATGGTGTACTCCTCTTCTGGCACCGGGCCTTCGACCTGGTACATCATCTTGTCTTCAAAGAAGGCCACTGGATTCTCGTCGCGAATAGCGGTTTTGAGCAATCCCTTGGCATCGTAAGGCGTTGAGGGGAGCACCACCTTCAGGCCGGGTATGTGGTTCAACCAGGCATGCAAGCTCTGGCTGTGCTGGGCGGCGGAGCGGCGGGTGGCGCCCAGAGTCGTGCGGATGACCAGCGGCACCTTGAGCTTGCCACCGGACATGTAGTGGATCTTGGCTGCCTGGTTCACGATCTGATCCATCGCCAACGTAATGAAGTCGCCGAACATGATGTCCACTACCGGACGCATACCGGTCATGGCCGCCCCCACCCCGAGGCCAGTGATGCCGGCTTCGGAAATAGGCGAGTCGATCACCCGCTCCAGCCCGAACTCATCCGCCAGTCCGGACAGGACTTTGAAAGGCGTGCCGGCCTCGGCCACATCCTCGCCGATGATGAACACCCGCGGGTCGCGCCGCATTTCTTCAGCCAGCGCCTCGCGAATGGCCTGGCCGAAGGTGAGCTGTCGACCATTCGGATCAGCACTTCGACTGCGCTTGTCCTGAACTCTGTCGAAGGGCTCAGCACTAGGCATAGACATGCTGATCTACTTCGCTTGCGTCGGGGTATGGGGCATCAAGCGCGAACTGCACCCCCGCCGCGATCTGAGCTTTAACGTCTGCATGGGTCCGATCAAGTCTCTCCTGATCAGTGAGTTCCTGATCGATTAGCCACTTAGCCAGTAGTTCCAGGGGATCATGTTGGGTCTTCCATTTCTCTTCTTCTTCTTTCGATCGGTAGTAAGACCGGTCAACATCACCCACGTGGTGACCGCGGTAGCGGTAGGTATTGCAGATCATAAAGGCCGGCCCTTCACCTCGCCGAGCCCGTTCTACGAGGTGTCGCGTGGTCGCATAGACAGCCCGAACGTCCTGGCCATCCACCTCTTCCGTGTGAATGCAAAAGGCCTCGGGCCGAGCTTTTATCTCACCGGCCGTTGTCTCGGAAAAGTGAGTGTATTCGTTGTAAAGATTATTCTCACATACGTAGATCACCGGAAGCTTCCACAACGACGCCATGTTCATGACTTCGTAGAGCAACCCCTGACCGAGAGCCCCCTCTCCAAAGAAGCAGACCACGACCTGATCCGTGCCGCGCATCCTGGCCGACATGGCTGCCCCGGTAGCCATGCCGGCGCTGCCCCCGACGATGGCGTTGGCGCCCAGATTGCCAGTATATGGGTCGGCGATGTGCATGGAACCGCCTTTGCCCCGGCAGTAGCCGGCCTCTTTGCCCAGCAACTCTGCAAACATGCGATCGACCGATGCGCCCTTGGCCAGGCAGTGCCCGTGACCCCGATGGGTGCTGGTGATATAGTCATCACGCCGCAGCGCCTCACACACGCCTGCGGCTACTGCTTCCTGCCCAATGTACAGGTGGGCCAGGCCTGGCATTTTGGCGCTGGTGTACAGCTCGTTTACATGTTCTTCAAACA
>JBHIAO010000846.1:0-1993 GCA_046758565.1 Anaerolineae bacterium
ACGACCGCCGCGCCACCCTGGAGGGGCTGACGATGACGCTGCCGGAGGGTCTCGCTTTCGAGGTCCAGGCGCATCGCGACACGCTAAACGACCCCCAGATGGCCGACTGGCTTAAGCGGTATGCTGCGGGCGAGCGTCCCCCGCCGCTGAGCCCCCCACCCTGAGGGGCGAAACGTCTACGCTCTGGCCCCCGTTGACCCCGCGGCGGGCGCCGTAGTACGCTCTCTGCGTCTCCGCAGAGCCCCAAGGAGGATGCAATGGCCAGCCACAGCTCTTCTCTGCCCCGTCTTGGTCTCGTTCTCGCCCTGGCGCTGCTTGCCTCCTTCCTAGCCAGCGGCACGCCTCACGCCTCCGCCGCCACCTTCACCGTTACGGTCACTTTCGACGCTGTGGACGCGACCCCGGGCGACGGCGTGTGCGAAACTGCGCCCGCTAATGGCATATGCACCCTGCGGGCGGCCATCCAGGAGGCTAGCGCCTTCGCCGGCCCTGACACCATCACTCTGCCAGCCGACACCTACACTCTGAGCATCGCCGGGACTGGCGAGGATGCGGCCGCCAGCGGTGATCTCGACATCACCGGCAACCTAACGATCATCGGTGGGGGCGCAGCCACCACCATCGTTGATGGCGGCGACCTCGACCGGGTGTTTCATATTCTGCCCGGTTTCACCGCAGACATCTCCGACCTGACGATCCGGAACGGGATGGGGACCAACGTCAATGGTGGCGGAGTCTGGAACAGCGGCACGCTGACACTAAACAACGTCACGGTCACTGAAAATACGGCCGGTTTGAACGGCGGCGGTCTATACAACCGCGACGGTACACTCACCATCATCGACAGCACCGTAAGCGACAACGCTGCCCAGACCTTCGATGGCGGGGGCATCGGAAACAATAATGGTGCCGTGACGTTGATACGGAGCGTCGTCAGCGGCAATACGGCCGGGGATGATGGCGGTGGCATCGACAACGACAGCACTCTTACCCTGACCGACAGCACCATCAGCGACAATACCGCCACCGCCAACGGCGGCGGCATCAATAGCGACAGCACGCTAATGGTCACCGGCAGCACCGTCAGTGGGAACACAGCCGGCATCCAGGGCGGCGGCATCAGGGGCGCCGGCGATGAGACACTCATCAACGTCACTGTTAGCGGCAACTCGGTGCCCGGTAACGCCACCGGTGGTGTCTACAATCCCAGCGGCACGCTGACCATAACCAACGGCACAATCACCGGTAACACGGGCGGCCATACAGGCGGTCTCAGAAGCCTCACCACGGCCACTCTCAAGAGCACGATCCTGGCAGCCAACGTCGGTGCACTCGGTGGAAACTGCAGCGGTAACGTCGGCGCTATAACCTCCGACGGCTACAACCTGGACAGCGGCAGTTCCTGCGGCTTCGCGGGCACGGGGGACCTCAGCGACACCGACCCGCTCCTTGGCCCCCTGGCCGACAACGGCGGCCCCACTCAAACCCACGCGCTCCTGTCGGGAAGCCCCGCCATCGACGCCGGCAGCGACGACTGCCCGCCCCCTGATACCGACCAGCGCGGCGTCGCCCGCCCCCTGGGCTCCGCTTGCGACATCGGCGCCTACGAGTTCGAGCCCCCAGCCACGCCTACGCCTACTGCTACTCCAACCCCTACGCCTACACCCACGGCTGGCCTGCATGGCGACGTGGACTGCGACGGGGACGTGGACATCGGCGATGCCCAGAAGGTCGCGCGCTCCCTGATCGACCTGCCAATAAGCCAGACGGAGCCGTGTCCGGAGATCGGCAGCGAGGTGGCTTCGCTCTTCGGCGACGTGGACTGCGACGGGGACGTGGATATCGGCGATGCCCAGAAGATCGCGCGCTCCCTGATCGAGCTGCCCGTTACCCAGGAGCCGGGCTGCCCAGCGATCGGCGTCTAGCCTATATCCCCTGTCGCTGCCGCCACTGGCGGATCGCGGGGGCGTGCTCCCGGTAGTGGTCGATGGCG
>JBHIAO010000847.1:0-1990 GCA_046758565.1 Anaerolineae bacterium
AGTAGGCACTGATTGATGACACACCTTTTCAGTCAAGCGAGCAAGGGGAGTGCGCTGTGCATAAGCAGATATTTGTCGCACGCGAACGAGAGCTAGGACAATTGCAGCAGTTTCTCGATACAGCCCTCGCCGGCCACGGCCAGGTGTGCTTCGTCACCGGTGAGGCCGGCGCCGGCAAAACCGCCCTCGTAACCGAGTTCGCCCGCCGTGCCCAAGACGCCCACGCCGACCCTTCGACGGGCTCAGGGCAGGCTCTCCTCGTCGCCATCGGCGACTGCAACGCCCAGAATAGGAGGAATCGTAGCAATGTCTACACTACTCTCTGACATCGGTCAGTACCTGTATCGAGGCGACGTGGATGCCGTCGTCCGGCTGGTCCGGCAGGGCCTCGAAGAAGGGCTGACGTCGACGGAACTGATCAACGACGGCCTGATCGCCGGCATGGACCAGGTCGGCTGTGACTTCCGGGACGGGGTCATGTTCCTGCCGGAGGTCATGGTCGCGGCCCGCGCCATGCATGCCGGCATGGACATCCTGCGACCGCTCCTGGCGGAATCCGACATGCCCAGCGCCGGCAAGGTGCTGCTGGGAACCGTCAAGGGTGACGTGCACGACATCGGGAAGAACCTGGTGTCCATGCTGCTCCAGGGGGCTGGCTTCGACGTCGTGGACCTGGGCGCGGACGTGCCGCCGGAGCGCTTCGTCGAGGTCGTTGCCGCAGAGCAGCCGCACGTCGTCGGTATGTCTGCGCTGCTGACGACGACAATGGCCGCTATGCGGACGACCATCGAGGCTCTCGAGCAGGCCGGCCTCCGTGAGAGAGTGAAAGTCATCATCGGTGGTGCGCCGACAACCCCAGAGTTTGCTGCCGAAATCGGCGCCGACGCTCATGGGGTCGATGCGTCGGCCGGCGTGGAGGTGATCCGCCAGTGGCGCCAGGAGGCACGCTGAAAGCGGCGCTCAAACCTGCGGCGTTTAGCCGTCAGGTCCGGTGCTCGCTAGCCAAGGTATCCCCTCGACGAGCTCGGGACGTCGCCCAATTGGGCGATGGTCCGCACCCCGGGCGGTAGCAGAGCCAGTAGTTCCTCCAGCGTCATGTCGGCCAGCCGCCGGCGACGAACTACCCATCGCACCCGCCAGTTCAACCAAGGGAAAGGCGGCGCTTCAGCCGGTCGGAGGATCAAAAGCAGCGCTGTCAGTCCGCTCGCCCAGACGCCTGGTGGCAGCTGCCAAGGAGCGCTAACACTCGGCCCCTCCACCGGGGCCACCGACGGCAGCAAGACCGCGCCGCTGACCAACAGAAACAGATCGAGGCCGGCCGCCGTGTACAGGCTGACATCCTGGCCGTGGAGACGACCGAACCCGATGGCCGAGTGCAGCGCCGGCACCTGGTGGGCTTCGGCGGGGTGGGGGTGTTCGGTGAGGTGCCGCGTTTCACCGAGAGCCGGCTGATCAAAATCTACAAGGGCGTCCTGGGGACGCTCCTGGGCGACCTGGGTCCCTTCTTCGTCGGCCTGGCCCTGGCAACGGGGTGGTGGCAACTGCAGCGCCTCTTCGGGCGCGTGTCCCCGATGTCCCTGTCGCTGGACGACCAGCCGATGGCGCCGGAAACCTGGGCTGCTGTGCTTGTGCTGAACGGCGACCTGGGAGCCGACTTCCCCGTGGGCCGGGGGCTACCGCTGGGAAGCGGATCATTCCGGGTCATCGCACTGCGCTACAGGGGGCTCCGCCAGGGGCTGCGACAGATCAGGGCGGCGTGGCGTGGCACGATCCTTGACGAGCCCGAGCGCTACGGTGCCGTGGTGGGGACCGTTCGCCGCCTCGCCGTGCGGCCCACCGAGGCGCGTCCGTACATGATCAATGTGGACGGCGGCAGGATGCTCACGCGGGGGGAGGTGCGCATTTCGGTGTCAGGCAAGGTGTGGCTGATCGGTGGTCGCCATCCTTCTCACGAACAGAGCAAGATTTCCTAGCGGTGTGAGACTGGAGA
>JBHIAO010000848.1:0-1987 GCA_046758565.1 Anaerolineae bacterium
ACCTTACGATGTGTAAGAGTTCATGGGGGACTGATGACTCGTAAGCAGGGAATACAGGCCTTTAAATTGGATCAGCGCGGTCTGGCGCGGGTTTTCGGCGAACTTGAAGCCCAGATTATGGATGTGATCTGGAAGCTTGGCGAGCCGACAGTTGGCGATGTGTGCGCGTGTCTGGGGGAGGACTACAACTACAAGACCATCATGACCGTGATGAACCGCCTGGTTGACAAGGGAATCCTTTCACGCCGGCGAATTGGCCGCGCTTACAGCTATGTCCCATGCGACAGCCGAGATGCCTTTCTCGCGCGGGTGTCGCGCAACGTCATGGAAGGCTTGCTGAAGGACTTTGGTGATCTGGCGATTGCTCAGTTTGTCAGTGCTGTTGATCGGATTGATCCGGCCCAACTGGCAGAGCTGCAACAGTTGATCGCGGCTCGAATGAACGAGGAGAATCGCTAATGCAGTTCGGGCTTGGACACAGGGGTCGCATCACTGCTGATGCAACCTTCTGCGGGCTGGTCGTGTTGGCCTTCGGGGTGCTGGGGGCGTTGTCGGGATTTGTAGCCTACTTCGCTCCCATCTACGACAGTTGTAAGTCGATGTGGGATAACCTGCTACTCCGTGCGTCTTATCTGGGTTTCCTCTTGCCGATCACCATAGCCGGCTCGGTCGTGATCCTGGCCGGCCTCACGTTGGTCAGGCAATGGCGGGCAACGCGGCGTTTACTGAGGGACCTCGCGCCGCACCGGGTGCCGGTACCGTCTCGCCTGTTTCGAATCGCGCAAGAGGTGGGACTCCAGGATCGAATCGACTGTGTATCCGATGTCATCTCCGCACCGTTCTGTTACGGCTTCATCCGGCCGCGAGTGTGTGTCCCGACGGTGTTCCTGGACTGGCTGGACGATTCTGAGCTGCGGGCCGTGCTGCGCCATGAGGCCTATCACACTGAGAGCCGGGATCCGCTCAAGGTGTGGCTAAGTCGCGCGCTGGCCCGGGGTCTCTACTTTCTACCGCTGGCCCGCGATCTTCGAGATAGCTACCTGGCTGCCAAAGAGGTCGCGGCCGACGAGACGACTGCCGAGATAGATGAACTTCCCCTGGCGAGTGCACTCGTAAAAATGCTGTCCGCCGGTGGGCGGCAGCTCGAGCTTGCCACTCCCGCCCTGAACCTGGTCTGGCCTGAGGCCCGGCCTGAGCTTGACGCAGGGCATCGTCGAAGGGCCGAAGTGGCCGTGGGTGTGTTGGGCCACGCGTCCGCCGTCGGATTGGTCAGCGTGACCCGCGTGCCGTCGAACCAGACCGAGGAGCGGCTCCGGCGTCTCATCGATGGCCGGCCGGCGCAACTGATGCTACCGTCGGTCAAGAGTATAGTGTTTAGTGCGGTGATTGTCGTTGCGATTTTCGCCGCCAGTGCTACGAATCTGAGTGCGGTGTCGGTTGTGCCTGTGAGCCAGGAGTGTTCAGCAGAATCCGTACGTCGCCAACCCCAAGCCGCCCTTCCACGCGCTCAGGACACGGCCATGACAGTCGTGTGGCCCGTCGACACGCTGGAGATGGACACTGGGCCCATCGAGCAGACGGTGGCCGGCCCGGACGCAACTTTCAGCCGTCTTGGCTGCGATCTGCTTAAGCCTACCTGCCGATCGTCACTGATTACTGATCATTGATCACTGATCACTGGATGAGGAGTTTTATGACACGATCTACGATTGTGATAAGTATCGCGGTTCTGTCGGCGGGGCTGCTAGCCTGTGGAGGTTCTTCCCAGCCGGCGGTGCCGACGTTGCCTCCGCTCGGCACATCGGCTGCTCCGAACAGTCAGGAGCAGCCGGCACCGGTCGTTCAGCAATCCTATGGCGGGGCTCAGAATACCGCTTCACGACCTTTACAAGCGGACGAAGCGATGAACATGGCGGCAAAATTGCCTCAGCAACTGCGGGGCGAAGAGGCACCAGCTCCGCCTTGGCCGACGTTCACACCCGGACCC
>JBHIAO010000849.1:0-1981 GCA_046758565.1 Anaerolineae bacterium
GTCCCCGGGTGGGCCACACGACGCGAGAGGTTCCACTCCATATCGTCCCGGAACTCGATCAACGACAGCAGGTCCGCCTTCCCGGCCACGGCGCCGCCGGGAAGCCCGCCGACCAGGATCTTGGCCAGACAGGTTAGGTCCGGGGTGACACCATAGCGCTTCTGCGCCCCCCCGCTCGATACGCGGAAGCCCGTGACTACCTCATCGAAGATGAGGATGACGTTGTGGTGCTGGGTCAGCTCTCGCAGGTCAGCCAGGAAGCCGGCGGCCAGGGGCAACGCTCCCCAGGAGGCACCCGTGGGCTCCAGGATCACCGCCGCTACGTCGCCTTCGGCCAGGCGTTCCTTTACCAGGCGCAGGTCGTTCTGGGGGATGCTAATAGTGCTGCTCAGGGTGGCCTGGGGAACGCCAGGCGACCGCGGCACGTCCGATTCGGCGAGGCGGCTGCCCACCAGGGAGTCGTGCCAGCCGTGGAAGTGGAAGTCGAACTTGAGGATCTTGTCGCGACCGGTGTAAGCCCGGGCCAGGCGTATGGCCATGAGGGTGGCCTCCGTGCCGGTGCCGGTGAAGCGGACGGCCTCGGCGCTGGGGATCAGCTCCTGGACGCGCCGGCCCCAGGCCAGCTCCAGCTCGTGGTTGGCGCCGTAATGGGTGCCCTTGCCCACCTGTTCCCTCACGGCCTCCACGATGGCCGGGTGGTTGTGGCCCAGGAACAACGCCCCGTGCCCCATCACGAAGTCAATGATCTCGTTACCGTCCACATCCCACTTATGGCTGCCCTGAGCGTGATCGACATAAATGGGGAACGGGGTTAGGAAGCGGACATCGTGGGTGATCCCGGAGGGGAAGGTCTTGATAGATTCGCTGTACAGCTCAGCGGAGCGAGGATGGAGTTTGCGGAAGGTCTCCAGGATCGTCGCCATCTAGTCAGCCATCTCCTCTCTGGGCTGCGGCCGCGGCCGCAGGTAGGGGACGATGGGCATGTCGCGCATGGACAGCAGGCCGACGGCGCGGCTGTGCGCTATGGCCGGGATGCAGTTGGCCATGATGGCGGCCGTGGCCTGGTCGCCCTGGATGCCGTCAGGGATGGTTACGTTGACGGGCGGTTTGCCGTCGATGACGATGGCATCGTGGGGGTTCTTGGCCCCCACCGACATCTCCAGCTCCAGTCGCACCACCTCGCGGCCGGCCATGAGGCCACGGGCCGTCTGGCGCAGGCCGGCCACCTGTCTCTTATCCACGGAGAAGTAGTCTGTCTTCATGCGCTCGCGGGCTATGACCGGCTCAATGGCCTCGGCGATATCGTCCAGGCGCCAGCCCAGGGTGTCGGCGATCATGAAGACGGACTCGCGCAGGCCCACATGGCCCAGGGCGCCACCCTTGGTCTGCTTCTGGAAGCCCTCTCCGGTCAGCCCCACACCCACTTTCGCTTGAAGCTGCAGGCGCCGTTTGCCCACATCGACGATGCGGGTGACCCGGATGGATTTGATCTGCTGGCAGACGGTGGCCAGCGCCAGGGGCAGGGTGTCCATCACAAACCCGGGGTTGACGCCCGTCCCCAGTATGCGGACACCGGTCTCGCGAGCGCGGCGGTCCAGCTTCTGGGAGATGTCCGGGTAGCGGATCCAGGGGAAGGCCAGCTCCTCACAACTGGATATCACGCTCTTTTCCGCCGACACGATCTGCAGGAGCTGCGGGTACACCATGGTCAGGCTTGATGCCGTGGCGTGGATCACCACGTCGGCGTAGACATCCTTCAGGACTGGCTCGGGGTCGTACGACACCTTAATTCCCAGCGGATGGCCCACCCCGGTCGCCTCTCCCAGGTCCCTGCCAGCCTTGGCCGGGTGGGCGTCGATGGCCCCTACGATCTCGATATCGGGCCGGTTCAGTACCAGCCGCACCACCTCGGCGCCTATGGCGCCGATGCCGTAGTGGATGGTGCGTACCCGTTCCTGTTTCACATAGGCCTCCAGGTTCC
>JBHIAO010000850.1:0-1981 GCA_046758565.1 Anaerolineae bacterium
GTAATGCCTGCTCGTCCGAGTTCAGGGCAATGGTGGATGCACCGACAGGGATGGGCTCTTCAGGCGAGCTCTCCTCGCCGGCCATCCAATCGGCGACCGCGTAGCGGTACAGATCTACCGGTGGGGTTGTGGCATCGCTTGAAGCATGGAGCATGTTGCGGGTCGCACTGTCGAAGGGGCGGGTGATGGCTATGCCGTGCTGAATGGCGTAGTCGCGGCGGTTGGTGCGGTCGGCGAACAGGCGCCGGCTGGGGCCTGTTTCGGCCGTGTCGGCGATGCTCACGCCGTCGTCCTGCCAGGTGGTGAAGCTGCGGTCGTTGCGGTCAAAGGCTTCGACGAGCAAGATGGACGCCCGTCCGTCCTCTGCGGCTCGTGTCGCCAGCGTCGGTGAGGGAAGTGATTCGCCACCGGCGTTGACCCCAGTAACTCGCACGAAAACGAGCTGGCCCGGTGCCAGACCGGTCAGCGCGTGTGATGTGCCGGCCGCGTCGCTGCCATCGTCCCAGGCGAAGCCGTCCGGGCTGGTGTAAACCCGGTAGCTCGTGGCTGTGTCACCCAGCGGACCGTCACCGTCGGTCGGTGAAGGCAACCAGGTGAGGGTGACTTGTCCCGCACCGCTGTTTTGGGCAGCCAACCCGCCCGGCGGCTCGGGCAGGAACACGGGTTCCACCTGGTCGCGATAGGCGAAGTAACGAACGCTCCCCCGGTAAATGGCTCGCGCTGTAAGCTGTGCGAAGCGCGGGTCGACCAGCGCGTGGGCTTCGGCTGTCACGTCGTGGTAGGCGATCTCCATCAGCACCCCGGGCATGCTCTCGAGCTGCCGCACCTCGCCGAAGTTGTCGGCCAGCATCCCACCGTCCGCCCAGTTTGGGTCCCAGGCTGCCCGAATATCATCGACCAACGTGCGGTGCAGAAAATACTGCAGGAGATCCGAGCCCGGCGTCCAGATTCCGCCCCGAGTGCCGTCGTAGATATGGCTCTCGGTACCTCGTTGGGTGTGGCTGAGAGAGCCGTTGGTGTGCCAGGAAACGAAGATGGCGTCCTCACCTTCGGGCTTTTCCCATTCGGCGTAGCGGGATCGAGCCGTGACGTCGTCAAAGCGGTCGTTGATGGACGGGTGATACACGGAAGAAGGTGCACCCTGGAACTTGACCCAGTAGCGAGCGGCTTCTTCCCAGCGTGGCCGGCCGCTGGTGCTCGGGCTGGGTGGCTCCCCTCCGCCAAGCTCACTTCCCATGCCGCCGCCTATGCGCACGGCTCCAGCGCTTACAATTCGGTCTGTCACATCAGAGATGTTGACCAGACTCACGTTGGCCGGCTGACCGGCATGGAAAGGATAGGTGCCCAGGTAGCGCCAGGTCCAGCCGTGAACTGTCTGATCCACCAGCGATTCGGTGACTCCGCCGGCATGCTCGATGTGGTATCGGGCGTCGGGCGCCCGGTCCGGCCCATGGGAATACCAGGCGTAGACGGCATGACGGGCTGTCTCAGTCGGCGTGAAGGTCCAGGTGGCGGTAGCCGTGGCCGTAGTGCTTACCGGGGTGTAGTGCCACGGAAGGATTAGCGACGAAGCGGTGACGGTCTCCGTCGGCGTCATCCACTCCCCAACCTGAACGTAGGCCGGCGAGTCCACGGTGACGGTGATCTCCTGGGGGTTCAGGTCGCGCTCCCGCACCGTCCAGACGTCGGCGCCGGCGTTGTACAGATATGGAAGCAGGTACTGGTTCACCGCCTCGGCGTTGTTGAAATCCTCAACCAGATCCTCCCAGACGGGGCGTTGGGTGAGCCACGACTCAAAGTCAGGGTTCCAATACCAACCGTGGCCGGCGCTGACGTAGACTGTCTTGCCGGAAAGGAAACCACCGGAGAGGGGGAGAGAGGGAGAAGGGGAGAGGGGGTGAGGGCTCCTCCTCAGCGCCTCTCCTTGTCTCCTTGTCTCCCTCTCTCCTTGTCTCCCCGTCGCCATGTCTCCCCCTCTCAG
>JBHIAO010000851.1:0-1980 GCA_046758565.1 Anaerolineae bacterium
CACCACCACGGCCTTGGTCTCCATGTAGTACTCCAGCGCCTCGATCCCGTGCTCCTTCCCCAGGCCGCTCTGCTTCATCCCGCCGAAGGGCAACTCGTCGTAGATGATCTGGGCGGAGTTGATCCAGGTGTAGCCGGCCTCCAGCCGCTCGGCCGCCACCGTCGCCTTCTCCAGGTCCCGAGTCCAGATAGACGATCCCAGGCCGTAGATGTGGTCGTTGGCTCGCGCGATGGCTTCGTCGATGTCGTGGACACGCCAAATGGGCAGGGCCGGACCGAATACCTCCTCACGGCTCACACGGGACTCGGGGTCCACATCCACCAGCAGGGTGGGCAGGTAGAAGTTGCCGTGCTCGTAACCGTCGCCGGCGGGACGCTCGCCGCCTACCAACACAGTCGCCCCGCGCTGGACGGCGTCCTGCACCTGCTCCTCCACCTCCTGCCGCTGATAGGCGGTGTGCAACGGGCCGATGAGCACTCCGTCCTCCGTCCCGTGGCCCACGCGAAGTCGCTTCACCTTGGCCAACAGCTTGTCGGTGAATTCGTCAGCGATGCTTTCAAAGATGTAGAGCCGCTTGATGGCCAGACACGCCTGGCCGCAGTTGAAGAAACGACCAACCGACGCAGCACTGACCGCCCGATCGATGTCGGCGTCTTCGCAGACAATCATGGGATCGCTGCCGCCCAGTTCCAGGGTGACACGCTTGATCTGCTGAGCGGCCGTGGCCATGACGTGCCGGCCCACGGGAGTGGACCCGGTGAAGCCGATCTTGCGGACTTTCGGGTGCTCCACCAACGCCTGCCCAACGACACCCCCAGACCCGACCACAACGTTCAGCACTCCCGGCGGGAGCCCGGCCTGGGTCAGCAGGCCACACACTTTGGTGTCGGTGAGGGGAGTGGTGCCCGCCGGCTTGACGACGACGGTGTTGCCGGCCACCAGCGCCGGCGCGATCTTGTTGCCCATGAGCGACACGGGGAAATTCCACGGCACAATGGCCGCGCACACGCCGATGGGACGCTTCAAGATCAGGCCGTACTTCCCCTCGTCCAGGTTGGGCACATATCCACCCCGGATGTTCTTGCTCAGGCCGGCGTAGTATTCCAGGGTGTGGATAAAGCGGCGCAGCTCCAGGCGCGCCTCCCGCAGGGGTTTGCCCTGCTCCAAGGTTAGGGTCTGCGCCAGCTCATCTATGTTCTCCTCGATGAGGCGTGCGCCACGGTACAGGGTCGCGCCTCGTTTGGAAGCCGGCGTTGCCCACCAACCCTCGAAAGCGCGGCTGGCAGCCTCCACAGCCCGGCCCACATCCTCGGCCGTGCCCCAGGAAACCGTGTCCACCACATCGCCCGTGGCCGGGCAGCGTATCTCCTCAACTTCACCGCTCACCGAATCCACAAACTCGCCGTTGATGAATAGCTTCGCCATCCATTTGCCTCCAGGATCGAATGGATCTGTTCATCCGTTATTTATCCGTTGATCTGTTACGCCGAAGGCAATCCGTTGACCGCCGTCCGCCAATCCGCTGACCGCCCGTCCATAGACCACCACCTGCCACACAAAAGTCTTGCGACAAAACCGCCGCTCCAGACCATTGCTGCGCAATACGGCCTCGACCGCCTCGGTAGGGTGAAAAAAGATGCGAAACGGATTGCGTCGTAGCCAGAAGTAGAAGTTGGCAATCGGGCCGGCCATCTTCACCCACCACGTGTCGCGAGGATAGATCAGGCCGTACAACCTGCGAGCCCGCGCCGATGACAGCCCCACCAGCGCCTCCATGTCGTGGTAGCAGCAGATCACCCGGTCCAGGGTGACAACATCCGCCGGCGGAATCTCCGGTGCCAGATCCACGAAGTCCCCAGCGTGGGACGTCACGCGATCGGCAAAGCCCTGCCGCTCGGCCTCTTCCTCCGCTGCTTCAAGATAGGCCGGCGACGCGTCAATGTTGATGGCTGTGCTCGCGCCGGCACGCAACAACGCATG
>JBHIAO010000852.1:0-1971 GCA_046758565.1 Anaerolineae bacterium
AGCGGCCGCCTGGAAGCGACGACCGACACCGCCCAGGCCGTGCACCGTTCCCAAGTGGTGGTGGTGATCGTGCCGGTGCTGCTCACGCCGGACAAGCGGGCCGACCTGTCGGCCATCGAGGCGGCGGCACGCGACGTGTCGCGGGGTTTGGCGAAGGGCACGCTGGTGGTGTTCGAGACGACGCTGCCAGTGGGAACGACCCGTAATCGGCTGGGGCCGATCCTAGAGAAGGGATCAGGCCTGCGCATGGGCATCGATTTTCACCTGGCCTTCAGCCCGGAGCGAGTATCGTCGCGGCGGGTGCTGCGCGACCTGGCCACCTATCCGAAGGTGGTGGGCGGCATCGACGCGGCCAGCACCGAGGCGGCAGCCCGGTTCTACCGCCAGGTGCTAGCTGCCGATGTGATGGCGGTTCGCGACTCGGAGACGGCGGAGTTCGCCAAGCTGGCAGAGCTGGTGTACCGGGACGTGAACATCGCCCTGGCTAGTGAACTGGCGGGGTGCGCATCGCGGGCCAACATAGACATCATGGAAGCCATCGCCGCCGCCAATTCTCAACCCTATTCCCACATCCATCAGCCAGGGGTTGGTGTGGGTGGCCATTGCGTGCCGGTAAACCCCTGGTTCCTCATCGACGGACTGGGGCCGGCGCCGCTGGCCCGGCTGGCCCGCGAGGTCAACGATGGCATGGCAAAGCAGGCGGCCCGCCTGCTGGAGGAGGCGTTGGGCGGGCTGGCTGGCCGCACGGTGCTGATTCTGGGTTTGGCCTACCGGGCCAACGTGAAGGAGGCGTATCACTCGGCGGCGCTGTTGCTGAACGAGGCGCTAACCGAGGCGGGGGCGACGGTCCTGGTGCACGACCCCCTATTCTCGCGGCAGGAGGTCGAGTCGCAGGGGGTGAAGGCAGCATCGCTGGAGCCGCCGCCGCCGGTGGACGCCATCGTGTTGCAGGCTTACCACGACGAATACAAGTCGCTGGACCTGAGGGCGTTCCAAGGGTGTCGCGTGCTGCTGGACGGTCGCAATGTGCTGTCGCGAGAGGAAGTGGAAGGAAACGGGATGCGCTACCTGGGCATCGGCCGTTAGCCTGACGGTCGGCAGAGGCCAGGGTCTAGTGGGAGTCGAGCCCCGCCGGGATGCGGGGCTTTTGCCAGGGAGCCTAGGCGCGGATACGCGGCGTGTGCATGGCGCCGCTGCTGATGGGCTCCTCGATGTAGAGGTCGCCGTTGCGGATCTTGATGTTATAGCCGCAAGTTGGGTTGGTGCAGGCCCAAGCCTTGAAGTAGATGGCGGCCCCCTGGCTCCCAAAGTCGGAGAGTGGCACTAGGTCGCCGGTCTCGCACTTCTGGCACTTGGGGAAACTGGTCACCACTACCACTTCGCATCCCTCCCCCTTGAACTAGCGTTTGTTGGGGGCAGTATAGCAAAGGCGTGGTCAACTGGCAAGGGAAACTCAGTATAAGGCCACCCCTGCCTCATGGCGCTAGTCGGTAGTGTATGATATTCGCGTCCGGTGCCGGATAGGTCTGAGGGCTGCTTGAGCAAGGAGGAAAAGCTGAGCGAGGGCTTTATCCCTCTCACTGTACCCACCATCGGGGATGAAGAAATCAAAGAGGTGGTGGACACGCTGCGCTCGGGCTGGTTGACCAGCGGACCGAGGGTGCAGCGGTTCGAGGAGGGTTTTCGGAAGTACGTTAGCGCCGGCCATGCGGTGGCCGTGAGCTCCTGTACGGCGGGAATGCACCTGGCGCTGGCGGCGGCAGGCATCGGCCTCGGGGACGAGGTGATCACCAGCCCCCTCACCTTCTGCTCCACCGTCAACGTCATCGTCCATCTGGGGGCGAAGCCGGTCCTGGCCGACATCTCCCTGGAGGACTACAACCTAGCCCCGGAGATGGTGGCGGAAAGGATCACTGAGAGGACCAGGGCCATCATGCCGGTGCACTACGCCGGCCAGCCTTGCCGCCTGGA
>JBHIAO010000853.1:0-1970 GCA_046758565.1 Anaerolineae bacterium
CCTCGCTTGGGGATTAAACGGAGGTCATTATACTGGCGACTGGGGCACGCGTCAAGGCGCGTGTTGATCTGGTCTGGGCTGCTCCGGCTGCAGGAGCAGCCACATGCAGACGTGGCCCTGATCGGTTACAAAGTGGGTACCGCTAGTGGGAAGTGGCGAGCTGTTCCTGTTCGATGCCCTGGCTGGCTGAGCGGGATGTGCTATTCCAGCGTTTCCATGTACAGCACGATCGTTACCAGTTTCACCAGGTCTGAATCGTTGAACACGGTATTACTCGTCACAAAGATACGGCCGTTTCTCGCATCGCCCCGGTAAACGCGGGTCCCCTCGAAGGTGAACAGTACGGGTGCCTGAGGATCTGGCCCGAAGTAGATTTTGTTGTCCCGCTGAACAAACTGCGTTGGTCCGTCGTTGTGGGCTTCAATGACTTGATTGCCATCAAATCTGTAGAGCAGGGGACCGTCCGTTCCGCCACCCGAATAGACCCGTTTGTCTTCCAACGTCAGGAATGGCTTTTCGAGCTGATCCCCGCGAGACACGCGGCCGACCATGATAGTGAAGGCCGGCTCCCCCTGGATCTCCGGGCTCAGATACAGGCGGATGCGCCGGCCGTCTCGTAAAATGACAGGCGTGCCCAGGACGGGGCTGTACTCCAGTCCCGTGACTCGTTGTGTGCCGGTTCGTCCCGCCCACCAGCCGAGACCAAGACACGCAATGCCAACACTGACCACTATCAATGTGATGATGAGAAACCCCCGCATGTTCATAATTCTGGACAATCCTGTTCCTACTCGTTGACCATTGAGGTTGATCCGATCTGCTTCCCTATCTCCTGCTTGGGGATTGATGGATATCGTTATACTGGCAACCGCGGCACGCGCTAAGGCGCCTTTTGGTCCGGTTTGGGCTGCTCCTGCAGCTTGGCGGTCAGTTCCAACTCACGGCCGGCGCGCAACACCGTGAGAACCACCTCGTCGCCGACATCATGTTCTTGAAGAAGATGCCACATGTCTGGCATCGATTCCACCGGGTGCCCATCCAGTGCCAGAACAACATCGCCGATCGACGCGTTGGGTTCGAATGACGCTGTGCTCCGCACGCCCGTGAGCAGTCCAATTTCATCCGCCGGCGAATCCGGATCGACCCGCAAGACGACCAGACCACGATCGACCGGAAGACCCAGTCGGTTGGCTTCGAAGGTCATCAGGGGCCGGCCAATCACCCCCAGGTAGGGTCGGGAGACATAACCCTGCGCCAGAATCTCATCGATGACCCACTTGGCGCTGTTAATAGGCACCGCGAAGCCGAGGCCAATTGACCCTCCGGAACGCCCCGGCAAAATGGAGGTTGCGATACCTACCACTTGCCCTGCGGAATTAAACAGCGGCCCACCGGAGTTCCCCGGATTGATGGCCGCATCAGTCTGAATCCCGCCGGTGATTTGAGCGCCGTAAGGATCATTGGTGGACAGAATCCGGTAGAGTGCGCTGATGTGACCGACACTCAGGCTGCGCTCCAGGTCAAATGGATTTCCGATTACGATGGCTAGGTCACCGACCTTCAATTTGTCTGAATCGCCGAAGCGGACGACGCCGATAGGGTGGCCCGCAGTGTCGACCTGGAGCACCGCCAGGTCCATGGCCGGGTCGCGGCCCACCAGCCGCGCATCCACCGCTGTGCCATCCACCAATCGCACGGAAATCTCGTCGGCGCCTTCAACGACGTGGTCATTGGTGAGGATGTGACCTTCACGGTCGAAAATCATGCCGGAGCCCGTGCGCCCGTCAGCGGCAATACGCACGATGGCCGGCCCCATTTGTTGATAGATCCGGCCAACGATGGCCTCTTCGTCTACGCGCAACCACCAGAGAGCTCCCAGAGCCAACAGGCTGATGAGCACTAAGGCCAGGGCTGCAATGCCTGTGACCGTGCGCCGGACAGCCCGCTCTTCGGCGTGCGCTTCCAGGTGA
>JBHIAO010000854.1:0-1956 GCA_046758565.1 Anaerolineae bacterium
GCCCAGCTCTTTAGCGCGGACGTATGCCCGCAATACCGTGATCAGCCATGTGTTTAAGTCCTCGTGGGGGTCTCTTGCTGCCATTCTCCTCACCACGACACCGTCAACAAGCTCCACGTCATCGTCCTCGCCAAACAGGTCCACAAACTGGTCAAACGTCAGAGGACGTGGCGGGACCAATACCATCCGCTCATCATGTGTTTCCACCAATTCTTCCACCGCTAGCTCTTGCACCATTTCTCCCTCACCTGTGTCCGATGAACTATGTTGCGTGCATTCATTTTTGGCTATTCTGGACTCTAAGGCTATGAGTAACTACTCAGCCCCATGTCATTTCGAGGCCATAGGCCGAGAAATCCCTACCGAGCAACAATTAAGAAGGGGGCAGTTGGACAAAACTTCTTCTTTGCCTGCCAAATCTTGAGCAAAAGCAACATAATAGGGGTTTCTCCCTACGGTCGAAATGACATGACTGAGTAGTTACGGCTATGATAACGTAGTTGGCTGTTGAAGGCAAATCGTGTGAAGCATCTCATCGCCACTACTGGAAGCGACCTGTCGTGGGGGTCAGGACTGCTGCTGTTGCAGGTTGTTGGGTAGCCGAGCCCAGATGGTCAGGCGAAGTTCCTCACCCACCAGCTCAAAGCGGGGCTCGCGACCGCTCAATTCGCGGGAGAGGCGCACCAGGGTGGGGATGCCGATGCCCACCCGCTTCATGTAGCCCATCTGGGTCAGATGGGTGTACAGCACCGGGTTGCGCGCCGCATGGAGACCCATGGCGCGCCAGCTCGTAGGCGAACAGCACGTTGGCGAGCTTGGATTGCCCGTACGCGCGCCGGCCACTGTACGCGTGCTGCATCTGCAAGTCTGCAAAGTTGATCTGCTTGCGCGTCATGAAGATGGCGCCAGCGTTGTTCACCAGTACATCCGGGCGTGGGTAGCAGCTTGGGTATGCGTCAGCCTGGCTTGACCGGGATACTCCCGCGTGTTACAATCCTCTTAATCATGGTTGAGCTTCTGACCGAAGAGGAACTGGGCGAGCTAATTTCCGCACCCGAGGGGCAGACCCTGGAGCGGAAGAGTCCCCGTATCCATCCCCGTGACCTGGCCACCACCCTCATCGCCTCCGCCAATGCCGACGGCGGCCGGTTGCTGATCGGTGTCGAGGACGATGGAACAGTTTCGGGCCTGGACCTCGTCGCCGGCCGGGAGCAGGTCGAGCGGATGCTGCACGCGGCTTATGAATACTGCACGCCTTCGGGGCGGATCACCAACCGGGAGTACCGAGAATTGTTCGGCATTTCCAACACCACAGCCTACGCTGACCTGACGGGATTGATGGAAAAGGGACTTATTGAACGCGCTGGCGTAGGGCGGGGTGTGTTCTACCGATTGACCACACGGAACAACCAAACGTAAACTTAACGCAAATCTAACGGAATCGCCGGAAGCGAATTAGAGCCCAGTCAGCTCCGCACTTACCTCCCACAGGCGCTGGCCGGCAGTCCGATCATAGGACGCGGCGGATGACCGTGCGGCTTCTTTCTTCACAGAATACTTGCCGGTGACGCCCTCCACTTCGGGCCAGGTTGCCAGGTAGTCGTCATGAACTGCGTTCGCCCTGAAGCACGAAATTTCTGAATGGCTAGATGGCTTGTTGGCTTGCAGAGTGCCCAGCCATCCAGCCATCCAGCCATCTATCCAGAGAAAGACGCCAGGCGCTGGGTCTTCCCGATGAACCGGAAGAGATAAGCGATCCTGCGACGGTGAAAGCTGAATGGCAACGTATGCAACAGGCGCGGACGGCGCCCTGGACCTACTATATTCGCCCGTTACCTCATAGCAGTACCTCGAACGTGCAAGGGGGAGCGTAACGACCCCGCACGCTTGATGCGGGGAACCCCCCAGGGGGGTTCTTAATGGAAGGACAAGCCACATACAGCCGGCGAGCTTCTC
>JBHIAO010000855.1:0-1946 GCA_046758565.1 Anaerolineae bacterium
TTGGGTTATAATTGGCCCATGCGCGCCACAAAACTCAGCGTTTATTGTGACCATGTCATCGAAGCCGGCTGGCTGGCGGCTGTCATCACCGTTCCCCTCTTCTTCAACGTCTACTCCAGCCGCGTTTTCGAGCCCGACAAGCTCACCCTGCTGCGCTCCATCGCCCTCCTCATGGCGCTTGCCTGGGTAGTAAAGGCCCTCGACACCGGACTCACCACCTCGACACCCACAACACCCAATACGCCTCACGCCTCACGTTTCACGTTTCACGTTTCACGTTTCACGCACCTCATCCGAACCACACCCTTGGTCCTACCCACCCTCTTGCTGGTGACAGTCTACCTCCTCAGCACTGCCACCTCCATCTCCCCGCGCATCAGCTTCTGGGGGTCGTACCAGCGGTTGCAAGGCACCTACACAACGTCGGCCTACGTCATCATCTTCCTGCTGATCCTGCAAGGCTTGCGCACGCGTGAGCAACTGGACCGGCTGATCACGGCCGTGATCCTGGCCAGTCTCCCTGTCGCGTTGTATGGTCTGATCCAGCACTACGGCCTGGACCCCCTCCCGTGGCTGGGAGACGTGACAACGCGGGTTGCGTCCAGCATGGGTAACTCGATTTTTGTGGCCGCCTATCTGATCATGGTCGTACCGTTGACGCTGTTGCGTCTGCTGGAGGGCTTTGCCGGCCTGGTTCAGGCCGAGGACAACCTGGGCCCGCCGTTCATTGAGGCCACGGGCTACCTCTTCATCTTCCTGGCCCAAATGCTGGCCATCTTCTTCAGCCAGAGCCGGGGTCCGTGGCTGGGACTGCTCAGTGCCTTGTTCGTCTTTGGGCTGTTGTGGGCCGTCACCCGAGGCGATCGCCGGCTGGTCATCGGCATCATCGGCATCGCGCTGCTTGGCGCCGCCTTCCTGGTCGTCCTGAACCTGCCGAACACCCCGCTGGAACCGATCAAAGAGATGCCCTACATTGGCCGACTGGGCCGGGTCTTCGAGACCGGCAGAGGCACCGGCCGGGTGCGCGTGCTGATCTGGGAGGGGGCCACTCAGTTGATCACCGCAGACCCCGTACGAACCGTGATCGGCTACGGCCCGGAAACCATGCACATGGCTTACAACCCGTACTATCCGCCCGATCTCGCCCACTACGAGGCTCGCAATGCGTCACCGGACCGCTCGCACAACGAGACGTTCGATGCCCTGGTCACCACGGGTCTCGTCGGATTTGCGGCGTATCTCTTCTTGTTTGTCAGCCTCTTCTACTATGGCCTGAAGTGGCTTGGGCTCGTGGAAGATCGGCGAGAGCGAAACCTTCTGCTGGGCATGATCGCGGCCGGCGGCATCCTGAGTGTCCTCGGCTTCCAGGTCGCGGATGGGACCGCCAGATTCTTCGGTGTGGCCCTGCCGGCCGGCATGATTGTCGGCCTGTTCGCCTATCTGGTCTGGGCTACGCTATTTGGCCGTCAACGCTCGAGGCCTGACATTCCCTTCGCGCTGACGCTGATCGCGCTTCTGGGCGCCGTCATCGGCCACTTCGTGGAGATTCACTTCGGCATCGCCATTGCCGCTACCCGGACCCTTTTCTGGACCTACGCCGCTCTCATGATCGTCGTCGGGTATCTGGTTCGCCACCGACCCGAGCTTATCACGGCCCAGGCTCCGGAGCCGGCGCCGCCCCGCCCGAACCGCCGCTCGCGCCGTGGGCGCCGGCGCTCCGATGACAGAGCGGTGGATGGGGAGACAGGCTGGCCCTGGGGACCGGCCATCACCGTGGCCGGCATTGGTGGTCTGATCCTGCTGACCATTGCGTTCGACTATGTGACCAACCCCGCCCGCGAGAGCAGCGCCGTCGCTGTCGTGCAGCACACTTTGCTCTCTAAGTGGGAAAACGACCAGTTCGTCACGTCACCCAGCATCCTGTGGCTGGTCGGACTGGTGTGGCT
>JBHIAO010000856.1:0-1944 GCA_046758565.1 Anaerolineae bacterium
CAGCAGGGCTGTCACTGTTAGCAAAATCTTTGTGATGGTAGTCGCTGGTATGCGCATCGTGTTTCTGCCTTTCGCTTGGGGTCCTGGGACGTGACCTCGGCCACCGCTACGGCACGCGCGTCCAAGCTGACGAGGGTCTCCGCCACATCATCCTGGTCGGCAGCCGCAACCAGACTGATTGAATTCGGTTCAGTGTCGTCAACGAGAGAGATTGTGCTGCCGCGGGGGATGTCAATAGCGGAACTGGAGCGGTTGACAGGAGGGGGTACGCTGGGTCGGGCAGTGGTCCAGGTCAGTACGCCGATACCCGGCAGTAGCCATGATAAGCGGAGGAGACCGATCAACAGGATGAGCCAGCGGTTCATGATGCCCCCCTTGCACCGGACATTGAACCCTACACAATACGACTCTGCAATTCCAGATTTGTGGGCGCGTGATTGCAGTATAGTATGTGACATACGGCCTGTCAACTGGGTCGCGTTAATGCGGGACCAATCCTCGAGCCTGGAACCGACCCCGTCTCGTGTGGTGCGTTGCAGGACACCACTATCTCCGGATCAGCGGCAGGTAGAGGCGCCGGCCAGGGGCGATAGCGCCGCAGACCTCCACCTGTACGTCGTCCACGTAGAAGATCATGGGATTCACTCCGTCGGTCTCGGCGCGGAACGTCACACCGACCATCTGGCCGGCGTAGCTGCCCAGATCGAAAGTGGTTTCATGCCAGGCATCCCTGGGCGAATCGTTGCTGAGGGTCTCAACGACCACCTCGCCTCCCGGTCCTTCTACCACCACGACCAAGACGTCCGCCTGAGGATCCGGGTCGCTGCTCTCCACGTACCACCAGTAGGAGAGGTTGACAGACGTCGCGTCCGGCGGGAGATCGACGCCGGCGAAGAGCTCGTCCACAGTGTTGTCCACGCTGCCCAGGCGGGCACTTTGGGAACCGCCGTGGGCGTGGGCCGTGGTGACCTGGGTCCCGCCTCCGGTGTCCCATGGCGGGAGCAGGCCGGCTTCGAAGTCGCCGTGGGGCAGGATGTTCTCACAGGGAACTCCCGGAGTGGACCAGGGTGTGGATGTGGCCGTCGGTGCGGATGTGGGCGGCGGGCTGCCCGTTGGCGTGGCTGTGCGCGTCGGTGAGAACGTGGCGGTGAAGGTGGGTGTCGGCGTTGGCGCTGCCACCCCACAAGCCTTCAGGCTGATGTCGTCCAACCCGAAGGTGCTGGGTGCCTGGCCGTCGGTGTGTACCAGGAAGGTCACGGCTACGTCCTGGCCAGCGTAGCTGGTGAGGTCCACGGCCTCCTGTTGCCACTGACCCAAGGGCGCCACAGCCTGCAACGTGCTCAGCAGGTCTGCCTGCTCGCCGTGCTGGACGATCACATCGACGGCGTCGCCGGGCTGCTCGCTCGCGCTCTCGGCGATCCACCAGAACTCCAGTTGCACGGGGTTGGCGCTGACTGGGCTTGTCCTGAGCGCAGTCGAAGGGATCGTCAGGCCTTGCCACAGCTCGCCTTCAGCGTTGTTGGCGCCGCCCAACCGAGCCCCATGGGCGCTGCTGCGCCCTGGCCCCATGCCCACAGCGCCGGCACTGCCCCAAGCGGGCGAGAGCAAACCGGTCTCGAAGTCACCATTGGTCAGCAGCTCTTGACAGCCGGCTGGCAGCGTGGCGGTGGGTATGGGTGAGACGGTGCCACTGAGTGTGGCCGTCGGCGAGGATGTCGGCAAGGGGCTGCCTGTTGCCGTAGCACTTGGCGTGGACAACACCGTACCGGTGGGCGTGGGGGTGGATGTCGCTGGTGGGGAACCTGTCACCGTAGGCGCGGGAGATGCCACACCGATGCCGGGCCAGAAGCCGGCGTCTAGCCGGTAGTCGGCACTGCTCAACCCGCCCACGGCCGGCTGGCCGGCGCTGCCGCTCATGATGTAGTCAGCCGATGATGAACGGCC
>JBHIAO010000857.1:0-1940 GCA_046758565.1 Anaerolineae bacterium
CTGTCAAGGCTTTTCCTGCCGTGCCGCGGGCCCTGAAGGGCGCAGCCCCACCTTTCCCCGTGCCCCCATTTTTTACTTGACAAGTTAGTTGTCATCATGACAATATTATTGCCATACGGGCGATGCTTCCTCATCGCCGAACGCCAACCTCAACACAAGAAGGGGATCAGTCATGTCGGAGATCAAGAAAGAAGAAACGAAACAATGCCGTGGTCGTGGCCGCAAGCTCTTTTGGGGCGTCGCGCTCATCGCCGGTGTGCTAATCGGTGCGAGCTTTTTTGCCGGGTACGGCCGACACCGTTGGTATCGTGGCGAGCTCACTGAGGAAGAGCTCCTCCATAGGATGAGCCGGGGAACTGCGTGGGCCCTCAGTAGGGTGGATGCAACCGAGGAGCAGCGCGCTCAGATCGACGCCATCCTCGCCGAGCTGGCGCCTGACATGCGCAAGCTCCGAAATGCCCGCCGGGCCCTCATGGACCAATTCATTCAGGCCGTTGAGGCCGACAAGGTGAGCCCAGATGAGCTCGTGCGAATCCAGACCACCGGCCTTAGCCTCGCCGAGCGGGCGTTCCGCCGCAGCGCTGATGTCGTGGTCAAGGTATCTGCTGTCCTGACCCCCGAACAGCGCAAGGAGCTCACCGAAGCCTGGGGGCACCGGCGATGAGGAAAGCCAGGTCAACGCCTGCGACTGCCGCCTTTGGCGGATCGCCCCTCGAGTCCGTAATCGGCGAGACGGTGTCGCTCTTCCACCGCCTTCGGGTGGTAGTCGAACAGGTTCACCACCAGGGAGAGATGACGGCAGGGAGGCTCGGCGTCCTCAGAGGCCTAGATCTTTTCGGAGCACAGACGGTGCCGCAGATGGCGCGCGCTCGGCCGGTCTCCCGTCAGTACATCCAGACACTGGTAGACGAGCTCACGCGCGAGGGCCATGTCGAGCAGACGGAAAACCCGGCCCACAAACGATCCCGGCTAGTACGATTGACCCCCCAGGGGAAACGTTTCGTCGATGCGGCGACTCGACGGCAAGCGAAGCTCTTTTCGCGGCTGAAGGCCGGCATCCCGGAAAAGGATCTACGCACCACGGCGTCGGTGCTGAGTGCCTTGCGGACATTCTTCGAAGGTAACCAGTGGAGGCAGCTTCTCAGGACGCTCAGATGACCGAAGGCTGCAAGAAAGCAATGGGAGACGCGGATGGGATTTGCCCAATGGCTCCGTGCACAGTTTGGCTGCCCCACAGGATTTTGGGGGGCGCTCGCGGGAATGATCATGGCCCACCGGCGCCAAAACCGCGAACGAAACCTCTGGACCATTTCATTGCTTGACATTCAGCAGGATGACCGCGTCTTGGAAATTGGTTTCGGCCCAGGCGTGGCTATTCAAGAGATTAGCAAGATTGTCGTCAATGGGTTTGTTGTCGGCATTGATCATTCTCAGGCGATGGTCCGACAAGCAGAAAAACGCAATGCCGCGGCCATACGGGATGGAAGGGTAAAGCTGAGGCTTGGCTCCGTTTCCGCCCTCCCCGTGTTCAGCGAGCCTTTTGATAAGTGTTTCGCCGTCAATGCCATCCATCACTGGGACGAGCCGATCGAACGATTGAAGGGGCTGCGTCAATTGCTGGGGCCTAGCGGTCTGATCGCCATCACGGAACAACCGAGGTCCCGGGGCGCGACGGATGAAACTGCGCAGGAGATCGGTAAAGAGATTGTCGCGGCCCTGACGAAAGCGGGATTCTCGCAAATCAGAATAGAGACGAAGAAGATGAAACCCGTTTCAGCCGTATGCGCGCTTGGCATCAAATAGACAGCCGAGGTCGTGTTTTCGCAGGAACGCGGCGAATCCTTGCAAGGCGCGCAGAGCGGAGTCTCACCCGTCGCGTCGGGCGCTAAAAGCTGATGCTGCCCTGGTAGCCGAAATGGATGCCGATCTCCGGCCCTCCC
>JBHIAO010000858.1:0-1939 GCA_046758565.1 Anaerolineae bacterium
AGGATTTCCGGCGTGAGTTCATCACGTTTCACGTTTCGCGTTTTACGAGGCAATAATTCACGCACATGACGCCAATGTTGCAGAGTAACGCCTTGGAGGAGAACCGCACAAATGGAGAAGATCCGCGTCGGTGTGATAGGCACGGGCTATGGCAGTAGTGTGCACCTGCCAAGCTATCAGCAACACCACGCTTTTGAGGTCACTGCGGTGTGCGCTCGCACGGAAGAGAGTGCACGACGTGCTGCGGAGAAGTTTGATATCAAATGGTGGACTACGGACTACGAAGCGCTGTGTGCTTCGGACCGAGTCGATGTGGTGAGTATTGCAAGCCCGCCTGGCCTGCACTACGACATGGCAATGGCAGCACTGCAAAACGGCAAGCACGCCGTCGTCGAAGTTGGCTTTACCTGCAGCTACGAGCAAGCCAAGGCTTTGGCCGAAAAGGCTCAGGAGACCGACCTCATCGGTGTGCCGGCTTTCGTGCTGCGGTTTGCGCCCGCTCGACGCTACGTCACCAAACTGATCCAGAAAGGCTATCTCGGTGAACCGCGATTGGCCCGCTTCGACTTCCTGGCGGGAATGCTCAACAATCCAGGGTTTCCCTACGGGTGGCTCATGGACAAAGAAGCCGGCGGGGGCATGATGGCCGGCTTCGGGTCGCATGCAATAGACTCCGCCCGCCTGTGGATCGGGGAATTCGCCGCCGTTGACGCCATGCTGACCAACTTCGTCAGCGACCGATTCGATCCCGAGGTTGGACGCAAAGTCCCGGTAACAGCCGATGACACCTGTTTGATGAACGCAGTTTTCAGCAGTGGGGCGCTTGGTCAGTTCATGACAACCGGTGTCGCGCACATGGGTCGGAGTGGTGTGCAACTGTATGGCAGCAACGGTACTTTGGCCCTGGATCATACTGCCACACGGGTACTTGGCGCCCGAGCTGGCGCTAAGGCGTTGAGTGAATTACCGATTCCGCCGGCTTACCGCTCAGAAATCGAGGGACCCAAAGGATTGCTAGGCGGTTTTATGCAGCTCATTGACCGCCTGGCGGACGGAATACGCACCGGCCAGCAGCCGGCACCCAGTTTTGCCGACGGTGTAGCCGTGCAGCGGGTTCTTGATGCCGCGGCACGCTCATCGAAAAGTGGCCGGCGGATTTACCTGAACAGCCAGTGATCAGTAATCAGTGACCAGTATTCAGTGATCAGTTGTCAGAATCTCATCACTGATCACTGAATATTGGTCACTGATTACTGGCCACTGGTCACTGATTACTGAATCGACATGCCGACCCTGATCACACGAATCTCGCTGCCTATGCTGATCGCCAGCCTGGCGGCACTGCTCGTGGCGTTGTACTACATGGTCAATGCCGACCGCGAGGCAGAGGAGGCGCCATTTCTCCAACAGCGGCGGTCTGCACTGGCTCGGGCGAAGGCGGCTCGATTCGCCATCGGCGCTCTGGTTGTGATCGTGCTTGAACTGACCGCCGTCTGGGCGACAACCCGATTCCGGCCGGCACAGGTGGCCAGGGCGCCCACGGCTACGGCGACAGCGACAGCAACCACGATCCCAACAGCCACACCGACCCTGGAACCCACGATCACGTTGACGCCCACCCCCATTCCACCGACGCGGACACCCACGCACACTCCCACGGTGACCCCGACGGCCACCCCGACGGCCACCCCGACGCCTGAGTTCATTATCTACACGATCCAGGCCGGCGACAATTTCAGCAGCATTGCCCTCCGATTCGGGACGAGCGTTGCTGCTATAGAGGCTGTCAATCCTGGGGTCAGCTCCACCAACCTGCAGATTGGTCAGGAAATCCGCATTCCCGTGGCGGCCATCACGCCAACCGTCACACCGTAAGGATGGCGAAACAAGAATCCAGAGGCTGGCTACGGGGAAAGCGTGGGCGTAAAACGTGAAACGT
>JBHIAO010000859.1:0-1935 GCA_046758565.1 Anaerolineae bacterium
ACGATTGACGGCAACAAAATCTTGCTCGGCATTGGCGCGATCATCGTGCTGATCGGCATTGGTGCCCTGGCGTTTTGGGTGGCGGGCCGGGGCTCAAGCTCGGCCGTCGCCCGCCAGCCGGTGGCTCGGGTACAGCCCCAGGCTCAGCAGGTGCAGCCTCAGGCCCAGCGAGCTCCTCAGTCGCAGCCGGCGCCCCAGTCCCAGCCACAGACCTCAACACAATCGCGGTCCAGCAGCGGCTCCGGCGGCGTCACCGCCGGGCTGGCCAGCGATCCGGCCAAGGGGGAGGTGGCGCCCGATTTCAGCGTCCCCACCCTGGACGGTGGGACGTTCAGCCTGGCGGACCAGCAGGGGAAGCCGACGGTACTCTTCATCATGGCCTACTGGTGTGGTACCTGCGTGCCAGAAGCCCGGGCGCTCAAGCAGATCCACGAGGAGTACGGCGACAAGATCAGTATCCTGGCGCTGGACGTGGACCCATCCAGTTCGCCGGAGGCATTGCAGCGCTTCGTGGAATGGGCCGGCAATCCGAGCTACGCCTTTGGGTTTGACAAGGACAACAAGGTGCTGCAGAAATACAAGGTGCGTTCGCTAGATACGACGATTATCATCGATGCTGATGGAAACATCGTCTACCGCGATTCGTATCCCTCATCATATGATACGTTGAAGGCCGAACTGGAGAAGATTGTCTCATGACTGGTCTGCCCCTCGTTTTCGCTTTCACAGCCGGCCTGTTCGCCAGCGTTAATCCGTGTGGCTTTGCCATGCTGCCCTCCTTCGTGGCCTACTACCTGGGGGCGCAGGAAGAGGGGTACGAGGAGGTACCCCTTGCCCAGCGGGCGGTGGAAGGCATCAGCCTGGGACTGATCGTGACGCTCGGCTTCCTGATCATCTTTGCCGTGGTGGGGGCTGCGATTTCAGCCGGCGGGCGGACGCTCGTCAGGTACGTCCCGTGGGCGGCCTTGGCGGTAGGCGTGGTCCTGGTTGGTCTGGGGGTGTGGCTCCTGGCCGGCCGTTCGTTGTACGTCACTTTCGTAGCACCTCGGTGGGATGTGCGGGAACGAAGCCCAAAGGCCATGTTCTTGTTCGGCATTGGCTATGCCATCGCATCGCTGAGCTGTACGATACCGATCTTTCTGGCCGTTATCGGCAGCACGTTCATCACCCAGGGCTTTGCCGGGGCGACGTTGGTCTTTTTGAGCTACGGGCTGGGCATGGGGACCGTGCTCATGGCTGTGGCCCTGGGCACCGCGCTGTTCAAAGGTGCAGTGGCGCAGAAGCTGCGGGCGGTGCTCCCGTATGTGGAGCGGGCCGGCGCCGTGGCCCTGATCGCCGCCGGCGGCTACCTGGTGTACTACAACGCCGTACTCAATCCATTCTTATTCGGCGGACTCTAGGTGGAAAGTGGAGGGTGGAAGGTGGAGGGTGGAAAATGGATTCCATTTTCCACCCTCCTTTCTTGATGCCATGCGCTTGGCGGGTATAGGGATTTGACCTGATCGCCGCTCACACTATAATTCGGGTCGTCTACCCGAGTCGGGTGAACATCGTATACCTGCATCCAATACCAGACAGAAAAGGAGATACGCGGAAATGGCATCCACCTCCCCGCCAACGCTGACCCAAGCCGGCGAAGTCTATCTGTCACCTGAACTGGAGGAGAACATTCAGAATCGCCTGAGCCGCATCGAAGGGCATGTGCGCGGTGTGAAGCGCATGCTTGACGAACACCAGGATTGTGAAAACATCTTGATCCAGTTGGCCGCCATCAAATCGGCCCTGAACCAGGTGATTATCAAGGTCCTTGAAGGGCACATGGAAGTCTGTGTGATGGAGTACGTGTTGGAAGGCGAAGGCGAAGAAGCTCTTGAACGTTTGCAGAGTGCCCTGTCACTGGTTCTCAAGAAATCGTAGGCGGCGAATAGATCATGC
>JBHIAO010000860.1:0-1935 GCA_046758565.1 Anaerolineae bacterium
CAAGCTCTTCGTGCGTCAGATCGAAGAGATGAACTTTACTAGGCATAGATTCTGTCGAGCCAGAAATCACTTTTGGCCGGATGGGAAGTGACTTCGACGTGCGTGAAACGCAAAACGTGAAACGTGAGGGGCGGTCAACGAAAGTTGTCACGTTTCACGTTTCACGCATCACGCCGACCGTTTCCTGATTCCACGTCTGCCGTTCAGTACATGGTTGGTCCGACGCATCCGACGCTGCTGGCTTAACTTCGCCGGCGACCGCCGCTCAGGAGCAGCACGAAATACAGTAGTTGCATCACGGCCTGGGCCAATGCTGCAATGTAGGTCAGGGCTGCGGCACTGAGCACGCTTTTTGCACCCTTCAGGTCATGCTGGCCCAACAGGTTGGTGCGCTTCAACATGTCCAGGGCCCGGCTACTGGCATTGAGCTCTACGGGGAGCGTGACCAGCGTAAACAGCACCGCCGCCGCAAACAGTGCAACTCCCACCCAGGCCAGGCCGCTCAGCCTGAAAACTATGCCACCGAAGACCAACCAGATCCCCAGCGTAGAGCCGAGGTTCGCCGCCGGCACCAGGGATGAGCGAAGTCGCAGCATGGCATATCCTTGCTGGTCCTGCACGGCGTGACCAACCTCGTGGGCAACGATTGCCAGGGATGCGATAGACCGGCCATTCGCCACGCCTGGGCTCAGGCGCAGAACCTTGCTCCTCGGATCGTAGTGATCGGACAGCTCGCCGGGCGCCCCCTCAATATCGACACCGTATAGGCCATTAGCGCGAACAAGCTCCTGTGCTGCCTGGTAGCCGCTGATACCGCGCTCATTCGGGACCTGTGAATATTTGCCGTATGCGGAACGAACCTTCCACTGGGCGTACAGGGCCAACAGAAGGGCCGGCATGGTTAATATAAGATATAGCGGATCAAAGAACATCTTCTTCCCTCCATGCTACTTCAAACAGTGATCGGGCACAATCTTACCATAAAAGTAGGGTAGCAGCAAGTTTTCGGGCTGGTGCGCTCCAGAGATCACTCAGCGCAGCTCTTCGAGTTGGTGATGTGCTCTCAGCGCCGAGCAGCTAGAACCTGCTCCAAACGGTCGAAGACCCAGTCGGGCTCGACTTCGGCGTTGGCCAAATCATCGCGGGACGTGGCACCAGTAAGGACCAGGATGGTTCGCAGGCCGGCCCTGGCCCCGCCTACAACGTCCGTCTCCATCCGGTCCCCAAGCATCGCGGTCTCTCCTGGCCTGGTATTCAGTCTCCTCAACGCCACCTCGAAAGCCCCTGGCTGCGGTTTACCGATAATCTGCGGCTGCACGCCCGTTGCCGCTTCGATGGCGGCCAGGATCGCGCCGGCGCCGGGCTCCAGACCGCGTTCAGTTGGTAGCGTCGGATCGGGATTCGTGCCGATGAAGGCAGCACCGTCCCGGATCGCCAGCGTGGCAGTGCTTAGCGCTTGGTACGTGGCGTCTGTATCCAGGCCGACCACCACATATTCCGGATTTCCGTCGGTTAGCACAAACCCCTGCTCGCGTAGAGCCTCCTCTAGCCCGTCCATGCCGATCATGTACATCGGCGTTCCAGGCTCGGCGCGGCCAGCCAGGTACAGCGCCGTGGCCACCGCCGACGTCAGGATTCGCTCAGGTGCCACCTCGATATCCATTCGGCGAAGCTTCTCCACATACTGCGCCACCGTCAACGTCGAATTGTTTGTAAGTAATACGTAGGGCACATCTTCACGTTGCAACGCCAACAGAAACGCCCGCGCCCCCGGCAGGCGTGCCTGACCCCGATACAACACGCCGTCCATGTCGATGACAAAAGCCTTGATTGTGCGTAGACTAACGCTCATGATGTCTGACCGAACTTTCCTCCGTAATGCCTAACGCAGCCTTTGGCCGCAACCAAACTGCGTAAAACGTGAAACGTAAAACG
>JBHIAO010000861.1:0-1922 GCA_046758565.1 Anaerolineae bacterium
GCGGTCGAGGAAGTCAACATAGCTGTTGAGGGTGCCTATCTGACCCGGATCCTTAGGATAGGTACAGGTGCTACAATCCTCGCCGACATAGGCGGCCCAGAGCTGGTTCACCACGTTCTCCACGCCGGCGTCGGCCGCGTACAGGGCCTGGAGGTCCTCGTCTATTCTCATGGTGTTTTGGGTGTCGGTGATAGAGAGCCCGAGCATCACAATACCCAGCACCGTCAGGACGATTATCACCAGGAGCGTGGCGATGAGCGCCGCTCCCCGTTCGTCACCTCGGCGGGGGCGCGTGTTTCCCTGGCACCTCGTCATAGTCATCACCTGTTTCTGCCTTCTCGTTGGCTATTAGGTCTCCGAGATCTGGGTGGTCAGCACGGCCGAGATCCCCCGGTCGTTCGCCCACTGGACCTGGACGGTAATCGTGGCCAATCGGGCGGGGGCGACTCCCGCCACGGACACCGTGATTTGGCCGACTCCCTGGCGGACACCGCTGCCCGGGACCTGTTCGATCGTCTGCTTCCAGGCCATGAGGTTCGCGTCTACCATGCCCGAGCCGGTGTTGAAACTGGCTTGGGCCGTGGACTGCCCGTTGTAAAGGAGGATATCGTTGAAGGCTGCGGTCCCCTGGATTTGCTCCAGCTGCCACTGGGCGAGGGAGAGGGCGCGGGTCTGGTTACCGGCCTCGGCCATTCCTTTCATTGCGGTGGGAAACATGCTCGCGATGGCGACCAAGATCACTCCCAGGATGGTCGCGCTGATCAGAACCTCGAGCAGCGTGAGGCCCTGGTTGGACCGAATGAGATGCCGCATCCTCATTCGTCCTCCCCTTTCCCTACAAGCCGCGGAGGTTCCGCGGCGTGACGGCCGAAGAGAGCGTGTGGCTGTATTGCCGACCCCCCAAGAGCCCGGTTCCCGTCTCGGCCACCGTGATCTGGACCACGATCCGGCGAACATTCTGCCGCTGGGCCGCTGTCAGGACGTATGGCGTCGTCGCCGGGTTCGGCAGCGGGTTGCCCAGGGCATCGAAATAGAAGAATTGGAGACCCTGAATCTGCCGGGCGACGGGTGTCCAACCGACTATCCCCGCCCCATCGATAACCATCCGCTCCAGCGTGAAAGGCGGGCCGACTCCCGCGAGGCGGAAACCTTGTCGTTCGTCACTGTTGTTCTGAAGCACCCCGTCGTCATTGGCGTCGAAGGTGAGGGTGACCTGGGTGTCGCTTACGACCGGGACAAAGCCGGCGTCAGGATTGTCGACGAACCCGAACGTCCCCTTCTGAGTGGGGTCTAGGCCAGCATTCATCAAGGCGCGGGTGATGGGCGGCAGGGCGAACTGGGCATTCGTATGCATATCGAAGGAGATTTGGCCCCTCGCGTAGGCAGCCTTATTTGAGAGCAGCATGGTGTAAATAGCGCTCAAGATGACCGCGAATATTACCGAACTGATCACGACCTCCAAGAGGCTCGCGCCGGCCTCACTCCGAAGGCGGGGACTGCTCGGCCATCTCACCGGCGTCTTCACGGCCTCGCTCCCTCCTCGCACGATAGCACCTCCTTGCCTTCCCATCTGGTTGATCCCCCTACACATGACGTCCCTGTTCTATATAGCGTTTCATGCGGGAAAAGTACCCAGTCGCATAAGAAAGCACGGGTTGTGCCAAACGCTAATGTGATCTTAACTAGTTGATTTTTATGAGTAGATCAGTTTATTGGATGGAACGGGGAAGGTGGGGGAAAGGAAAAAGTTCGCCACGCTGTCAAAGAGTCGTTCTGATCCGGCCATTGTGTCAGGCAGGATGTGGATCAGGCCGTAGGCTTTGATCTTTCGATACAGGGTCCGCTGCGAGATCCCCAGGAGGCGACGGCCACATCGGGGACTGCCGAGTAGGGAAGCGCACTGGGAATCGGCCCCTGTCCTC
>JBHIAO010000862.1:0-1921 GCA_046758565.1 Anaerolineae bacterium
CGATCTCCTGCCGGCGCATCGGCTGCTGCGGCCCGGCTTTTGGGCTTCGTTACTTGTGGGCAGGTCCCTTCCTTGACTCCCCCCGTCCCCTGTGTTAGGTAGGACCTCGGGCCGGCGTAGCTCAGTGGTAGAGCAGCTGATTCGTAATCAGCAGGTCAGGAGTTCAACCCTCCTCGCCGGCTCCACTACCCCCCCCTTTCTCCTTCATCCCCCGGCCCATCTCAGGCACAATCGTTGCAGCGCCTTCTCGAAGCCAGAATGGTCCGGGAGGGCGTTTCGTTTTGGGGGAGGATCCGAGGGGGTTCTTATCAGATCACAACAAGATCACACACAGAGAAAGAGATCCCGCAGCGGGCGGCCCGGATTCTTGCGGCGGCTGCGGAAAGTTGCGCTGTTTGCGCTGATCGGCTTTTTGGTGATGCCGGTTGTGCTGGTCCTCGTCTACCGTGCGCTGCCGCCCCTATTCACGCCCATCATGGTGGTCCGCCTGTTCGAGGGTGAGGGGATCAAGAAGAAGTGGATTCCCCTTTCGGTGGTCTCACGGCATGTGCCAGCGGCCGCCATCGCCCTCGAGGACAACCTGTTCTGTGAGCATTCAGGCTTCGACTGGGCCTCGATCTTCGAGGCGGCGGCCGACTACCAGCGCGGTAACAAGCCCCTGCACGGCGGCAGCACGATTTCCCAGCAGACGGCCAAGAACGTCTTCCTGTGGCCGAGCCGGACCTTCACGCGCAAGGCCATAGAGACACCGTTTACCATGATGATCGAATATTTCTGGGACAAACGGCGGATTATGGAGGTCTACCTCAACGTCGTGGAATGGGGTCCCGGTATCTATGGTGTCGAGGCGGCAGCGCAGGCCTATTTCGGCAAGTCCGCCAGGCGCCTTACCCGGCGCGAGGCGGCGCTGCTGGCCGCCGTCCTGCCCAACGCGCGACGCTGGTCCCCGGCTGCACCGACGCGCTACATCAGACGCCGCGCGGCCAGCGCGATGGCCCGTATGCGTAAGCTTGGACCCCTGTTGAGATGCATACAGTAGAGGGCTTTCGTGTGTCTTCGTACGCTATGGGGGTGGAACGGGACTCCTGTGGTGGGTGCTTGGGGGGTACCTCCATGGCGTGTGTGGACATACACTTCAGAAAGACGATGCCGGTTGCGGATAGGTTGCGTTTTCGGGTTAGGAGATGGTATATTTTGCCTCGTCCTGCACACTCAAGTGCTTGGAGTGGTTGAATCTGGGTGGTCAAGGGTTCGGTTCGTAATCAGCAGGTCGTCGGCCGGCGTGAACCCCGGATGCGACGAGCCAAAGAAGAGGAGCGAGAGATGAGAGAGAGGCTTTTGAAGCGCACCGTACTGATCCTCATGATGAGCGCGGTGACTGCCTGTTCGACGGTCTATTCCGGGACAAGCGGCCTCAGCACCCCCGCCGAATACAACCCTGTGAGCGGGAATCTCACCCAGGAGTTTTCGGCATCATTGGATGCGATGTGGGGAGCGACCATTGCGGCGTTGGAAGCCTTGGAACTGACCGTGGTTCGACGGGCAAAGGACCAGCTCGGCGGCCGCGTCGTGGCCAGGCGAGCGGACGGCACCGACGTGGTCGTCACCCTGAGACCGATAGGCCTCTCATTGACTTCGGTATTGATCGAGGTCGGCCGGGGGGACAAACAGGCGTCTATTCGCATCAGTCAGGAATTGGAACGGCGGGTGAAAAGGTAGCGTGCAAGTCCGGTTTTCCTTGATGAGACCCGACGCGTATGCTCGTACCGTTCCAACTGTTTGCGCCGATTTTCTCAGCCTACTCGCTCACGACTCTTGGAACAAGGGAGGTCGTTCACATTCGGCTTCTCAAGTTGGACCGGTACTAGCTGTGACATTGTTTGGTTCGATGGGGTCGGGAGGCATCCATGAAGCGAGGACT
>JBHIAO010000863.1:0-1916 GCA_046758565.1 Anaerolineae bacterium
CGAAATTCGAAATTCAAAATGGACAGCCAGGGTCCCTTGACCCGGTTCTCCGACAAACTGCTAGAGCACTTCGACGTCGTGGGGCTTGCTCTCCCGCAGGCCGGCCACTGTAATGGGGACGAACTCAGCGTTGGCCTGCAACTCCTCGATCGTCACGGCACCGCCATAGCTGAGACCAGATCGCAGACCACCGACGAGCTGATGCAGGACGTCATCGACGCTACCACGGTACGGGACGGCGGCCTCGACGCCCTCGGCCACCATCCGGGTCCAGGACGGATCGTCTTCGTCATCCTGATACTGCCGATCCGGCCGGCTCATAGCCGCCCCCAGGCTGGCCATGCCCCGACTCACCTTGTAGCGCCGGCCGTTGCGTGTGATCACCACGCCAGGGCTCTCACGGGTGCCGGCCAGCAGGCTGCCCAGCATAACGCTCGACGCACCGGCCGCCAGAGCCTTCACCAGATCCCCCGAATTGCGAATCCCGCCGTCGGCGATGATGGGGACGCCGTACTCGCAGGCGACCTCGGCACAGTCAGCGATGGCGGTGAGTTGCGGGACACCGAAGCCGGTGACTATCCGGGTGATGCAAATCGAGCCGGGTCCCACGCCGACCTTCACAGCATCGGCGCCGGCCTCAATCAGGTAGCGGGCGCCTTCGCCTGTGGCGACGTTGCCGGCGATGATCTCGATGTCACCGAACTCACGACGCAGTGCCTGCACGGCCTCAACGGCGTTGTCAGAATGGCCGTGGGCGATGTCCACGACGATGACGTCAGCGCCGGCCTCCAGAAGCATGGCTGCTCGCTCGACAAAGCCCGGCCGCACACCCACCGCTGCCCCCACTCGTAGCCGCCCTTTGTGGTCCTTGGTGGCATCGGGATGTTGCATCAACTGGACGATGTCCTTGGCGGTGATGAGGCCTGCCAGCCGGCCGTCTTCGTTGAGCAGTGGCAGTTTCTCGATGCGATTCTCATGCAGGATGCGCCGGGCTTCCTCGAGGGATGTGCCAGCCGGCGCTGTGACCAGCTCTTCGGCTGGCGTCATCCAGTGCGTCGCCGGGCAGTGGTTCTCAAACACAAATTGTAGATCACGCCGGGTCACAATGCCCAGCGGGTGATTGTCCTCATCCACAATCACCAGCCCGCCGATGCCACGGTCGTCCATCATGTTCCGGGCTTCAGCCACTGAGGCGTCGGGTGACAGAGTGTACGGCGGCTCGACGATGTAGCTCTCGGCACGCTTGACACGCCGAACTTCTTCGGCCTGCCGTTCGGCGGTGATGAAGCGGTGGATGATCCCGATGCCGCCGGCCCGCGCCATGGTTACAGCCATCTCGGATTCGGTTACCGTGTCCATATTGGCGCTGACGATCGGTATGTGCATCTTCAAGTGGCGCGACAGCCGCGTGGCCGTGCTCACATCGCTTCGCGACCGAATAGGTGACCGCTTCGGCACCAGCAGGACGTCATCAAAAGTTAAGCCAGGATTTCCTCGAATGTTCACCTTGTTCGTTGTCACGGGGACCTCCTCTAATTTGCTAACTCCGTTGTGGGCGGGGGGGATTCCACCTTCGAGTATAATCTCAACTTTGTCCATTGTCAATCAACTGAACAGCGAATGCCAGAATGTATCGAACACAGCTCTACAGAATGCGTATTGACGAAGGATTTTCGCCCTTATATCACACTTATTGATTGCGTAGTAGGCTTTCTCAAAAAAGTCTGCAACATCGTAGCCACAAAGTTGATGGTTCGTCGCCAGCGACTCGGCTATCATTTGCCCCTGCCCCACAGGTTTTTCCAATTTGGAAAGCCCCTACCCTGCCCCACACGATCCCGCACAGAACAAGTAATCAGTCCGGCTGGCGCACTTGAAGTTCGTCTAGTGTGGCCGGCTGTTATTTGAGCCTGCGG
>JBHIAO010000864.1:0-1916 GCA_046758565.1 Anaerolineae bacterium
AAGCGCAGCCACGAGGCAGTGGGATCGGGGGCGCGGAAGGGGTCGGGCAGGGTGTTCAGGCGGTAAGTGTTGTGATCCTGCCAACTGTTAGTCTCCTCAATGGGAATCGTGCCGTCGTCGTTTACGTTGTTGATGTGATACTGGTACTGGTTCCAGATTTGCCGGGTGGGGACCCAGGTGTCGTTGGCGTCGCCAAAAACGTAGATGCCGGGATCGTTGCCCTTACTGGTGCTGGCTACCACAATCTCGGCGTTGCCGTCGGCATCCACATCCACGATCACGGGATACTCAACAATGGTGTTATTGCCGACTGGCGTCTCAAACAGCACAGTGCCATCCGTGCCTCGATAGATGCGCAGCTTCACCTCATCAGAATAGATGATCTCGGCCGAGCCGTCGCCTTCAAAGTCAAACATCGATGAGCTTGTGCCGGCGGAGCTGAAGTCCTGGGTTTCGTTGCTCCACTTGACGGTGCCGTCCGTCTCGAAGACGGTGTAGCGGTCAACGGACGCTACACCGATTTCAGGCTCGCCATCACCATCCACGTCGCCGATAGTGGGTGGCCCACCCGAAGGATAGCGGCTGTCGCCAGGATCCCCATCAGGGATGTCAACCGGGCCCCATTTCAAGGTGCCATCATGTTCCAGCAAGTATACTTTGCTGCCTTTTACGTCCCCCACCCCCACTATCTCGGGGAATGGGTCGTCGTCGAAGTTCGCCACAGCGTTGAACCGGCCCTTCAGGTCTGGCCTGTCCCAGTAGATGCTGCCATCGGAGCGGTAGGCTGTGTTGCCGAGACCGGAATGACCAAAGAGTGAGATCTTGTTGACCACGACTTCTGGATCACCCTTCAGATCCAGATTGGCCACCAACGGCATTCCTCCTGCACTGTAACGATTTCCCCAACGAAAGGTGCCGTCGTTGTTCAAGACGGCTGCCCCCACCACGATCTCCGGTATCCCGTCCCGATCCAGGTCGGCAATGGATGGCCCCCCAAAGGGCTGGGGAGTCCAGGAGCTCTGCCACTTGATGGTGCCGTCGTGCTCCAGGGCAACGTACGTACCCCCTGTAGAGACCACAATCTCGGGCTGGCCGTCCAGGTCAATGTCGCCGACGGCGGGGGAGATCTGTGAAACCACCCTGGGATCGGGAACGCTGAAGATAAGGCTGCCATCGTTGCCGTTGAGCGCCCCTACGTACCCGAAGTAGCTGACCCCATTGCCGATCAGCTCGGTGTTGATATATACAACATCCGGAATCCCATCCGCCGTCAGGTCAACGACCATCGGAGCCATCATCACACCGGACTGCCCTACTTCCCTATACCACTCCAGTACGGGATTGAACTGCCCGACCGGCGGGCGGACCTCGCAGCGGGACCCGCTGTGGTTGAGGTTGTTGCTCTCGTCCAGCTCAGTGACGGCATCCCCGCTGTCCACAAGGGCATAGACCAGGTTGTCGCGGAACAGCACCTGGCCCACCACGGCCGCCGCTACCTCAACCTCCGCGCCGGCGCCTAATCCCGTGGTGTGGGTCGCCTGGCCCAGGGTGTTGTCGGCTGCCGGGTCGTAGCGCGCGTTCCCGTTCCGGTCTTCGAAGAAGGTCACGGCAAAGGCTGTCGCGGCCGGCACACCAATGTTACCCTGGTTGGCGATGGTCGCCATGATCGTGCCGCCGACCGCCAGCGTCTGCGGATCGGTGGTCATGTTGGCGAGGCCCACCTGGGACACCATCAGGTCGGAGCCGGTGGTGACCTGCAAGTTCAGCTCGTGGTGGCTGCCGCCGAACCAGAGCGAAAGGGGGGTGGCATCAAATCCAGCCACCTGGAAGGTGATGCTCTCGCCCTCCCGCCCCCCTTCGATGGCGGGGGTGTCCGGGTCGTCGCCCGGCACATCCAGGAGGTAGATGGACGCGCC
>JBHIAO010000865.1:0-1914 GCA_046758565.1 Anaerolineae bacterium
CCTACGCCGGCCCATCCACCACCGAACAACTGCGAATAGCCCTCGCGAAAAAGAGACGTTCTTCGGCAACTCCACCCGCTCCACGTTCAGCAGCCCTCGGGTGCCGCCGACGATTGCCCCGGCCAAGAGGCCGATGAGTGCGCTCAACAGCGCAAGGGCCAGCGCGCCAACCAGGGCGATGGCCGGCGGGGCAGCCAGACCGATCACCGCGTGGTCGCGCCACAGTACCGAGTCGGTACGGGTCCACCACGCCAGTCCGCCGGCCACGGCCAGAATCAGCCACGCCGCCGCGAAGGCCCATGGCTGCCGCCGGGCGCTTCTGGCGGCCGAGCGGACCAGGTCGGCACCGGCCCTGAACCCATCCCGAAAACCCCGGCCGGCCGCGGGGACAGCGCCACGCACGGTGCGCTTCAGCACACGCCACAGTTCGCGCGCGACGGAGACCTGGACCTTCACCTCGACCGAGGTCTTGCCGGCAGCGCCGGCATCGATGTCGATGACCCCTCGGGGTGTCCGGCGCAGGGGCAGCATCCTGGTGTTCACGATCACGTCCACATTCGCGGCTGTGTAGGCATGGCCCGGCACCTGCCGCGGCCGTACGTCAAGCCAGGGCTGCCGTGCTGCGAGGTTGGCCACCAGGTAGCCACGCTCCGCGTTACCCACGGTTAGAGTGCCGGCCACGGGCTTGTCGCGGGCTACGTGCCCAAGGTTGAGGGCGCTGGGTGCGACGCTCAGTCGGGGACGCGTGAGACCCGAATCGAGCTGCTCGAGGAAGGCTTCCAGGCCAGCGTCCTGATCCTTATGGCCGCGTCGAGCGGACTCGGCGGCCAACACGGCGTCATGACGATTCAGGTCGCGCAGCCACCGGTCGAAGTCGCCCTCGTACAGGAACTCCCGGGCCGCCTCCCACTGCTCGTCGGCCAGGGCCGGCAGGGCCGATACGGTCCGGATGCGCTCACCCGTTGGAAACGCGAAGGTTTGCAGCGTCCGCTTGGGATTCTGCAGCGCTTCCAGCTCCTCGCGCAGTTGGCGGGCTGTAATGCGCTGTTCTACTTTCTGCCGCAGCGCTCGCTGCAGCACCCGCTCGATGTCGTCCGGTAAGGATCCCATCCTCGGGAACTTGAACGGGTGATCCCGCGGGTCGTCGTCCGTCAGCAGGTGGTAGATGGTAGCACCCAACGCGTACACGTCCGATCGGGGCTCCGGGTGACCTTGACACTGCTCGGGCGGTGCGTAGCCAACGGTGCCGTAAACACTCTCGGGCTCCACGTTCGGATTGCCTGCGAGTGGGACACCGTTGGAACTGGCCGTGCCGAAGTCCACCAGTCGCACGAAGTCCAGCCTGCGCTCCAGGATCAGGTTGGACGGCTTGACGTCTTGGTGGATCACCGGTCGTGGTTGTCCGGCCAAGTATTCCAGAACCTGCGCCACCTGCGTGGCGTAGCGCAGCACCTGTTCCCGCGCCAGGCGCCGGCCCGACCTCGTCCACCCGGCCTCGTCCACCCGGCTGACGTACTGAGCTAAGTTGTCGCCCTCGATGTACTCCATGACAATGTAGTGCCGGCCGGCTTCCTCAAAGAAGGCGTAGATCTTCGGGATGCCCGGATGGCTCAGCGAAGCCAGGGTACGCCCCTCTTCCGCGAAGCGCGTCCGCGCCTTGGCTGCACCGTCGGGCGCGTCGGGATCGTAGTAGTCCAGCATCTGCTTGATGACGCAGGGCCGGCCGAAGGTGCGCAGATCCTTGGCGAGGTACAGCGCCCCCATCCCGCCTTTGTTCAGCCGGCGGACGATCCGGTATGCGCCATCCCTTCGACTTCGCTCAGGACAGGCCTTCAGCAACTGTCCCGGCTGCAGAGCCAACACCCCCGATGGGGGCGTGTCGATCGCCGCCCCGCACATCGCACAGAAGCGCGC
>JBHIAO010000866.1:0-1914 GCA_046758565.1 Anaerolineae bacterium
GAGTTCGCCCGGCAGGGGGCGCGCGTCAAGACGACACCCCCTTTGCGCACGCGCGCTGACGCCAAGGCGCTGTGGGAGGCACTGGCCGACGGCACGCTGGACGCGCTGGCCTGTGATCATTTTCTCGGCCGCCTGGAGCCGGCGTCGTCCGACTTGAGTGAGATGCGTGACGCCCCGGCCGGCATCGCCGGACTCGAACTCTCGCTGCCGCTCGTCTTCAGCGCCGGCGTCCGGGAAGGCCGCCTGTCTCTCCAACGTTTTGTGGAGGCGACCGCCGAGCGGCCGGCCACTATCGCTGGCCTTGCACCGCGCAAAGGCCGCCTGGCAGTCGGGGCGGACGCCGATTTCGTGTTCATGGACCCGGACGCCGAGTGGGTGGTGGCCCCGCAGGGGGATTTCTCCCGCGCCGAGACCACACCCTTTGCCGGATGGCGGCTGCGTGGCCGGGTGCGGGGGACAATGGTGCGGGGCCGGACCGTCTGGGACGGCGAGCGTATTACCGTCGAAGCTGGGTGGGGCCGGCACGTCCCTGCACGGAGACCTCAGTTGGGGTCGGTGTCCTGATCGTGCCTCAATCAGCCGCTTAGATAGCCTGCTTGCTGTGGCCGGTCTCCGGACCGTGCCACCCGGTGGTGCTGTGGCCCCTCCGACCGAGCCACGCTGGGTGGCGAGTGGCGCGGTCTGATGAACCTTGAGAAAACAATCCGGTAACGGCCCTCACCCCCCGGCTCCCTCTCCCAACACTGGGAGAGGGGGAGATTCGGCTCCCCTCCCCCAGAGTTGGGGGGGGGGTCGGGGGAGGGGGCCAGCGCCGGCTCCTGGGCTGGCGAGACCTGTCCTGAGGCCTGGTCCGGTCCAGGACCTGCCGAAGGGACGGTTCCCGGCGTCTAAACGACGCGGGTTTTCGCTGTAGTAGGCTTCTATGTGATGATTGATCTACTGATCGCGGACGCGACCATTGTGACGATGGACCCGGCCCGTCGCATCATCGAAGACGGGCAGGTTGCCGTTGACGGCGGCCAGATCGTCGGCGTCGGCGCTGACTTGCGCCCTGAGGCGCGCAAAACGATCCGCGCGCCGGGCTGCGTCGTCCTGCCCGGCCTGGTCAACGGTCACACGCATGTCTACCAGGCGCTTATTGAGGGCATCGGCTACGACATGCCCTTCGACCCGTGGAACTGGCGTTTCCTGTTTCCGGTTGTCTCGCAGATGACCCCCGAGCACGCCGAGACCTCGGCTGAACTGGCTGCGTTGGAGATGATCAAGAGCGGCACGACGACCGTCTCCGACCACTGGTACCTGCACACCGACCTGGAGAATATCTACCGCGTGACCCTGACCTTCGACCGCGCCGGCCTGCGCGCCCAGATGGTCTACGGCCTGCTCGATCAGACCTTTGCCGGCGAGCGGATTGAGTCCGAGTACATGACCATGATCCAGCGCCAGGAAACGCTGCTGGCCGAGGCGCGCCGCTTTGTCGGCGCGTGGCACGGCACGCGGCGAACCACGGTCGCGCTCGGCCCGGGCTCGACAGAAGACATCAGCCAGGGTCTGATGGCGAAGACGGTCGAACTGGCGCGGGAACTCAACCTCAACGTTTCGACGCACGTCGCCGGCTGGATCGAGATCAACGCCTATACCCTGCGTCACTTCGGCGAGCGCGACCTCGAGCACCTGCACGCCGTCGGGCTGACCGGGCCGCGCGGTGTGTTCTTCCACGCGGTGTGGCTCTCTGACCGCGAAATTGGAATCCTGGCCCAGACCGGCAGCAAGGTGATTCACTGCCCAATGGCGAATGCCTACCTGGGCTACGGCATCGCACCGCTGGCGCAGATGTTGGCGCGGGGCATACAGGTGGGACTGGGCACCGACGGCGCGGCCAGTTACACCTGCGACCTGTGGGAGGTTGGCCGG
>JBHIAO010000867.1:0-1905 GCA_046758565.1 Anaerolineae bacterium
GGGGCGGTTGATCTGCAGGCGCCCGTCACCGACTACGTACCCCAGTTCGACGTGTCTGGCCCCTGGCCGGCCTCCGACATGGCGGTGTGGAACCTGCTGACCCACAGCACCGGTTTCCCGGACAGGCTCTTCTTTACAGACATCGACGGCCCGAGGACTGAAAGCGCGCTCACCGAGTGGGCCGGCGATCAGTCCGAGGTCCGGCTCTACGCGCCGCCGGGCTCCTTCTGGAACTACAGCAACCCCAACTTCATTCTGGCCGGCCTGGTCGCCGAGCGGGCCAGCGGGATACCGTACCACGAGTACGTGGAGAACAACGTGTGGGCGGCGGCCGGCATGACGCGGACCATGTTTCTACCATCCGAGGCGCTGGCGTACGGCAACTACACGTACGGCCACTTCACCGACCCGTTCACGGGTGAGCCTGTCATCATCGCACCGGATGCCTACGACAACTGGTGGGCGGCGCCGGCCGGCTATGCCTTCTCCACACCCGGCGATCTCGTCAAGTGGGCACTACTGCTCATGGACGGTGGCGGCGATGTGCTGTCGCCGGAGTCCGCCGCGGCCATGCAGGCCGAGCAAATCTGGTTGCATTACACACCAACCCAGTACTACGGCTACGGCGTCCTGGCCGACGAGTTCTGGGGGGTCGAGACGCGAGACCATCCCGGCAACGTACCCGGCTGGGGATCGACGCTTCTCTGGGTGCCGGAGCGCAACTTCGCTGTGTCCGTCCTGGGTAACACGACTTCGTCGATGTATAGCTCGCTCTACTGCGCAACGGCCGTCATGCTTGGGTTACAGCCACCCCAGAATCCACCGGACTACTCCACCGACCCGGACACCTGGGGCCGCTACGTGGGAACGTACGATGTCCTGGACTACGAAGTCCTGGATCCGGCGGGCATCGAATTCGAGGCCGTGGTCACCAAGGAGGAGGACGATCTGAGACTCAGCTTCCCGACCCTTCGAGACCCACTCACCTTGACTGCCCCCTACTCGCGAACCCTGACCCAGGCCTTTCTGGACACCTTCCTGTTCGACATCAATCTGGACGGCACACCCGACCTGGATCTCACGTTCATCGACGACCCGGAGGCGCCGGGCGAGGTGAAGTGGATGCGGAACCGGGTGTTCGTCGGGACACGAGCAGCGGTTCCGCAGGGGACTGACACCTTGACGGTACGCGCGTTCGTCGATTATCGGTGTGACGGTTTCTTCCAGGATGGTCTCGACGCCCCGCTGCGGGAGGCATCGGTAAGGCTGAGCTTCCCCAATGGCGCCTGGATCACTCGCCAGGTCAGACCGTTTGGCCTGGTGAACTTCTCCGGCTTCGATGCTGCGGATGGCGTTGCCGTCACCGTCGATTTGCCAGAGGGCTACCAAGGCTACGCGTTGGGCCACTGTCCCAACAGCCCGGGCAACATCAGATTGCAATCCGACGACTTCCAGTTCGGGTACAAGCTCGTACAGTTCGGGGCAGGCGTCGCCGGCGAGGCTGCCGGCCCGTAGTTCTGGCCGGCCATCCTTCCACAAAGGAGTTCTAACAGTGGACCCATTGAATGAGCGTGAATTGCAGCAACATGTGACCCTTTTGGGCTGGCTCCACATCCTTGGAAATGCCGTTTTCCTGGTGCTGGGAATGTGTCTGTTTACGCTCCTGGCCGGCATCGGTGTTGCCACAGGTGATCCTGTAGCGGCGAGGATACTCAGCGTCGTCGGCCTGGCGGTTGGCTCGCTGCTGGTCGTGCTGGCGATACCGGGTATGGTGGCCGGCTATGGCCTGCTGCGACGGAAGGCCTGGGCGCGCATTTTGGCGATGGTAGTGGGGTTCCTGGGGCTGATCAACTTCCCCCTGGGCACAGCCATCGGCCTCTACACGTTCTGGGTGCTGCTGCAAGA
>JBHIAO010000868.1:0-1904 GCA_046758565.1 Anaerolineae bacterium
CTTGCCACCGATGGAGGTTGACGTCCAACGGATCAGCCAGGTGTTGTTCAATCTCCTCAGCAATGCGTTGCGATACACACCCGCTGGGGGGACGATCACCGTCCGGTCTGAACGTGTGGGAGACCAGGTGCAGGTGGCGGTGGCCGACACCGGCGAAGGCATCTCCCCTGAGGATCTGCCCTACGTCTTCAAGCGCTTCTACCGGGCCGACAAATCGCGGGCCCGGGCCAGTGGTGGGTCGGGGCTGGGTCTGGCCATCGCCAAACAGATCGTCGAGGCCCACGGCGGCCGCATCTGGGCCAAGAGCTGGGTTGGCGCCGGGTCTACATTCGCATTCACTCTGCCCCTCATCCTCTGAAGGACCACCGATCATCCGCATAGTCTCAAAAAATCACGGGAAAAGTGACTTTTGTCATAGACAAACGGCTGTCCTGATGATATAATAAGGCAGCCTTTTTTTGGTGACAGATTTTGGAAGACAAGGAGAGAGCTATATGCGTATCTTAGCAGTCATCTCAGGTGAGTACGGCCAGCGGCACGTGGACAACATCCACGCCTACGGCCCTGCGGACTGGGTGGTCGAGGTCTGGAAGGCGCCGGCCGTGCTGCCGCCGGTGATAGACTATCCGGAGGATTATCTGCCCGACGAGCTCCCGTCGGCCGACCTGATCCTGTCCTTTGGCGAGCATCCAGGCGTGGCAGAACTGCTCCCCGACATCGCGAGTATGACCGGCGCCCAGGCCGTGGTCGCGGCAGTGGATAGCGAGGCCTGGCTGCCTCGGGGACTGGCCCGGCAACTGCGGGGTTGGCTGCAGGACATGGGCGTGGTGGGCGTGACGCCCAAGCCCCTGTGCTCGCTGACCGAGACCCACTACAGCATTGGCCGCCGTCAGCGGATCGAGTACGATGACCCGCTCATCGCCGAGTTCGCGCGCTACTTTGGCCAGCCAGACCTGCGCATCACCGTAGACCCCGAATCGCGACAAATCACCTCCGCCGAGGTCCGGCGCGACTCCGTCTGCGGCTGCGCGCGCCACGTGGCCCAGAAGCTGGTAGGCGTCTCGGCGGACGATGCTGAGCAGGAGGCCGGCCTGCTGCACCATCACTATCCCTGCCTGGCCACTATGGGAATAGACACCGACTACGGAGACACCCTGATGCACATCTCCGGCAATCTCTTGAAAAACAACGTCCGCCCACAGGTCAAGCCGTTCAAGGACGTGCGCTACATGAGAACGGCGGAGCGGACTGATTAGCATGAAGGAGTATGATGTCCAATCACTTAGCGAACGAAACCAGCCCCTACCTGCTCCAACACGCCGACAATCCGGTTGGCTGGTATCCCTGGGGCGAGGAGGCGCTGCAAAAAGCAAAAACTGAAGACAAGCCGATCTTCCTCAGCATCGGCTATTCCGCCTGCCACTGGTGCCACGTCATGGCCCACGAATCCTTCGAGGACGAGCGCGTGGCGGCGGTCCTGAACGAGCATTTCGTCAGCATCAAAGTGGACCGCGAGGAGAGGCCGGACCTGGACCGCATCTACATGAGCGCGGTGCAGGCCATGACCGGCCGCGGCGGCTGGCCCATGTCGGTGTTCATTACACCTGAGGGCCAGCCTTTTTACGGCGGCACCTACTTCCCGCCGAAGCGCCGCTACGGGATGCCCTCGTTCACAGACGTACTGCTGGCTGTGGCCGACGCCTGGCAAAACCGGCGGCAGGAACTCGTCGAAAGTGGCAAGGAACTGGTGGCAGCTATCGAGCGAGAGAGCGCGGTGCGTAGGGACGTGAAAAGCGAAGACGTGACACGTGAGACGTTGCAGTCCGCTTTCGAGAACCTCTGGCAGCGCTTTGACAGGGCTCACGGTGGCTGGGGCGGCGCGCCGAAATTCCCCCAGCCGATGG
>JBHIAO010000869.1:0-1899 GCA_046758565.1 Anaerolineae bacterium
CCACCGCGAGAGGGCTGGAAGGCCCCGGGGGTAACGGGGAAGTCGTCCCCCGGTCTTCCGGTGGCGCCCGTCACGTAGGCGCTGCCGTCGCCGCCCACGGCGATGCCCCAGGTCTGGTCACTGCCTCTGCCCCCGAGGAACGTGGAGTAGACAAGAGCATCGCCGGCGGGATTCAGCTTGGCCACGAAAGCGTCTGTGCCACCGGCGTGCTCGGTCTGGAAGCTGCCCGGCGTCGTCGGGAAGTCGGTCGATGCCGGTCCTGTCACGTAGGCGCTGCCGTCGCCATCCACAGCGATGGCGTAGGCCACGTCACCGCTGCTCCCCCCGAGGTAGGTGGAGTAAACCAGGGTGGAGCCGTCGGTGCTCAGCTTCGTCACGAAAGCGTCTATGGAATTGTCCTTGGCGGGCTGAATGGGATCCTCCGTGGGGAAGTTTTCCGATAGGGTCTCACCCGACACGTAGACGCTGCCGTCGGCGCCCACGGCGATGCCGTGGCCATAGTCGCGCTCGCTGCCGCCCAGGTAGGTCGAGTAGTCCAGCACCGGGTCGATGATCAGGGGCCTGCCGGCAACATAGGCGGCCACCTGAAATCCGACCTCCTGGTCGCCGTGCAATACGTAGCGGCCGCTGATGGCCTGTTGGACGCCGGCCACTTCCTGATAGATGACGGGGGCACGCTGTATGACCTGGCCACCGCCGATGTGCACGATCAGGTTGCCCTGGTCGTCCAGGTTGATCTTATCCGCGCCCTCAAAGCGGACCCGAATGGCATCGGGGTCGGCACCGGGCGACACTACCAGGTCGTACTCCAGATGCCCCTGGTTGCCGTAGTAGACCAGGTCCACGCCGGGGTAGACGTCCTGGTACTGGATCCGGGCGTAGGTAGGGAGACTGGTGTGCCAGTTTTGCGGATCGGTGCCGATGAAGTAGTTGACCTTGCCGGGCAACTCGTCCAGCCCCACCACCTGGGGCTCGGGGTTGGCGCCGAGGAGTCGCAGGCGCAGCGCGACCGATTTCGGATTTCGGATACTTCGACCCTTCGACAGAGCCTGTCCTGAGTTTACCGAAGGGCTCAGGACGCCGCTGGGCTCAGTACAAGTTTCGGAATTCGGATTGCGGAATGGACTGTTCGTATCCTGCACCCCACATTGCGCAATCCGCAGGGACAGCACTGCCTCCCTGGGGGTGAGAAACAAGGTGTAACCGCGGCCACGGGCCAGGAACTTCACCTGGCCGGCGGTCTGGCCCTGATTGGCCACAAAGCTTAAGGGCAGTTGGCCGTAGCCATCGCGTAGCTGGTGCCTGGTCGCCTCTGGGATTTTCGCGAGACCGTACGTCGTTGGTTGTTCCGGAGACATAGTCTTGGGGAAGACAGAGACGGGGTCAAAGCGCATCACGGCCACCAGGCCTATGGTGAGGAGTCCAAGCGCGATCAAGGTGACCCCTCCGAGGATCCGAAGTCCAACCTTACCCACCATTCTCCTCATATTGACTAGGCCTCTCTCCCGCTCTGGCGGGCTGAAATGGCGACCAACACACCCAAGTGGGGAACACAAAAACCAGTCTACTACTTCTTCTCAATAATTCGTGGTGCGGTAGGGGCGAGGCAAGTCGGAGGGCAGGCTCTTCTGCTTCGACACCACCAATCCGACTTGCCTCGCCCCTACTTTTTGAGAACATATGAGGAGGAAAACCAGTCGGATTCCAGATCTGCCACCTGACCAGCAAAGCATTCAGGTCTACGCCCGTCCACACAAATCTTAGCACGAACTGGATGCGGAGGCAAGCATCCGCATCCCCACCCTGGTGCGCCTCTCCCGCGAATTGAGCGGTCGCGAGCCCCGCTTTGAGCTGGTGGGCGAGGAACTTCGCCTGACCATCTGGGCCCGGCTGCCCAGC
>JBHIAO010000870.1:0-1897 GCA_046758565.1 Anaerolineae bacterium
AGTTAAGTGTTGACATAATTGCTTGTCTTGGTTACTTTCCGCTCCACAAGGGGAAGGACGGTAGCTTCTCGGAATGAGAAAGCGCGATGTGAAAAGACATACATACCCACCTGTATTTTGCCGATTTCATCCAGCACCTCCAGGGCTGTACCTCGCTCCCCGATTCTCTGATCGAAGGGGGCAAGGTCTTCGCCTGCATGCCAAGTTTAAAGAGAATAAGAATCTTATCAATGATAATTTTTCTTAAATGCCCGAAGCGTCTCACCGACGTGAAGGGCGTTTAAACTCAGAGAATCAGATAACTCAATACTGACTTTCTTGACATAATTCTTAACCAAAGAACTAAGGGAGCAAGCTATGATGTTCGTCAGACTCTATAGCGGTCAAGATGGGCAGTCACACTTCGAGGAGTTGGACACTCGTGAAGGCTCACCTCTCTTTTCAAAACCGCACACGGGGGTTGAGGTTGTTTTCAAAAATAACCCACCAAGCCAAAGCGTTGAATGGCATACGGCACCACGGCGTCGATACCTCATTACTCTGTCCGGCTCGGTGGATGTCAGGATTGGAGACGGGACAGTAAAGACTTTTGGGCCGGGCGACGTTTTTCTAGCCGAAGACCTCACCGGCCAAGGCCACACTATTGCGCCGAAAGACAACTGGACAAGAGCGATAATTGAACTCTAGTATCTCAGGGCGAGGTTGTTGAGGAGCAACCACTATCACACGGGGAAGGCCGTCAGGGAGACCCCATTTCATCTCAGGGCGCAAGTGAACGTCGCTTCAATGCATCTTACAACGTCAATTTTTACAATTCGGTACTGAAGCTGACGCTAGGCAATGCCGGCTGACCCGGCTTTTTCCACGCGGGCGGCACAGAACTTGAACTCGGGGATCTTGCCGAAGGGATCGAGCGCAGGGTTGGTCAGTACGTTGGCCGCTGCCTCCGCGTAGCAGAAGGGGATAAAGACACATCCCTCAGGGATGGCGCTGTCCACGCGGGACTTGAGCTCAATCGCTCCGCGGCGGGTCGTCACCCGAACCGGCTCACCGGGTAAAATTCCCAGTCGCCGCAAATCTATCGCGCACAGGCTGGCGACTGCCTCGGGCTCGATCTTGTCCAGCACGCTCGCACGCCGCGTGATCGCTCCTGTGTGCCAATGCTCGAGCTGGCGGCCAGTCGTGAGCACCATCGCAAACTCCTCGTCCGGCCGTTCATCTGGCGGGACGATGCTGGCGGGCACCAACTTGCCGCGGCCATTTGCGGTCGGAAAACCATTACCAAAGACGATCTCTTGGCCGGGCTGGTCAGCCGCATTGCACGGGTAGGTGACCGCGCTCTCGCGTTCCAGCCGAGACCAGGTGATATTGTTGAGCGACGGCATGACCTGGGCCATCTCTGCGAATACGTCGCTGGGGCCCTTGTAGTTCCAGTTAAGGCCGATGCGCCGCGCAACTTCCTGGATGATCCACCAGTCCTGGCGCGCCTCACCTGGTAGCTTCAGCGCGGTCCGGCCCATCTGCACCTGGCGGTTGGTGTTGGTGACCGTGCCGTGCTTCTCCGGCCACGCCGAGGCCGGTAGGACCACATCGGCGTGGAACGCGGTCTCGGTTAGGAAGATGTCCTGAACCACCAAATGCTCCAGCTTGGCGAGCGCCTCACGGGCGTGCTGGACGTCGGGGTCCGACATCGCCGGGTTCTCGCCCATAATGTACATGCCCTTGACCTGATCGGCGTGTACGGCATCAATGATCTCGACCACCGTAAGGCCTTTCTTGGGATCGAGCCTGGTGCCCCACACCTCTTCAAAGCGCCTGCGGATCTCCTCGACCTCGACCGATTGGTAGTCGGGATAGACCATGGGGATCAGCCCGGCGTCGGAGGCGCCCTGCACGT
>JBHIAO010000871.1:0-1892 GCA_046758565.1 Anaerolineae bacterium
GTCCTCCCCCCTCTGGAGGGAGTTAGAGGGGGGCATTTCCACGCGGGCGCTCATTCGACCAAAGCCACGACGCGCGCCGGACCGCCGTTGCCCCCTGCGACCGGGAGGGGCAGCGCGGCGATCACGAACTCCCGCCGGCCAATTCGGTCCAGGTTGATCAGGTTCTCGATGAGCGGTATGCCCCGGCCCAGGAGCAACTGATGATTGGGATAGGGGGCGCCCCGGTCCACCGAGAAGTCCAACCCAAGGGCTGCAATCTCCCGGCGGGCGAGCCAGCCGGCTGCTGCCTCGTCAAGATAGGGATTGCCACGATAGAAGTCGGGGGTGTTCCACATGTCAGCCGCCCAGCCGGTGAAGCAGACCACCACGCGGCCGCTCAGGTCTTCATCCGCGCTCACACCGGCGGCCCACAGCTCGGCGGTGCGAATGGCCTCGCCGGGGCGGGCTAGCGACCGCAGGTCAACCAGGGTCGCCGGGGCGATCAACCGGTCCAGAGGTACGCGATCAATGGTCAGACCATCCGCATGAAAATGGTAGGGCGCATCAATGTGGGTGGCGGTGTGCAGGCTGAAACGGGCAATGCTGTTAGAGAGCCCGTCCGCCGTGTGGGTGTGGAGCGGCTCGATCTGTATCGGCGGATGCCCTGGCACAGGGGTGCACTCAGGTGACCAGGGCAGGGTCAGATCAACCAGCCTGGCCCCAGCGGCGATCCATTGCAAGCGCTGCGCAGCAGCGGATTGGCCGGCGGCTACATCAGGTGTCTCATCCCGCATATCGTTTCCTTCTCGTAATCGTTCAGGTGCCCGGCACTTTTGTTCGGAACTTGAAAGGCATCAAGGCCATTGGAACCTCCGAGCAGCGTGTTCAATGCAGCATTGGCAAGTGCCGGGCACCTCTGCTCTACGCGTGGTCCTGCAATGTCCCATCGTGCACGATCTCCCGTTCGTCGAGCCATACCGTCGGCCGCAGGATAACGTTGTCCAGGTGCGTCTGACTGGTCACGTTCCCGCCGATGGTGTGGCTATCGCCAACAGCAATGTGAACGCTGCCTTCCAGGATTTTGTCTTCGGCGATGTTGCCGCGCATACGCGACAGTGGGTTGGTGCCGATGGCGAATTCGGCGACGTTCGTGGCGTTGTCGTCCGATTCGGCCAGGATCTGCTCGAGACGTCCCGCGGCTTTGCCGCCCTCAATGGCGACGACCTGTCCCGCACGCACGGTGAGCGTGACCGGCGTATCCACCAGGCCGATCCCGTCAATGGCGTGGTCTACGACGATCACGCCTTCGGCCGAACCCTCCGCCGGGACGATGGCCGCCTCACCACTGGGCAGCGAGGTCAGGCTGCCCGGCTCACGGGCCACCCCGCCCAGGTGCAAGGCACGCCGCCCGGCGATGGACATGGAAAGGTCCGTTCCTTTCGAGGTGTGCACGCGGACATGATTGCCCTCTGTTAAGGTCTCTGCCAGGCTTCGGCTGATGGCATCGATAGCCTCGTAATCGGCCGTCATCGCGCCGTGCAGGAATGTGTCTTCGGTGATCTCGCGCAGTACCACAATCCGCACCCCGGCCCGTGTAGCCTCAATCCTGGCATCGGTGTGGGTCAGCGCGTAGGTCGTCGGGGCGATCACCACGTCGGCGGCTTTCATCGCCGCGGCGACGACGCGTGGGGGCTCGTTGCCGTGCATCTGGCGCGGGGTCATCACACAGGTCACCGTCTCCGCGTCGACTGCGTGGCAAGCGGCGGCGATGGCTGAAGCAATCGAGAGCACATTGGTGTCGGTGACGATGCAGACGTTCTCGCCGGGGCGCACACCGGCCGACGTCTCTACAACCTGCTTCGCTGTGCGAGCCAGGGTCATAAGGGATAGTGTCATCAGCGCTACTCTGAAAA
>JBHIAO010000872.1:0-1889 GCA_046758565.1 Anaerolineae bacterium
CGGCCCTACCTGAAAGGGGGAATCGCTGACCCGTACACCTATGAGACGAAGTCCCTGGCTGACCAGGAGGACCGGATTCAGGAACTGCTGGCGCGCAACGGCTACATCCAGTCGGTGGATTTCGACCCCGTCACCCGGGTAGCCGGCGCGCTGGCCTTCCATAGCGTGGTCGACCTCGAGGAACGGAAGGTGCTGGCGGCCAACTCTATGGCGACGCTATTCCGCGGTTACGAGGTGATCCTGAAAGGCCGTGATCCGCGCGACGCCGCCTTCATCAGCTCTCGTGCCTGTGGCGTATGCGGCGGCGTGCATGCCACTACTTCGGCACTGACGCTGGAAATGGCGCTTCTGGTCCAGCCACCGCCCCTGGGCGTCGTCGTCCGCAACATGATGCTGAGCATGGAGTTCCTGTACGATCACCCGCTGCACCTGTTCCTGCTGGCCGGCCCCGATTACTCGCAGCAGGCCGTCGAGGCGACGACGCCCACGGTTTGGTCCAGGGCGCAGGAAACTCCAGCACCCGGCGCCTCCATCCACGGTTTTCGCACCATTGCGGATATCATGGAAGGGCTGAACCCGCTGGCCGGCACCCTTTACCTGGAAGCCCTCCACATGACGCGGGTGGCCCGCGAGGCGTACGTGATCATCGGCGGGAAGTACCCCCATCCAGAGACGGTGATCCCCGGTGGCGTGACGACGACGGTCAACATCACCACCTTCAACGAGTATTACATGCGACTGCAGCAACTCTTCGACTACAGCAAGAAGGTCGTTGCCATCTGGGATGACCTGTGCGACTTCTTCTACGCTGTGGATCCCCGCTACCGGCAGGTGGGAACGCGGCCCAAGCACCTGATCGATCTGGGCATCTGGGACGATCCCGAAGCCTATGATGCCAGTTACGACAATTGCAGTGAGTGGGGCGAGCGGCGCTGGGCCACGCCGGGCGCCATCGTGGACGGCGAACAGGTGACCACCCGGCTGCAGGATCTCAACATCGGACTTGAGGAGTTTGTAGAGCACTCGTATTATGAGTCCTGGAACGGCCATCCCTTCGAGGCCGATCCGGCCGGCGCACCGCTGAGCCCATACCACCCTTGGAACAAGGAAACCATCCCCAGGCCGACCGGGCAGAGCTGGAAAGAGCGCTACACCTGGGATACGGCCCCCCGCTGGGACCGCCTGGCGATGGAGGCCGAGTGCACAGCTCGCATATGGAACACAGCCCTGGCTCAGAAACTCCCCCACACCCGCTTCATGGAGCCTACAGGCACCAGTCTGCGGCTGCGCGTTCCGAAGGCAGCCTTGCCTGAGATGGAGCTCGAGTGGCGCGTCCCCGAGGACTGGAACGCCTTTGAACGGAATCGAGGTCGGGCTTACTGCATCCCGTACAGCGCCCTGGTGGCGATGGACAACTGGTTGATCGGGCTTGAGCTGCTTAAAGCAGGCCATGATCAGGTGCACACGCCTTTCACCGTGGAGCAGCGCGGTGCGCAAATCGGTGTTGGTTTCTGGGGCGCTGGACGTGGCTATCTCTCTCACCATGCTGTCATTGAGAACGGTCTCCTGTCCAACTACCAGATCGTCACCCCTTCAACGTGGAATGCTTCGCCCAAAGACCCCTGGGGCAATCCCGGCCCGTACGAAGAGGCTGTACTGAACACCCCCATCCTCGAAGAATTTGACAGCCCCGAGACGTACCGGGGTATTGACATTCTGCGCACCATCCGCAGCTTTGACCCCTGTATGCCCTGCACGACCCACATTTACGTCGATGGAGCGGACAGGGTGATCACCCGGGAGGTCAATACCTGTGCGTGTGGGGTGGAGTAGTGATGCGTGAAACGTGAAACGTGACAATTACCCATCACGTTTTACGTTTCACGTTT
>JBHIAO010000873.1:0-1881 GCA_046758565.1 Anaerolineae bacterium
GACTCTACTGAAAAAACTACCGCCTGCCAGGTGCCAACCAAGCGGCCACAGGAGCCGGCTGCGGTCGATGGAGCATAGTCGAGGCAGGAGCCAGACGTTGCCACGGGGTGCTCAGGCCACCCAGAACAGCCCCCAGAGAGCGCAAAACACGCTCAATTGGGCTCGGAGCCGGCTGAGCAGCCCGTTGTGCCCCTGCCTGCGCCTGCCGGTAGGCATGCAGACGACGCAGATTGACCATCAGGGCCGCACCGCAGACCACCATCGTCGCCCGGATGAGGCCCCGCACGGGCAACTTGCCGCCCGGGAAGGGATGTTTGACGGAACGGATGGTGGCTTCCACCACCGCCCGAATGGGTTTGTCCTCGGGGCGCAGCCGTTGGCGTTGGATGGCGGCCTTGATCGAGCGCCAGGTGACGTAGAGCGTGGGACCGGCTCGCCGGGGGTGCCCTCGGCACTCGCGGTTGAAGAAGGGACAGGTGGCGCAGATGTCGGGATCAAAGCGGCCAATGAATCGCCCGTCGGCCTGCCCGGGTTCCAGTTCCACGGTTTGTCCGTGGGGGCAGGTGACGCGCACCGGTCGTCCGTCATCATCCAACGTCCAGGTGTAGGCCTCCCACCCCAAACGGTCGGCGGCACTCTGGCCGCCGCGCATGCGGGTGGCCCGCAGGTCAACCTCGTGGCGGTCACAGGCGGCCTCGGCTACAGGACCGGTGTAGCCACCATCGGTGGTGGCCTTCTCGACGTCAATCTCTCGCTCCGCCTGGTTGTCCAGCGAACGCTCCAGCAATTCGGCATCATCTGTCAGATTGGGAGCCACCTGCACGTCGGTGATCAACTGGAGCGGATTCTCAGGCTCACAGGTCTCGCTCACATTGACCACATACCCGCCCCGATAGGTCTTGCCGCTTTTCACCCGGAAGGTCGCTTCGGGGTCATGTGGCGACTGCAGGCTGTCGGCGCTGATCTCCTCCCCCGGCCGGACCGTGACCTCACCCTCGCTCCCGATGCGGTATTGCTCGCGCAAGACCCGCTCTGCCAGTGCATACGCTGCGCTATCCGGGGCGTACTCCGCCAGTTCCTCGGCCAACGCCACCAACATCTCGCCCAGTGCTATCAGATGCGCCTCGACTTCGTGGCCCTTGATTCCACGGCATACCTTCTGGGGGCGTCCCCCAAGATACGGCGCCAGCCGCTCCTGCCAGCGCGCCTGGCTCTCTTCCTCCAGCGCCCGATACACCTGCTGCACCACCGAGACTATCAGTTCCAACCGCGTCAGTGCCGCCAGGTTGCTCAACACTTGCGTGCTGTCCATCCGTTGCCAGCCCGTCGCCACCCCCACCGCCGCCAGTTGCTCATCCGTCACCTGATCGAACACCTGACTGAACAGATTGATACCCGTCTCCTCCGCATACTCCCGCACCCGCTGGCGAAAGTTGTACAGGGTGCGGATCTCGAATATCTCGATACCCAAGTCGTCCAAGGCCAGGGCATGCCGCGTCAGAATGTCGAAGCTGACGTGGTCGTACAACTCTTCATCGCTCCAGCCGAAGCCGGCCTTCAGAATATCCAGCCCCACCAGGACGTTGACCGGCGTATTCGGCCGGGAGGGCTGGTCGCTATACAGCACGGCAAACGGTTCCTCGTCGATGCGGTAGAAGACTTCCTCGCGGAAGGTCTGAGCCCACGAGTTCTCCAGACGCTCACGCAACTTCTTGGGCAGTTGCCCCTGGATGCTGGAGGGGCCTGGCTCACGGGGCGGCTCGTTCTTTCGAAACATGGTCCCTGCTCCGTTGTGGCAATCCTGAGGGTCGGTTCTCCCCCCCATTTTACCACGACTGGCAGAATAGTGCGACCCGCAGCACCTTTTTTCAGTAGAGTCAA
>JBHIAO010000874.1:0-1880 GCA_046758565.1 Anaerolineae bacterium
AACTACTGAACACTGTCGATCGGGTGGGTCGCCAGCTTGAGCAGACAGACCGCCAGTTGAAAGAGCTGAGCGAGCATATCTGGGTCACGTTCGACCGAATGGATCATCTGTTGGTCGTTCGCAAATCTTCCGGTTGATAGACCCTAAAGGTTTCTGGAAACCTTTAGGGTCTCAAGGCTTCACGTCTGTGATCTGAAGCTGCCGCACCGGGGCGCCATCGCTCCAGAGGCCCATGAAGCGGTGTTCCGGTGTGTCCCCCACTCCGTACACGCAGTTTGTCCCGTAGAACGCACAGCCCCGCAGGGCGTCGAAGTCCTTCCAGAAACCGTACCAGTCCAGGGCGTCAACCTCCTCGAGGTCGGGACCGCCGGCCGGCGCCCGGTGATCCGCATCCAGGTCTGGCTCGCCGTACAGATCGGAGTACATGACCACGTAGTCCCGGTTAGCCGCCGGAATGTGGCTGGTACGATCCCAGATGATGTCGCAGACCGCACGGCCGGCAGCCGTGTCCTCAGCACCCACGTGGCAGTTCATCAGCACCGTTGAAGGAATGTTACTGAGGCTGTCGATGTTGTCTGTGCCGCCGTCTTCCGTACCGGGCTGCACCGGCATGATCGCCCTGGGCTGGGGGAGGCCGGCCGACTCCCAGCGATGAGCCATATTAACCGCGATGGTTCCACCGTACGAGTGGCCTAGCATGGCGAACTTCGCTCTGTCCGGCTGTACCCGACCTGGGTTGCTTTCCAGCCAGTTGAGGGCATTCTTCACGGCGTCGATAGCATTGTCAGTAAACGTGTCGGGCGGCGTGAGCCACGAGGCCTGGTACTTGGGGTAGATGACGATGTTCCCCTTCCGCACCAGGTGTTCCAGCCAGAAGAGATACGGGTTCGGCGTCAGAACGCCCCAGCCGTGGAGGAAGACGACGACCGGCGCCTGGGCCGGCTGCGGCTCCGCCGGCTGATAGATCCAGTGCTTGCGGTCCCCGAGGCCGCGCTCCACGACAGAGTAACTCCCGTGGGCGTAGTCGCTGCCACCGGGACCAGCAGCCGGCTGAGCGGGTGGTGCGGGCGGCCAGGGTTGGCGCCAGTTGGCAGCGACGAGGGGCAGGTGGACGTGACAGGGAAGCTGGGCGGCGGTAGCCTGGATGTCCACGATGTCCCCGATGCCGTTGCTGTTAACGTCGCGCACACACTGGGAGGCCGGCGGTGTGGCCGTAGCGGTAGGAGTTGGTGTAGCCGTTGGTGTCGGTGTTGTCGTCGGTGTGGTCGTCGGGGTCGGCGACGCCGTGAGGGTAGACGTGGGCGTTGGAGAAGGCGTTCCATCTGGCATGGGAATCAGGCTATTGATGTACACCTCGATGTTGTCATACCCCTCCGGACTGAGCGTCTTCTCATTGGCGTCGTACCTGTTCGGGTCCAGGCCCTGGGCGACTTCCCACTCGTCGGCCATGCCGTCGTTGTCGCTATCCGCCGGAGCGTCGAATGTGGTTTCGTATTCTGGCCAGCCGCCGGCATTGTTGTCACAGTGAATGATGAAACGGTACTGCGAGCTGGTGTCCGGAATGAGGCCCCACGGCCGATCCACGGTCACGACATTGGTCCAGGGGTTGAAGGCCCCGACATCGCGCGCCTGGCCGGCGCCGGTGCCGGCGGTGATTTCGATGCTGTTACCGTCGTACGTGTGCCTGTTCTGCGGATTAGAGCCCTGTTCCGTATCGCCGGGATGGTGCTCAACGGTGATGGTGTTCGAGGTGGCGCCCTGGGCCTGTCCCTGGGGATAATAGATCGGTTCTGCCGCAACGCAATCGCGAACGCGGCCGCTGCGCGTCTCGACCTCGGTCAAAACCCGCTCGTCCACCGAGTCCCGCTGACGTTGGGTGG
>JBHIAO010000875.1:0-1878 GCA_046758565.1 Anaerolineae bacterium
GAAGTCGAGCCGGTGGAATCCATCTGCAAGCGTTTCAAGAGCGGGGCGATGTCGTACGGCTCCATCAGTCAGGAAACCCACGAAAGCTTGGCCATCGCCATGAATCGGATCGGGGGCAAGAGCAATTCGGGCGAAGGCGGGGAGGATGCTGCCCGCTACATCCCCGATCCCAACGGGGACTCGCGCTCCAGCGCCATCAAGCAGGTCGCTTCGGGGAGGTTCGGTGTCACCAGCGAGTATCTCGTCAACGCACAAGAGCTCCAGATCAAAATGGCCCAGGGGGCGAAACCCGGAGAAGGAGGACAGTTGCCAGGTCGCAAGGTCTATCCCTGGATCGCCAAGGTACGATACTCGACACCTGGTGTGGGGCTGATCTCGCCACCCCCTCATCACGACATCTACTCGATCGAGGACCTTGCCGAACTGATCCACGACCTGAAGAACGCCAACCACCACGCTCGGATCAACGTCAAGCTGGTGGCGGAGGTCGGCGTGGGCACCATCGCTGCTGGTGTGGCAAAGGGTCACGCCGATGTGGTGCTCATCAGCGGGTATGACGGTGGTACGGGCGCCTCCCCTCAGAGCAGTATCAAGCATGCCGGCCTACCGTGGGAGCTGGGACTGGCTGAAACTCACCAGACCCTTGTCCTGAACAACCTGCGCAGCCGGATCGTGGTGGAAACCGATGGGCAACTCAAGACCGGACGCGATGTCGTCATCGCGGCGCTCCTCGGGGCGGAAGAATTTGGATTCTCGACGGCCCCCCTCGTCGTACTGGGGTGTCTCATGATGCGGGTCTGCCATCTCGACACGTGCCCGGTCGGCATCGCAACGCAGAATCCGAAGCTGCGCAAGAAGTTCACCGGGGACCCTGCACATGTCGTCAATTTCATGCACTTCATCGCCCAGGAGATGCGTGAGTGGATGGCAAAGCTGGGCTTCCGCACCGTCAACGAGATGATCGGCCGGGTCGATAAACTCGAGGTGCGCAGAGCCGTCGATCACTGGAAGGCGAGCGGTGTCGACTTTTCAAACATTCTTTACCAGCCGGATGTCCCACCGGAGGTAGGCCGCTACTGCCAGATCCCTCAGGATCATGGGCTTGACAGGTCGCTGGACAACCAGGTCCTTCTAGAACTCTGTGAGCCGGCGCTTGAGCGAGGCGAGCCGGTGCGGGCCACGCTTCCCATCCACAACACCAACCGTGTGGTGGGAACGATCTTGGGCAGCGAAGTGACCCGGCGTTATGGCGGCAGAGGCCTGCCCGAGGACACGATCCGATTCCACTTCAAGGGATCGGCCGGCCAGAGTTTTGGTGCTTTCATCCCTCGAGGCATCACGCTGATCCTCGAGGGGGACTCTAACGATTACATCGGCAAGGGGCTTTCCGGCGGAAAGATCATCGTCTACCCGCCGGCAGGCTCGACCTTTGCGCCCGAGGAAAACATCATCGTCGGGAACGTCGCGTTCTATGGTGCAACGGGCGGGGAAGCCTACATCCGAGGGATGGCCGGCGAGCGATTCTGCGTCCGGAACAGCGGTGTGCATGCCATCATCGAGGCCGTGGGCGATCATGGGTGTGAGTATATGACTGGCGGACGCGTCGTCGTGCTCGGTTCAACGGGGCGGAACTTTGCCGCCGGGATGTCCGGCGGCATCGCGTACGTGCTGGACGAGGCGGGCGACTTTCACCGACACTGCAACCAGGAGATGGTCTCCCTCGAGCGGCTGGAAGACGATCAAGAGATCAAAGAGGTGGAAGGCATGATCGGCCGGCATGCCGAGTATACCAACAGCGCGCGCGCAGGGCTCATACTGGCTTTGTGGGAAGCAATGGTGCCGAAGTTCGTGAAGGTCCTGCCCAAGGACTACAAACGG
>JBHIAO010000876.1:0-1878 GCA_046758565.1 Anaerolineae bacterium
AAACGATGATGGGCTTCAAGCTCGAACTCGCCGACGGCACCACCATCGCGCTCAGGCCGGCGAAGGCCCATGGTGCGCCGGTGCCGGTTAATCTCGAGACACTTCTTTCTACGGGTCTCCCACAGAATCTGTGGGTTGGAAACAGCCTCTGGGGCTTTGCCCCAGACCCCAGGATTTTCTGAGGCATGGCTCCGGTGTCCGAGTGGTGCCAAAGAAGAGTGACCCTGGACCGCGTGAACGGCCCAGGGCCTGATACACCATCGGCGCACCATCGGCCTGGCTATCCCTTGCCGGGTTGCGTCCCCGCAGGGCCCGACTCCGTTTCACCAGGTCGGCTAAGGATACCTGGACCGTCGGATGGGCGTCAATGTGTAGTAGGTGACGCACCACCTGAGGTTCCGCTAGATTGGTTTTGGAAACAAGGCCAACAAACGGAGACCTCAAGCGGTGCTAATCAAGACTGTCCTCAATCGCGTTCACAAGGTCAAGGGGTTCGTGTACGAGAAGGTGCGATTCGACCATGATGAGTTCGAAGTCGATGTCCGACCCCGTCGGGGCTCACGGCCGTGCTGCCGGGGCTGTGGGCGTCAAAGCTCCACGTATGATCACCAGCCACCGCGGCGGTTCCGCTTCGTCCCGCTGTGGGGCTTGCCGGTGTATCTGGTGTATGCCATGCGGCGGGTGGATTGTCGGACATGCGGCCCGACGGTCGAGATGGTTCCGTGGGCGGAAGGCAAGTCGCCGATGACCCGGGCGTTCTCATGGTTTCTGGCGGTCTGGGCGCGGCGATTATCCTGGAGCGAGGTGGGAGACATCTTCGGGACGAACTGGAATCGGGTCTACGATGCGGTGAAATGGGCTGTTTCCTATGGTCTTACCCACCGGAATCTCGATGGCATCACCGCCATCGGGGTGGACGAGTTGGCCTACAGGAAGGGGCACAAGTACATGACGGTGGTCTATCAGATTGACTCCCACTGCCGGCGGCTGCTGTGGATTGGCTGGGACCGCACGGAGGCGACGTTGCGGGGCTTCTTCATCTGGTTGGGTGAAGCGCGCTCGGCCGCACTGCGGTATGTGTGCAGCGACATGTGGAAGCCATACCTGAACGTCATCCGCGAACAGGCGACCGGCGCCCTGAACATCCTGGATCGGTTTCACATCATGTCGAACATGAACAAGGCGCTCGACGAAGTGAGGCGCGAGGAGGCTCGTCGACTGAGGGAAGACGGCAAGGATCCGGTGCTGAAACACACCCGGTGGTGCATCTTGAAACGAGTGGTCAATTTGACGACGAATCAGATCTCGACGCTGTGCGAACTGCTGGCCATGAATCTCAAGACGGTCAAGGCGTACCTGATGAAGGAGGATTTTCACCAGTTCTGGGAGTACAGCTACCCGGCCAACGCCGGGAAGTTCCTCGACGGCTGGTGCAAGCGCGTGATGCGCAGCCGGATCGAGCCGATGAAGAAGATCGCTCGTTCCCTTCGCGCGCACCGAGCATTGATTCTCAACTGGTTCGCGGCCAAGAAGCAGTTTTCGAGCGGCATTGTCGAAGGAATGAACAACAAGGTCAAAACGACTGCGAGAAAATCATACGGCTTCGGGACTCAAGAAGTGCTGCAAGTCGCTCTCTATCATGCACTTGCAGATCTACCCCTGCCGCCGGTCACCCACAGATTCTGTTGAGGAGGCAAAAAAGGGGGTAAAGCCTTGGCAGGAGAAAACGTGGTGCATTCCTCCTCAGGCAGACGGCGAGTTCGTCTATCGCATGGAGGACATTCTGGAACTGTACCGCCAGCCGTACGCCCCCCGGTATCCTGTGGTGTGCATGGATGAGTCCTGCAAACAGTTGATCGGCGAAACCCGGATTCCGTT
>JBHIAO010000877.1:0-1876 GCA_046758565.1 Anaerolineae bacterium
CCTTCTGGCAGGCCAAAGCGCGGCTGGAAGCGGACGAGGAGGCGCAGGGGCTACTGACGGAACTCCAGCAGCGCCAGCAAGCTCTGATGCGGAAGCAGCAGATTGGCAGCAGCATCACCCAGGCAGAGATTGACGCCCTGCGTCGGCTGCAGCGGGAGGCGCAGCGCAACCCGGTCATCATGGGCTATGTCCAGGCCCAGCAGCAAGCGCTGGCCTTCGTGCCCCAGGTGAACATGGAGATCAGCCAGTTGATGGGCTTCGACTTTGGCGGCCTGGCTGGGGCAGGGAGCGGCTGATATGCTGGCGGGTAAGACTGTTCTCATCGGCGTGACCGGCGGCGTGGCCGCCCACTACATCCCCGAGCTCATCGGGCAACTGCGCTGGCGACACATGGTTAACGTGCAGGTCATGATGACCCCGGCTGCCACCCGCTTCATCACGCCCCTCACCCTGGAGGTGGCTTCGGGCAACCCGGTGTACGCCGATCTGTGGGCAGCGGCGCAGCGGTCGCCGCTGATCCACGTGCAACTGGCGCGCCTGGCCGACCTGGTGCTCATCGCCCCAGCCACGGCCGACATCCTGGCGAAGTTGGCCCACGGCCTGGCCGACGACCTGGTGACGCTGACCGTGCTGGCCACCCGGGCACCGGTGATCCTGGCCCCGGCCATGCACGAGGAGATGTGGACCAAAGCGGTCGTGCAGGAGAACGTGGCGAAGCTGAAGGAGAGGGGGTATCACTTCGTTGGCCCCGAACGAGGGATTTCGAGCACCGGCGAAGTGGCTGAGGGGCGTATGGCCAGCATCGGCGCCATCATCAGCAAGCTCATTGAGGTGAGCGAAGAGGAGAGAGGAACGTAAGGAGGTTACCATTCATGCCCACATACGATTATCAATGCCGGGATTGCGAGCACGGCTTTGAGGTTAGAGCCACTTTCAAGCAGAAGGATGCAGGGCTTCGGCCAGAGTGTCCTGAGTGCCACAGCACCGACACGCAGCAGGCCTTTCGCTCGATGATGTTCATTCGCAGCAGCGACGGCGCCAGTGTCGTGCCCATGCTGATGGGTTGCGGGCCGAACATGGGACCTGGATGCTGTTGAGATGGACCACCCCATCCCCGTGCGCATTTTCGGCGTGCCCACGGCCTGCGCCACCGGCGTGACCGACGCCTGGCGGAAGGCAGCCGCTTGGGCCCGGCAACAACTGACGGTCCGTTTCGGCCAGCAGGTGACCGTGGAGTACTACGACCTCTTCTCGCCAGAGATGGATCGTTTCCCTGAGGTCGTGGCCCTGGTAGCCGCCGGGCAGGAGCAGGTGCCGCCGGTCTTCGTGGACGGGGAGTTGCTGTCTTCGGACGGCAAGGTCTCAGTGCCGGACATCCGCCGCCGGCTGGAGGCAATGGGCCTGAGGCTGCAACGGTAGCCAGATGGCAACCACAGGAGGACGAAGGCGTCTTCATCGCGAGGGAGCGATTATGACCGACGACGATCTGCTGTGGCACAGCTTCACCATCACCCACGTGCTGGATTGCGTCGCCGACCCGACCAAAAACCGGGTCATCGCCGAGTTCTCTGATGACATCTCCCCAGTCTTCCCTTACCTGAACGCTATCACCCCCAATTTGATGTACAATAACTGAGAAAGGAGATGAACATGCCAACCGAACAGGAGATTCGTGAAGTGCTGCGCCCGGTCATAGACCCGGAGATCGGGATGAGCGTGGTAGACCTGGGGATGATCCGGGAGGTCGCCATTGAGGGGGATATCGTTGAAATCAAGATGGTGCTCACCGCTCCCTTCTGTCCTCTGGCCGACTTCCTGACTGATCAGGTGCGCCAGGCAGCGGCCGCTGTGCCCGGAGTGAAAGAGGCGAAGGTGA
>JBHIAO010000878.1:0-1868 GCA_046758565.1 Anaerolineae bacterium
CACCATCGCAACCTCATCACACTCCGGAAACTTGGAGCAATGCACACAATCTTTCCATACTTTCCGAGGAAAGAGTTCCATCTCCGTCATCTTGAACCCCATCTTCTCGAAGAAACCGATAGCTTTGGTCAGGGTGAACACGGTCGGAACTCTGATTTCCTCGGCGTCGATCAGGAGTTGTTCGACGATTGTCCGGCCGGCACCGTTTCCCTGAGAACCCGGCCGGATCACCACTGATCGGATTTCGGCCAGGCCAGGCCCCAGAACGACCAGCGCGCCACAGCCCACGATGCCATCTTGGTCCTCGACGACGACCCAACTCCGGATGCTCTCACACACGCTGTCCAGCGTTCGCGGTAGCACGTCCCCGGTCTTCCGGAACCAATAGTTCACCAGATCGGTGATCTCTTGTGCATCAGCCAGGGTGGCCCTTCGCAATTTCATCAAGCAGCTCCTTCCACTGCCTGCAACAACTCTGGTAGAACCTCAATCAACGCGTCGATGTGGTCCGTCTCAATGATCAGTGGGGGCACGAGGCGCAGCACGTCGCTGCCGGCATTCACCAGGATGAAACCATGCACGTAGCCCGCCTGGATGGCCGACGCCGCTTCGCCCACGAGTTGCATACCCACCATGAGCCCGCGACCGCGAACTTCGATAACCTGTGGAGCGTCCATCTCCTGCAGTTCTCCTAGCAAGTAGTCGCCTTTCTCACGAACGCCGGCCAGAAATGTGGAATCGCTCACCACGTCGAATACGGCGCAGCCAACATGGCAAACCAGGGGGTTCGCAGCGAAGGTGCTGGCGTGATCGCCCACGTGGATGGCCTCCGCCACGCGCTCCGTGACCAATGTCGCACCGATGGGCAGGCCGCCGGCCAGCGGCTTGGCCAGGCACATGATGTCTGGTGTGACGCCGTAGGCCTCGTAAGCCCACAGCGTACCAGTCCGACCCAGGCCGCACTGCACCTCGTCGAAAACGAGCAGGGCATCGTTTCTATCACACAACGCTCGAAGGCCAGCCAGGAACTTAGGTTCCGCGAGCCGCACACCGCCCTCGCCCTGCACCGGCTCGACGAAGACAGCGCAGGTGTTGGCGTCAATCTTCGTCCTCGCATCTTCCAGGTCATTAAACTCGGCGAACTTCACGCCGGGCATGAGAGGCTCGAAGGGCTTCTGATACGCTTTGCGGTCCGTCGCCGCCAGCGCCCCCATCGTCCGGCCGTGAAAGCTGCCGGTGAACGCGACGAATTCGTGCTTGTTGTCGTGGAAGTTGGTCCGCGCCCAGCGCCGCGCAAACTTCATGGCCGCCTCGACCGACTCGGCACCGGAGTTGCAGAAGTAGACTTGGTCGGCAAAGGAGTGCCTCACCAGACGCTGCGCCAGCTCTACGTGAGGAGCTGTATGATACAGGTTCGACACGTGGGCCAACTGCGCCGCCTGCACCCAGATGGCGCGCATCACCGCCGGATGGGCGTACCCCAGGGCGTTGACAGCGATGCCGGCCACGAAGTCGAGATAGCGCCGGCCCTCCGTGTCGTACAAGTACACACCTTCGCCCCGCTCCAGCACAAACGGCGGGCGCTTGTAGGTCTGAACGATGTACTTCTGTTCGGCATTGATGATCGATTGGGCATTCATAGTCTGCTCCTTAAGGCGTCTAGTGCGTACTGCGTAAGGCGTAAGGCGCTGGTCTGTGTGAATCACGCAATACGCAATACGCAATCTGCTCTGGCGTCATGCTACGACGGCAGTTCCAGCATCGCCGGCCAATCCTTCAAGATTGGTGATCCTCGCCTCCCGCACGCCGGCTGCAACCGCCGCCAGCGCCGAGCGCACCTTGGGCACCATGCCGTTTCGAATCGTTCC
>JBHIAO010000879.1:0-1862 GCA_046758565.1 Anaerolineae bacterium
TGTCCCTGCCCTTTTCACCTCTTCAACTCGTCCACTCTGCCGCCCAGAGGGAGTTACCCTTCCCACCTACCGGCCGGTGGTATACCTACGCCAACGGGGATGACATCCTGGCCCTGAAACTCGAAGGTCAGGTCCTGTGGGCCGGCACCCGCGCCGGCGGCGCCCTGCGTTGGGACACCACCGATGGCTCTTACGTCCAGTTCCTGAAACCCCAGGACGGCCTGGCCGGCAACATCGTGTACGACATCGCCATCGACGATCAGGGACAAAAATGGTTCGCCACCGACCACGGCCTGAGCGCGCTGGACGACAACGGCACCCCCGACAAAGGGGATGATATCTGGCGCACCTACACGCAACAGAGCACGGGGGGTGCTCTGCCGTCGGACCACGTGACCGCCGTAGCCGTGGATGAGGCCGGCTTCCTGTGGATCGGCTCCTCCCAGTACTGGGACCCCGCCACTGAAGCCTACGTCGGCGGCGGCCTGACCAGGCTGGCCCCAGGCGGCATCCTCGACACAGCGGATGACGTCTGGCTGCACACCTACACCCTGGACAGCACCCTGACGGTGCAGCAGGGCGAAGTGATCCTGGGGCTGGCGTCCAACAACATCGCCGACATTCTGCCGGTCCCCGGCAACCGGGTGTGGATCGCCACCCGCCAGCACTGGCTCTTCGAGCAGCCCGACGAGAACTTCGCCGGCCAGTGGGTCCAGGCGCACGGCGGCATCAGCCGGCTCGACCACGCCGGCACCGCCGAGACCGATGACGACACCTGGCAGACGTGGAACTGTGAGGACAACAGCTATTTCGGGTGCGTGGTGACTCAACTGCAGATAGACACTTCTGGCTACATCTGGGCGGCGATGCGAGGTCGGGGCGTCCTGGCCTTCCACAGGGATTCCACTGCCCTGCGCCCCGATCGGGACCGCTTCACCACGGCCGACGGTCTGCAATCCAACTTCGTGGATGCCATCGCCTTCGGCCCGCCGGACGACCCGGAGTGGCGGGATACGGTGTGGTTCAGCACCTACCACAGCTTCAACGGTCAGGGGTACGGCGTCTCGGTTCTGGATCACGGTGGCACCCCTGGCAACCGAACCGACGACACCTGGAATCTCAAGAACTCCGTCGCAGGTGAGCCCATCACCTCGGCCCACGGGCTGGCCGGCGATCGCGTGCAGGCCATGGTAACCGGCAACGGGGTGATCTGGATGGGCACCGGTGGCATCAGCGGTATGGCCTATGGCATCAGTCCCTTCGACCTGGCTGAGAAGACCTTTCAGAAGCCGTTGACGACGACCGCTTCTGGCATCGCCTACAACTACATCACCGACATCGCCTTCGGGCAGGCCGGCACCCGGTGGGAGGACCAGGTGTGGGTGGCCACCGGACACCGACGCGAACGGCGATACGGGGCCGGCGTACTGCGCCTGGACCATCAGGGCACACTCGACCCAGGCGACGACGCCTGGTCCCAGTTCACCAGGGAGACCACCGACGACGATGGTCAGACACCCTGGGCCGGCCTGGCCAGCAACAACGTGGTCGCTGTGGCCGTTGATGGCAGCAACGTCTGGTTCGGTACCCGCGAAGCCACGTGGGACGCATCTCGACGGACGTACACCGACGGCGGTCTCAGCGTCTTCGACGGTGATCAATGGACCCTTCGACGGAGCTCAGGCGAAGGTCTCAGCACAGGCCTGCGCTCAAACAGCGTGACTGCCCTGGCCATAGGCTGTGACGGCGAGCTGTGGATCGGCCTGGGGAGCCTTCAAGACAACTTCGGAGATGGCATCAACGTCGTGGACACCGGGGGCGATCCCCACGATCCGGGCAATGATACCTGGTGGGATCCGTTC
>JBHIAO010000880.1:0-1857 GCA_046758565.1 Anaerolineae bacterium
CGGCTGGAGACCACCGTTCAGGCCCTGGCCGAAGCCCAGCAGCGCACCGAGGAACGCCTGGAGCAACTGGCGCAAGCCCAGCAGCGCACCGAGGAACGCCTGGAGCAACTGGCGCAAGCCCAGCAGCGCACCGAGGAACGCCTGGAGCAACTGGCACAAGCTGAGCAGCGCACCGAGGAACGCCTGGAACGGCTGACTGAGGAAGTGCGGGAACTGGTAAGCTGGCAGCGGGGAGAAGCCGGTCGCCGACAGGGAGAGCGTTATGAGCGACTCATTGTGAAACGAGCCCCCGCCCTGTTCAACGGTGGAGAGGGGGGCGCCACCGATCAGCCCGTTGTCCAGCAACGTCTCGTGGCGCTGCTCAAACCACTGCCGGCTCTGGATGTCCTCACCGATGAGGAAAACCCCTTCCTGGCTGATCTCATCTGGTGGAAGGACAGTCAGTTCCTGGTGGTGGAAGCTTCCCTGAAAGTAAACGGCGACGATGTTATCCGGGCCGCCCGTCGGGTAGAGGCGCTCCAGCGCGCCAACGTTCAAGCCATGGGCCTGGTCGTTGGCGAAGAGTGGGCTGTGCTGGATACCCGCCATCAGGCGGAAGTTCGAGGGATCGACTGGAAGGTCGGTGACGACCTCTCAGAGGGGTTGCTTGCTTTTCGCCGTCTATCTTCGTAGCTCCTCCCCCCCCAACGGATGAACCAAACCTTCACCGCCGTGCCCGGCATCCGCGTCGGGCATTGGACGGATCTTGAAGCTGCGACGGGGTGCACGGTCGTATTGTGTGCCGACGGGGCCACCGCCGGCGTCGCCGTGCGGGGCGGCGGGCCAGGCACCCGCGAGACAGACCTGCTGCGGCCCGAAACGCTGGTCCAGCAGGTGCACGCCGTCGTCCTGAGCGGAGGCAGCGCCTTCGGGCTGGCCGCCGCTGACGGCGTGATGCGCTGGCTGGAGGAGCACGACATCGGGTTCGACGTGGGGGTCACGAAAGTGCCCATCGTGCCGGCGGCCATCCTGTTCGACTTGATGATTGGCCGGCATGACGTTCGCCCCGACGCAGAGGCCGGCTACGCTGCCTGCCAGGCCGCCACCGCTGATCCGGTAGCCGAAGGCAACGTGGGCGCCGGTGCTGGCGCTACCGTTGGCAAGCTGATGGGGGCGCTTTCGGCCATGAAGGGCGGTTTGGGCAGCGCCACCGTCCGGCTGGGCAACGGGGTTGTGGTGGGCGCACTGGCCGTGGTCAACTGCCTGGGCGACGTCATCGACCCCGACACCGGTGAAATTGTGGCCGGCGCCCGGTCACCGGACGGGGGCTGGCTGGACACGGCCGCCCGGCTCATCGATATGAGAGCTGAGCCGCAGTTCGGCAACACCACGCTGGCCGTCGTGGCCACGGACGCTCAACTGACCCAGGCCCAGTGCACTGCCGTCGCCAACATGGCCCACACGGGGCTGGCGCGCGTCGTGCAGCCGGCCCACACCCTGATGGACGGCGACACCATCTTTGCCCTCTCAGTCGGGGACAGACAGGCCGACGTCAGTGCGATCGGCACCGCCGCTGCTGAAGCCGTCAGCCGAGCCATCCTCCAGGCCGTGGAGGCTGCCGAGACGCTCCACAACATTCCTGCCCGCTCTGCCGTGACAGCATCGTGAACCCTCGCCAGCTTCGAGGCATTGACGTGCTCCGCGCTCAGAAGTATAATGTGATCGTCGAGTTATCAGCTTGGCCTTGGTCATCGTTTGGGCCAGATAAGCGTATAAAATGTAGGGCAAGTTGGCAACTTGCCAGGCGCAATTTACCAAATTGCGTTACAAGTGGCCGAAACGATGACTAATGCCATCAGTTTCAACAAGTGTCACACG
>JBHIAO010000881.1:0-1847 GCA_046758565.1 Anaerolineae bacterium
ATCGCTTATGCCTGGCAGGGGGAGCCCTGGGACGACGTGGAGGTGCTGACTGGAAAGGTCATGAAGCCCACACCCGGCAAGAAGAAGACCATCCTGATCGGGAAGTGCATGTATCAGGCCAACAAAGACAGCCCCGACATCCAGGAGATGCTCGCCGTGAAGGGGTGTCCGCCATCTCCCAAGGCCGTTGTAAGGGCCTTTCACCAGGCAGGGATCAACGTGAATCCCGCCATCTTTGAACACCTTGACGCCGCGCCGGGGTTCTTCTTGAGGAGATACGAGGGAAAGCCTGAGTTTGAGGAATCCTTCTTCACGATCGCGGAGACGCTTACGGTGACCTGATGCCGGCCAAACGTTTCGCCAGTGCCTTCTTCGCCTCCAGGTCGCTCAGGCGGCCGATCATGATCACCTGCGCCTCAGGTGAGCCTGCGCCGTGCATGGACTCGGTGCGGTAGCTCACGGCCGCCGTGCCCAGGGTGAGGTTCTCGATCAGCCGCAGGATGCGCATCCGGTCGGCGGTCGGCATCTCGGCCACCCCACGCAGGTACTTCTCTACCAGAGACCCGATCTCCGGATGATTCAGGTCCTTCTCCGAGGGCAGCGTGACCATCAGCCCGCCGGCCAGGTCTTCGGCCAGCCGCGCGATCTCGTAGGGAAAGCGGGTCACGTTCTGCTTGCAGACGTTGGCCAGTAGCAGATCCACCAGGTAGGTCCCCGACGGCATGGCCGTCCCGGCGACGGAACAACCCAGGCCGCAGGCGAAGAGGGTCTCGTTCAGGTGAATCATCTCGGCCAGCTTGCGCCTGACGTGCGACGCCCTGGCCACGCCCGCGTACTCGGTGGCCGTGGCGGCGGCCCCGATCAGCACGTCGCCCACGCCGGCCTTGCACCCCCCGTAGCTCTGCCGGTGATACCCGGCAAATCGCTCCACCAGGACGCGGGAGAACTGCCATTCGCCGTCCATGAAGACCTGCTCGTTGGGCACGAAGACATCGTTGAAGATGACCAGCGCTTCGTGCCCGCCGAAGGTGGCGTTACCCACGTCCATGGGGCTGCCTTCCAGTTTTCGCGTGTCGCAGGACTGGCGGCCCAGGATGTAAGTGATGCCCTCGGCGTCGCTCGGAATGGCAAACGCGACGGCGTAGTCCTCGTCGTCGGCGCGCATGGAGAGCGTGGGCATGGCGATGATCTCGTGGGAGAAAACGGCGCCGGTCTGGTGGGCCTTGGCGCCGCGCACGACGATGCCGTCAGGGCGGCGCCCCACCACATGGAGGAACATGTCGGGGTCCGCCTGCTGGCTGGGGCGCAGGCTGCGGTCTCCCTTCACGTCGGTCATCGCCCCGTTGCAGACCAAATCGTTCTGTTGGACGTAGCGAAGATAGTCCATGAAGCGATGGTGGTATTGGGTGTCGAGAGCCTGATCCATCTCAAAGGTCGTGCTCTCCAGCGCGTTGAGCGCGTCCCAGCCGACGCAGCGCTGGAAGCAGGTGCCGGTTTCCTGGCCCAGGATGCGCAGCGCCTTGACCTTGTCTAGCAGGTGCTGGGTGCTGTGGTGCAGGCTGGTGAAGCAGTTGACCGGCTCGCCGTCCAGACCCTGGCGCACGAACAGTTCGGTGCAGCGCGGCTTGGGTCGAGGCGGGCAAAGACCGCCCGTAGCCGAAGGCGTACCGAAACCATGGTGGGCCATCTCGTAGGTCTTGGCCAGCGCATTGAGCGAGGGGCGGAGGATGGGATGCTCGGTGGGGTTCTCCACCCTCTCGCCGAGCACATACAACTCGTGCTTGAGCCCGCGCAGGCTGTCAATGAACTCTTGAGCTGTCTTCATGGTACTTTCTCCTTTCGATAGT
>JBHIAO010000882.1:0-1843 GCA_046758565.1 Anaerolineae bacterium
GCCGGCAGCAGCGTGTCGTCAATGAAGACCACCCTGTCCTCGGCATGATTGATGATGTATGCCATCTGGTCGGGAAACAGCCGGATGTTTAGGGTGTGAAGCACCGCACCGATGCACGGTACGGCGAAATAGAGCTCCAGGTGCCGGTAGCTGTTCCAGGCAAAGGTCGCCACCCGGTCGCCCCTCTGGACGCCCAGTCGCTTCAGCACATTAGCCAACCGCTGCACCCGATCGTAGAAATCGGCGTAGGTGTAGCGGTGCATGCCGGCCGGCGTCTTGGTGACAATCTCCTTGTCCGGATACAGCCGCCGAGATCGCTCCAGGAAATGGGTCAATGTGAGGGGATAGTCCATCATCAAGCCCTTCATCGTGTCCTCCTTTCGGGCAAATCGCCTTCAACTTCGCCCTCGCGCTGAACGAGGATCCGCTGATCCAATTGCTGCGATTATAGACACATGCCGGCCACTCGTCAACCAGGCGGGCCGCAAATCGAGATTCAGGACAGTTGTGGCGTTACTGCCAAGTTCGCCGGTCCTCAATGGGGAGTGCATCGCCGGCCAGAGTGCCGGGTGCGACAACCTCCAGCCGCGCACGAACCTTGAGCACCTCACGGAGAGCCTGGCCGATGTCTGGGAGACGTCTCTCTACGTCAGCGCCCGGAGCCGTCTCCAGGCGCACGGTCAGTTCGTCCAGGGTACCGGGTCGCTCGACGACCGCCTGGTAACGAGCCACGGCCGGGAAGCGCTGCATCACCTGGGCCAACTGCCGTGGATGGACGAACATGCCGCGAACTTTCACGGCCTGGCCCACGCGACCTAGCCAGCCCACCAGGCGGGGCGTGCCCCGACCACAGGCGCAGGGTTCCACGTTGAGAGCTGACAGGTCACCGGTGCCAAAGCGGATGAGGGGATAGGTCTCTTCCAGCAGCGTGACGACGATCTCGCCCTCCTCTCCCGGAGCTGTGGGCCGGCCCGTGTTCAGGTCGATGACCTGCACGATGACGTCGGGGGGGATATGCCAGCCGGCGGCCTCCTTACATTCGAAGCCCAGGTTGCCGGTTTCGGCGGTGCCGTAGCCCTCTCGGGCGGTGATGCCCCGCTCCGCGAAGGCCTGGCGCAGCGTGGGCGGGAAGGGCTCGGCAGCCACGAAGGCTTTGGTGATTCCCACGTCCCGCCGCCAGTCCAGGCCCTGCTCTTCGGCGCGTTCGATGAGGGTCATAAGGTAGCTGGGCACACCCGTGAACCCGGTGACGCCCAGCTCGCGAATGATCTGGAGCTGGGTCTCGGTGTTGCCCGGGCCGGCAGGGACCACCACGCAGCCCAGACTTCGCAGCGCATCGTCGAACATCATGCCCAGGGGGGTGAGGTGGTACGACACGGTATTCTGAACAATGTCGCCGGTCTGGAAACCGGTGGCCTGAAGAGCCTGAGCCCAGCGCCAGTAGTCCTGTTTGGGACCCTCAGGATCGTACAGCGGCCCAGGCGATTGGTATACCCGCTTCAGTTGAGACACGGGTACTCCCAAGAAACCGCCGAAGGGTGGCTCGGCGCGCTGCAGCTCGATCAACTCGTCCTTGCGGGTGATAGGCACTCTGGCCAGGTCATCCACAGACTGCACGTCGGTGGGGGTAAGGCCGGCCTCGTCGAAGATGCGGCGCACCGCCGGCGCATGCTTGTAGGCGTAAGCAACAACCTCGCGCACCCGGGCATCGAATTGGGCGTAGAAGCCGTCAAGATCGAGCGTCATGGTTTATGTTCCTCTCGTGAGTTCACAAGTGCCCGCGTAAAACTTAACACAGCCTTTGGCCGCAACCAAACTGCGTAAAACGTGAAACGTAAAACGT
>JBHIAO010000883.1:0-1842 GCA_046758565.1 Anaerolineae bacterium
TAGGGCCTCTCACCCCCTGGAAATTCCCCCTTGACAAACTGCTCATTCTGAAGTATAATTAGAGCAGGCTTTGTCATTACAATATTACATTACTACTTAGGTCGTCGCTGATCAGGGTGGCGACGAACCTGACAGCCACCAGAGGAACTGGCGCCTGGTCCGGAAATCACAGCCTACTGCAGACCTTGAGACTTCCCGAAACCGCTTGAACTCTGGGAAAGGGGGTGATAAGAAGACGATTCTGTAGTGCTTTCAGATGGAACGTTCGTACGTTCAGAAAACTCACAAGGAGGAAGAAAATGAACGCAGGAAAGATCCTGCACGGTAAAGGCCTGAAGATACTCACTGCCATCGCCCTGCTGTCAATGGTCACCAGCCTGCTGGTCAGTTGCGCCCCAGCGGCCACGCCGACACCCACACCCAAGCCAGCGGCGCCCACACCAGTGCCGCCCACACCAGTGCCGCCAAAGAAGGTCACCCTGAAGGCGACCCTTGCTGCACCTAAAGACAGGTGGGACCTGCTCATCCCGGCGGCCCTGGAGGAACTCAGGAGCAGGCATCCCGACATGGAGATTGACGTCGAGTACGAAGTGCTGCCCTACGGTGACACGCGACAGAAGCTGCTGGCCATGATGGCCGCCCAGACCCCCAGCGACCTGGTCTCCACCGACTGCATCTGGCTGGGCGAGTTCGCCGAGGGCGGCTTCCTGCGCGACATCACCAACGACGTCGAAGCCTGGGGCCGCATGGACGAGTGGTACGATGAGAACCGCAAAGGAAGCACCTACAAGGGCCGCTACTACGGCATCTGGTCCTGGACCGACGCCCGCGTGATGTGGTACTGGAAAGACCTGCTGGATCAGGCCGGGGTTGACCCCCAAAGCCTGTCCACCTGGGACGGCTACATCGAAGGCTGCCAGAAGCTCAACGACACGCTGCGCCCCCAGGGCATCGAAGGCTGCCACCTGGTCGGCGCAGGCCACTCGCCAGACATGTGGTTCCCCTACCTGTGGATGCAGGGCGGAGACATCCTGGAGGAGCGGGATGGGAAGTTCTATCCCATCTACAACAGCGCCGAGGGAGTGGCCGGCCTGCAGTTCCTGGCCGATCAGGTCGCGGCGGGCGTCGAACCTCAGACGGACCACTTCTGGGGACAGGAGTTCGCCGACAAGAAGTTCGCCGTCATGCTGGAGGGAAGCTGGGCGCTGGGCAAGTTCCCCAAGGAAGAATGGGCCACGCTGGAGGATAAGATCGGCATGCTGCCCATGTTCCCCGTGCCCCAAGCAGGCGCCGACACCGCCACCATGATGGGCGGCTGGGTGCTGGCCACGCCGGCCACCTCAGAGCACCCCGACCTGGCCTTCGAACTGCTGAGCATCATCGAGGAACCAGACATCCTGACCGAGATGCTGGCGTCCTTCGCTTACCTGCCTACCCAGAAGGCCATCGCGGAACAGGAGCCCTACGCCAGCACCCTGGCTGAGGCCATCCCCTTCTTCGAGGAACTGGTGAAAGTGCTGCCGCAAGGTCGCAACCGACCCAACATCGCCGAATACCCCGAACTGGCAGAGCACATGCGCATCGCCATCGAGGAGGTCTACTACGGCCGCAAGTCGCCAACAGAAGCCCTCAACGAAGCCGCCGCCAAGTCAGCTGAGGTGTTGGGGACAGAGGTGACTATAGCTCCTGCGCCGAAGGCGGTGACGTTGCACGCAACGGTGGCGGCGCCCAAGGATCGCTGGGACCTACTTATCCCGGCGGCCCTGGAGGAACTCAGGAGCAGGCACCCCGACATGGAGATTGACGTCGAGTACGAAGTGCTGCCCTACGGTGACACGCGAC
>JBHIAO010000884.1:0-1840 GCA_046758565.1 Anaerolineae bacterium
TGGCAGACGATCCTGTCGGGCAAGGAGGTCTACAACTCGGTCGGGCTTCTGGGTGAGGCGGCCGTTTACCAGCTCGTATCACGCCAGATTCCAGCGGTCCAGGCTGTCTACTTCACCCCTGGTGGCTGCGGCTTTTACCACGCAGTGATTCAATTGCAGAAGAACACGGAGGGGATTCAGAAGAATGCCATCATGGCCACCTTTGCTGCCTTCCCCAGCCTCAAGATGGTCATCGCCGTCGACGAGGACGTGGACATCTACAACCCGGAGGATGTGGAATGGGCATTGGCAGCTCGTTTCAGGGCCGATCGGGGTCTGTTTGTCATCCCGTTCGCCAGAGGGCACGAGCTGAACCCTTCGACGGATGCCGGCATCACCCACAAGGTAGGGATCGATGCCACCGCGCCGTATCCCAGGCCTGAAACCTTCGAGCGGGCCAAGACCCTGGAGATCGACCTCGGTCAATATCAGATCAAATAGAGTGAGGAACGAATCTGGGAAGGGAAAGGAGAGAAAAGATGACAGAGCACAGATCAACCTACCGCATGTCCCGTCGAGATTTTCTGAAGGCTATGGGGGTGCTCGCTGGCACAGCGGCTGCCGGCCCTGTTCTTTCGGCCTGTGTGCCCGTGGCCGGCCCGCCCGCTGCCAGCAAGCCGTTCAAAGTCGGTGTGCTTTTCCCCAAGTCCGGCATCTATGCGTTCGTGGGGGAAAGCATCGGCGAGGCCATGCAAATGTACTTCGAGAGCGTTGGCAATGAGGCCGGCGGCCGCAAGATCGAGTTCACTTCCGAGGATACCGAGATCAAGCCGGACATTGGCCTCCAGAAGGCCCGCAAGCTGGTCGAGCAGGACCAGGTAGACCTGGTGGCCGGCGTCGTCAGCTCGGGCGTGGCTAACGCCGTTCGTGACTACTTTCACGACAACAAGAAGATCCTCATCATCGCCAACGCCGGATCCAACGCTCTCACGCGGGCTAAGCGCAGCCCGTACATCTTCCGCACTTCCTTCAGCAACTGGCAAAACGAATGGCCGCTGGGAGGCTGGGCCTATGAGAACGTGGCCCACAAGGTGTTCGTGAGTGCGCCAGACTACGCTGCTGGCCACGACATGGTGAACGCCTTTCTGAATAACTTCCTGGGACACGGGGGCGAACTGATCGGCGAGCCGCAGTTCACGCCCTTCCCTTCCATGGGCGACCCGGCACCTTTCATCAGCGAAATCAAGAACGCAAACCCGCCCATGGTTTACTGCTTCTACGGTGGTCAGTCTGCCGCCAACTTTATCAAAGCCTATGGCGATTTCGGGCTTTCCGGCAAGATCCCCATAGTCGCAGACGGCGCAACGGTGGGAGAGGATGTCCTGCCCGCCCAGGGAGATGCCGCGCTGGGCGTCTACAGTGGTTTGCACTGGGCGTTGCTGCTGGACAATCCGGAGAACAAGGCGTTCACTAAGACCTACAAGGAGCGCACCAACAGGGACGCCAACGTCTTCGCCATGCAGGGCTACGACACCGCTCGGGTGATTGTCGAGGCGCTGAATGCGCTTGGCGGAGATACCTCCGACACCGGAAAACTCATCGAAGCGATCGGAGCCGTTCAATTCAAGAGCCCTCGAGGCGAGTTCAAGTTCGACCCTGAGACCCACAACGTGATCAACCACGTCTACTTGCGACAGGTGCAAAAGGTCGAAGGCGGATTGCACAACGTGGTGTTGCAAGACCTGGGTGAGTTCCCGGATCCAGGCGACGATTCCAAGGGGTAACGACCGGGCGCATGCAAAACATGGGGGAGCGAGCGCCGATTGAGTAGCGAAGCGTATCGAAATCAAGCGAGCGGCTC
>JBHIAO010000885.1:0-1837 GCA_046758565.1 Anaerolineae bacterium
CGCTCATGTCTAGCAGGCTGTAAGAGTGGGAGACATCATCCCAGTAGGTCATAGTTCCTTAAAGGGACGATCTGTGGTATCCTATAGGTTAGCAAACTCCGGGCAGGAGGTGACCCATGGGACTTCTCACAGACCTGATCTACATTATACTCACTTTGGCGGCGCTTGTCACGCCCGCCAGAGGAGGGCATCGGACTGATGGCGAGGTGTGTCGCCTGCTCTCTCTGTCCTGGCGCGCAGCGGCCCCAGAGAGTCTGACGCGGCTTGTTCCAGCGCTGATTCGCTGGGAGGTCTGGGACACGCGCCAGGTGCCACGGCGACGTCACCGGCAGAGACACAACCCCCAGCGCAATCGGGAACGCCGGCTGCGTCGTCTGGCCCGACAACGGCGACGGAGGCCACTCCCGCCTCGGCAGCAGCGACGGCGGCGGGCCGCCAGAGTGCGGTTGTTGCTGAACCCGCCCTGCCCCGCGCCGTGGTCCGGCGGGTCCCGGCGGATAGGGAACGTCCCGCCTCCCCCGCCTGCCTCGCCCAGTGGCGTCTCGACCGGTCAGGAGCCACCCCCGGATCCCCTGGCGCATCTGCGTCAGCATCGGGGCTGGATCGACTTGATGGCTGAGGCTGAGTTGTGGGACCTGCTGCGCCAGGTGCGCTGGCCCCACCGGGTGGTGGTCTGCCCGGATTGCGGTGAAACGGATCCCCAGTATGTGACCGTCATCGATCGTCATTATCGAGGCGGCCTGTATCGCTATGGCTGCCGTGTGTGTGCCGGGGCCGGCGACCCCGGAGAAGGGGGCACCTTCACCGATCTGACGGGTACCCCGTTCGACGGCATGCGCATCGACATCCGCAGTCTGTGGCGCATCGTGGAGCTGTTTGTCGAAGGCCAAGCCGCCGTAGAGACGGCCGATGAGGTGCGAGTGCACCGCCACACCACTCAGCGCTACTTTCGTCTGCTGCGGGGGGCTATCTATCTGGCCCGGCCCACCGAACCCATCGCCCTGGGCCCCGAGGACATTGTGGAAGAGGACGAGGTGTACATCACCGCGGGCTGGAAAGGCCAGGCCGGAGGGCACAAGTTGGAGCGCGACCCGCGGCGGCGAGGCCTCAAACGCCGCGGCCGAGGCACTTGGGACAGTGACCGGCTGCCCGTCTTCGGTTTGCTGTGCCGCGGCGGGCAAGTGCGCCTCTTCGTCTTGCGCAACGTGCAGACGGACACTATCCGCCCTATTGTGCACCAGATGGTTAGGCAAGGCGCCCACGTCTACACCGATGGCTACTGTATCTATCACTTTCTGTCTCGTGAAGGCTACCAACACGCCACCGTCAACCACAGCGCAGGAGAATACGCCCGGGGGGACATCCACTGCAACACCATGGAGGCCACCTGGTCGTGGCTGCGCCAGATGATTCGTACCTACCGCGGGGTGTCGAAGGTCTACCTGCCCCTGTACGTCGCCCAGTTCGAGTTCTTCTACAACCGCCGTCATGAGAACCGCTGGAACCGGATGCTGGATGTGTTGCAGGTGGCCTTCCAAGCCGATGCCGCGACCTTGTTGGCTCACATAGATGGTGCCCAGTTTGCCGAGATTTGCCCTGTGGCGGGTTAGACCGGCTGCCAGAGCCTTCATCATTACTGATCCGTTGGCTTCCCCTGTCCGGAAGCCGGAATCCACCATGCCTGTACACGCTCCAAGGCTGCTCTCGATACTCAGACGGCCTCACTGCCTATGACCCACTCTCAGGATGCTATACATGAGCGTATATGTATTGGGGCACAGTAACTTGGCTTTCGACAACATTATGACAAGTTCAGAAATTAGACACGGGCACGGAA
>JBHIAO010000886.1:0-1834 GCA_046758565.1 Anaerolineae bacterium
GGCCCGGCCCCCGGCCACAGCAGGAGGGTTCGCCCCTGCTTTTTGAGAAGATACGTCCTACAGACCTGGGAGGCACCCTCAGCGGACCGAAGGGAGAACACCAATGCGGAAGAGTATTGGCTTAACCATCCTGGCACTGATCGTTGCGTTCGCCGCCGGCTTTCTCCTGACAGCCACAGGCGCGGTCGCAGCGCCACAACGGCGTCTCCGCTACGTTCAAATCGTCGGCGAGGTGTTTCTGGACACCGCCGGCTACAACTACAACCTTCCCTGTCCTGGCTGCAACGGATACTGGGACAACGCGGACTGGTGCGGCGAGCTCTACACACCGCTCCCGCCGGTGGTGCTCATTCTCCGAGACGCTGAAACGAACGAAGAGATTGCCCGGCGGACTGCACGCAAGAATACCAACAATGGTCGGAACTGGGCCTACTTCTCCGTGCCGGCGCGCGACGCCTTCATCCTTGAAGTCGAGGAAGTACCTGAGGGGTTCGAATCTTGTCCAAATTCACCCCTGATCCGGCTTATCAACTCCCGCAAGCTACGATACGGCCATCGACTGGAGCGTTTCTACTTCTGGTGGGGCTGTCCGCCGGCACCGCCACAAGAGGGTCCACCAACACCACCGCCACCACCACCTGGCGCCAGCACGAACTACTACTACGGTTGTGGTGGGGTCTACCCCATCTACGGTCAGACGCCGTAGCTAGGGGTTCATCCAAAACCAAAAAGACCCTGAGGGTTCTTGCCAGAAATTCCCAACCTGATCGCTTTTAGCGGAGCCACAGAAGCAATTTCAAGGAGCTTTTCCGAAAACCCTTAGGGTCTCTGGCTACCCAGCCGCCTCCCGCAGCCGTTTCACGTACTCAAGCGGCACGTCGACCATGCCCAGTTCAATGTCAGGCTTGATTGCGCCATGGAAATCGCTGCCGCCGGTGGGGACCAGATCGAAGCGATTGGCCAACTCGAGTAGCCATGCACTGACTGCCGGTGCATACCCCGGATAGCAGCACTCCACGGCACCGAGGCCGGCGTCGCGTAGTTCCGGCAACAACTGATCAAGGTTCTTAGGGTCGCTGAACGGATCACTGGCCGGCGTGGGGTGCGCCAGACAGGGCACGCCGCCGGCGTGGCGCACAAGCACACACGCCTCCTGGGGCGACATTCGGTAGCGGTCAGCGTAGGCCGGCCCGTGGCGTCCAATGTACAGTTCGAACGCTTCGCTGACGGTAGAGACGTGGCCGGCCTCCAACAGCGCCTGAGCGACATGGGGTCGACCAACAGCGCCCTCGATGGACAACTCCAAGACCCGGTCAAAACTGATGGGCCGGCCCAGATCGCGCAGCTTCTCCACCATCTGCCGGGCCCGATGATAGCGCGCATCCCGGATCTTGGACAGTGTATCTTGCAGCGCCACACTGTTTATGTCAATAAAGTAACCCAGGATGTCAACGTGACCGTCCTCGGTGTCGGTATTGAGCTCCACGCCCGGGACAATCCAGATTCCGAGTTCCTGGCCGGCTGCCAGGGCCTCTAGCACCCCGTCCGTGGTGTCATGATCCGTGATTCCCAGCGCTGCCAGTCCCTTCTGAGCAGCCAACTCCACCAACGCGCGGGGGGTCAGCGTACCATCCGAAACTATGGTGTGGGTATGCAAATCGACGCGGCTCATGCGACTCCTCTGCAAAAGCGCAGTGCCTCAGTCATCGGACATCATCTTCAACAACATTATACTCCTGTTCCGACGAGCAAGCTAATGGCGGACCGTGAAACGTAATGCGTAAAACTTAACGCAGCCTTTGGCCGCAACCAAACTGCGTAAAACGTGAAACGT
>JBHIAO010000887.1:0-1822 GCA_046758565.1 Anaerolineae bacterium
CATGCTTTCTAGGGACGGCATCGGCCAGCGGCGAGCCCCAGATCAGCATGAAGGGCAGCGTCCTGGTCTACGACCGCGAGACGCTGGCGTACTGGGAGCGGTCGATGCGTTCGGCCCGAGAGAATGTGGCTGAAAATCCCCAGGTCGTCATCTTCTACCGCAATCCCGAAAAGCGGCTGAACTGGCGGTTCCACGGCATCGCCACCGTTCACGAGTCGGGCGCCACGCGCGACGAAGTGATGGGCCGAACGGTCCAGCCGGAGCTCGATCGCGACCCCGAGCGGAAGGGTGTGGCGGTCCTCGTCCGCATCGACAGGATCACGGAGCTGTCCGGGAACGTTCTGCAGCAGCGCGGTAGTCAATAGCTTCCGCCAAGTCTAGCGTCGCGTGATGCTCCGCCCGACTACGCTGGGCCCTTCAACGGGCTCGCGTCAGGACGCGGTCCCGTAGCGGCAGTCGCACGGAGCCCGCGGGTGTCTCCCCCTCACCTCAATCCTCTCCCCCGTGGAGAGGAGGTGGTTGGGTACAGACCGGGTACATTGGTAACAGAAAGACCGGGCACATGGGTAACACATTGCGCGAAGATGGGAGCGATCCCATCAGGAGGAATGCGTTGCCCTGGAAGCAGACAAGCCCGGAAGACGAACAAGAACGGTTCATTGAACAGTGTCAGGCAGGGGAAGTGACCTTCGTAGAGACGTGCCGCCAATTTGGCATTAGTCGCAAGACGGGCTACAAGCGGCTCCAGCGATTCCGGTCCTGTGGCTGGGATGGCCTGGGAGACCGGAGCCGAGCTCCGCGTAGTCATCCCAATGAGACGCCTCGCGCGATAGCCGAGCGGCTGATCGCGGCCAGGAAGGCCCGTCCGACGTGGGGGCCGAAGAAGGTGGTGGCATCGCTTCGAGGAGTCGATCCACAGGTGCGTTGGCCGGCGCCCAGTACGGTGGGGAACATACTGGACCGAGCTGGACTGGTGAGGCGACGGAAACGACGACTTCGTGCTGCACCGTGGAGTGAGCCCTTTGCCACTGCGGAGAGACCCAACGATGTTTGGTCCATCGACTTCAAGGGGTGGATCCGCACTGGCGACGGGGCTCGCATAGACCCGCTCACCGTGCAGGACGCCGCCTCGCGGTACCTGCTGGTGTGCAACGGGCTGCCGCAGCCTAGAGGGCCACAGGTGCAAAGAGTCCTGGAACGTGCCTTTCGGGAATACGGGCTTCCATGGACCATCAGAAGCGACAACGGACCTCCCTTTGCAAGCGTAGGTCTGGGGAGCCTGTCGCCGCTTGCAATATGGTGGGTCAAGCTGGGCATTATCCCTGAGAGGATCGAGCCCGGTCACCCGGAGCAAAACGGACGGCTGGAGCGGCTGCACCGGACGCTGAAGGCAGAGACGGCTTCTCCTCCTGAGGCGAACCGAAGAAGGCAGCAGAGAGCCTTTGACACCTTTCGCCAGAGCTACAACGAGGAGCGGCCGCATGAGGCGCTGGCACAGCAGACGCCAGCCCATTGGTACAGCCCGTCGTTCCGGCCCTACCCCAGCCAGGTATCCGCCCCAGACTACGAGGTCGGAGTGACGGTGCGGAAGGTGCGCACCAATGGAGAGATCAAGTGGAGAGGGGACAAGATCTACCTCAGCGAGGCCCTCAGGGGTGAGCCTGTGGGGCTGTCGCAAAAGGACGATCGGTATTGGACTATCCGCTTCGGGCCTTTGGTTATAGGCCTCTTGGATGATCTTACTCACAGCGTCCAGCGTACCCCGATAAAAGTGTTACCTATGTCCCCGGTTTAAGTGTTACCTATCTGCCCGGTTGCACAG
>JBHIAO010000888.1:0-1817 GCA_046758565.1 Anaerolineae bacterium
CTATCATGTATCCGAACGGGCACAAGCACGCCTGCAACGCCTATTAGCCTTGAATGAAGCAGGGATGTTATCAGAAGTAGAGCAATTCGAGCTAGATGAGTTACAACGCCTTGAGCACGTCATCATTATGCTCAAAGCAGAGGTGGCACAGCAGCTACGGCAGGAGCCCTAATTGTCATCTGACTTGCCAGCCAGTCTACGCCGATTCGTAACAGAACGGGCTGACAATCGCTGTGAGTATTGCCTACTACCGCAGCCGGCATCTCTACACAAGCACGAGCCTGATCACATAGTGCCACGTCAGCATGGTGGGGAATGAGTAGTATTGTTGGACGGTGGGTATTGCGGGTGCCGTGGCTGAAACCGGAACGTGTGAAGGCGGCCGAGGGACCCCAGGAACGGGCCGGCGGCCCTGGTGGCCAATCGCCATACGTGACGGTGTACGTCGCTGCCAGCTTGCCTGAGGGCCACGTGATCAAGGGCAAGCTGGAAACTGAGGATATCCCGGTTCTTCTGCGCTATGAGAGCGGGGCAACGGTCTTCGGTCTGGTCGGTGGCGGGCTGGGGTCGGTGGAGGTGCAGGTACCCCGTCCATTGGAGGAGCGAGCGCGTACGTTGCTGGAAGAGGGAAACGAAAGCGAACTAGACAGGAACTAAAGGGGAACTAAGAGGAACGAAGGGGAACTTCTGGCGAGTCACTCGGAAGTTCCCCTTCGTTCCTCTTAGTTCCCCTTTCCCCTACAAATCCATAAGCCGCTCGACGATCCTTTGAACCTGTCCTAGTACAGAGTCGTCGTCCGAGCCGCGCTGAAGTTCGCCGATGACGTACCGAAGATTAAGTTCGCGCCCCAGCATAGGGTCGAGCTTACGGACTTTCTGGAAGTCCTTGATTGCGGCTTCGACTTCGCCTTTCCAGTAGCGTAGCCGGCCTCGGTTGTAGTAGGCGGCTGCGTGATCCGACTTCAGGGCGATAGCTCTATTGAAATCCTCGATCGCGTTGTCGTAGCGGCCGCGCACCACGTGTACAATTCCCCGGTGGAAGATAGCGTCGACGAAATCGGGCATCAGTTCGATGGCGTGATTAAAATCGTGCGTTGCGGCCCGGAACTCGAAGTTCTGGAAATTGGCGATGCCGCGCAGGTGGTACGTCTCAGCATCGCTGCCACTGCCCCGGAGATTTGCCTCCAACTCCGCCAGCGGTGCTGTTGGCGTGTAGTACATTTCGTGATACAGTTGCAGCTTCAGCATTGAGCACGTCCTCGCTTTCTGGGCCACCTGATTATACCAAACAAAATCCACAGCGAGAAACCAAACTTCGGCAGAAGTGTTGCTTCGGGCAAGGCGCACTCATTGGGCATTTGGAACTGCGTGAAACGTGATGCGTGAGCAAGGTTTTTTCACGGATCACGCACCAGGTTTCACGTTTTACGTTTCAGATGATATAATCTGGCCTGACTCGATTTCTGATCGCAATTGGAGTAACCTATGACACAAGCAGCCATCAACTACGCCGATTCACACGCGGATGAGCATTTGAATGAGCTCATCGAGCTGGTATCAATCCCCAGCATCAGCACACTCCGCGAGCACAAACCCGACATCCGCCGGGCTGCGCAATGGGTGGCCGACCAGATGGTCGCCATTGGGCTTCAAGACGTCCGCATCTATTTCACCAAAGGTCATCCGGTGGTGTTTGGCCAATGGGGAAAGGCTGGCCCCGAAGCCCCGACCGTCTTGGTCTACGGTCACTACGACGTGCAGCCCGCCGACCCGTTGGATGAGTGGCACACTGACCCCTTTACACCCACGATTCAGAA
>JBHIAO010000889.1:0-1812 GCA_046758565.1 Anaerolineae bacterium
AGAAGAGCCCGCCGTGGACGGCTGATGCGCCGGCGATAAGCGCCATCGAAGAGGTGAACACGATGATTATCTGGAGCCGATCCACCCAGAGGGATGCTGCTATCTGGGCAGCCCGTCTCTTCTCCACGTCAGCGAGGGTAGGGTTGGCGGCGACCGACAGCTTCTGTATCAGCTTCGGTCGGAGGACGAAGGTCATGATGGTGGAGCTCACCACGGTGAGGAACCAGAAAAAGATCATCATGCCAAGTGCACGACCGTAGCTGGTCGTGTAGAGCTCGAGCGTGAAAATTTGGGCCAGGTCTTCGTTGTAATGAAGGCGCAGAGCGCCACTGAGGAGGAGAAGGCTCAGAGCGGTCCACCCCAAATAGGTAAAGAGAGTCCCGACTCTCTGAGCAATGACGACTGCATGGGGCACAGGGATAAGGGTTAACGCCGGGCGCAAAAAGAAATAGTTAAAGATAACCGATCCAACGAGAGTCGCGGCAGCATAGATATGTATGATTCTAAGCGTCAAAACCATTGGAATAGAGGTAACCTGTTACCAAATTTTTCAGAAACTTTCTACCGGTTGAGGCTTGATCCCTATTGTTTCCAGAGCTGCTTGGTGGCCAGCCGTGCACCCTCGGCCATCGCCTGGAACTTGGCCCATACGACGGTGGGGTGGACTTCCGGCTCGGTGGTGGCTTGCGAGGAGAATCCGCAGTCGCTTCCTGCGATGACGCGCTCTCGTCCCACGAGGTTGGCATATCTTACGATGCGTTCGGCCACCAGCTCCGGGTGTTCCACGATGTTGGTGGTGTGCGAGATAACCCCGGGAATAAGCACCTTCCCCTCAGGCAGCTTGACGCGCTCCCAGACGTGCCACTCATGCTCGTGGCGCGGATTGGCCGCCTCGAAGGAGTAGGCGCCGGCATTGATCTGCAGCAAGAGATGGACCACGTCCTTCAGGGCCACTTCATGGATGCGGGGGCCTATATTGATGCCGTAGCAGGTGTGAAAGCGCACTCTGTCTGGCGGGATATCCCTGAGGGCGTGGTTAAGCACCGCGACCCGGAGTTCGGCCCACTCAAGGCATTGCTCCAGACTCACCCCCGGATTCGAACCATAGTAACTCACCAACCGAGGGTCATCTATCTGTAGCAGGAAGCCAGCATCAACGATGCTGTGGTACTCCTCGCGCATGGCATCGCCGATGGCGTAGAGGTAGGCTTCCTGCGTTGGGTAGTACTCGTTCCGTCTCGAGCCTTCGATGTTGGTGGGAGAAGTGGCAGGCATGAACGCTTCCTCGACCTGCAGCCCCCGGAGGGCGGCCGTGAGGTTGTCGATGTCCGTCCGTAATGCCGCCTGTCCCTTGTATGAGATGGGCCCGGTGCACACCATTCCGAAGGGGGCGGCAACACTGCGCGCGGGCCCCTGTGCGTACCGCTGGTAGTACTCCGGGAACGCCATGGCCTCTCGCGATCCTGCCCACGGTCCCGCTCGCGCTGTTACCTCGCGCAGCTCAAAGCCGGTGAGTCGCTCGCTGACGTAGGTGTAGAAGCCCGACTTCCCCTGCTCCCCATCGCACACGATGTCCACGCCGGCCTCGACCTGCTTGCGCACGACTTCGGCAACCGCGCTGCTTACCCGCTCTTTGTAAGCCATATGGTCGTAGGGCCTGCCGCTCTCTTTGGCTTGCATCATCTCCAGGAGGTCTGGCGGACGCGCCAAGCTGCCAGTAAACGTCGTAAGAATGCGGTCGGTACTTCGCTTCATTGCTGTTTTCCTTATCACATCACACTACCCCCGCCACCAAAGTACGACTAAAATCAC
>JBHIAO010000890.1:0-1802 GCA_046758565.1 Anaerolineae bacterium
GCCAGCGATGCCCTCGGCAACGTAGTCACCGCGCCGGCTGCCGGCTTCACCGTCCAGGTTGCCAGAGGAGTGCCGGTCATCGAATCACCGCCGCCGGAAGCCTACGTCGGGGCATCGCTGCCGGTCACCGGCTACGTGCCCGGTGGTGAGACGACAGATCACGTCGCCCTCAGCATCAACGGGGCCGAGGTCGGCGAAGCCGGGGTTCAGGGTGACGGTACGTTCAGCTCGGTACTCGACCTCTCCCTGCCAGACGGCCCCATCACCCTCACAGCACAGTTGAAAGGGGAACTGCTTGACTTCTCCTCAGTGAGCAATGACATCGGCCCATTTGCCGGAGGGGATCGGACGATTACCCTGCAGGGTGACTGGGACGGCGATGGCAAGCAAGACATCGCCGGCTGGAACAGCCAGGCGGGCGCCTGGGACTTCCGGCTCTCGCAGGGGGTTTCAGACAACACGTTGAGCTTCAACCGGGTGCGCAACGACATTGCCGGTTTCGCCGGTGGCGATACCGGCATCATGTGGCTGGGCGACTGGGATGGCGACGGTCGCACCGACCTCGCCGGCTGGAACGGTGATGCGGAGACCTGGGACACGCGCCTGTCCCATCAACTCTCTACAATCGACGGCGCCCCGTATCGGCGCTGGCAAGGCTCAGACCCTGCCCTGCAGCACGCCATCGGCCAGCAGGTGGACAGCGACTGGCAGGTCGGCTATGACGGCGACCGAGCCTGCGGCTCCAGAGACGCGATGGTCTATGGCCCCTACGTCGGCCTGATGCCGGGCGCCTATCGAGCCACCTTCCGCCTGCAGACCTTCGAGCCCCCGGGAGGGGTCTGGTGGTTCTACGATCTCGCCGACGTGGACGTCACCTACGACGGTGGCCAGCACACGTTGGGGAGCCTCTCACTGAAAGGCACCGACATCCCTCGAGGTTGGCAGGAATTCCAGATTGACTTCACCGTGGACTCAGCCGTAGAAGACGTGGAACTGCGCGTGTGGTACGTCAACGGCTACGGGATCCCTGGCGCCTGCGCAGAGTCTCCCTCCCTGATGGTGGACTGGGTGAGCCTGGGAGGTGCCATCGGCTTCGGGCAGGTGAGCAACAACCTGGGCAACTGGAACAGCGGCAAGCAGAACCCGATGATGTTCGGCGACTTCGACGGCAACGGCACCACCGACATCGCCGGATGGAATCCGGCCGGCAACGAATGGGATTTCCGTCTCTCGCAAGGGGTCTCAGATGGGACGCTAACCTTCCAGAAGGCGAGCAACAACCTGGGCGCCTGGAACCCTGGCGACGGCAATGCCATGATCTTCGGTGACTTCGACGGCGATGGGCGTGGCGATGTGGCGGGCTGGAACCCGCCCAGCCAGACCTGGGATTTCCGCGTCTCGCAAGGCGTTTCAGGCGGATCGCTGACCTTCCACCAGGTGAGCAACGACCTGGGGAATTTCGCTGGCGGCGATGCGGGCCAGATGATGGTGGCTGACTTCGATGGCGATGGTGACACCGACGTGGCTGGCTGGAACAGCACCCTCAACGACGGCCAGGGCGGCTGGGACATCCAACTCTCACAAGTGGCGCAGGATAGCAGCCTGCACTTCAAGGGCGTGTCCAACTATCTGGGCAGCTTCGCCGACCCCACGAGCGCCAGTCGGTGGGTGGCCGATTTCACCGGGGATGATCGGGCTGAGATCGGCCAATGGCCCAGCGGTGCGAACAGTTGGGACTTCCGGCTCAACAGCGGGCTGGTCGGCCGGACGCCGGGCAGTGTTCGCGTCACCTTAGACGCCAC
>JBHIAO010000891.1:0-1796 GCA_046758565.1 Anaerolineae bacterium
AGTCAAGATGCCCCCGTTGATATGGTCAGGTTGAACGAAAGCGCCGAGGCATAGCAGCAGGGGAGCTGAGTAGTTACGCGTGCACAAGGAGAACGCTACCAATGAAACTGGCGACATTCACGTACGATGGCTGTTCACGTATCGGCGCTGTAAGCGACAATGATATCGTTGACTTGCAGCGAGCTTACGCCCGGTACCTGCGTGAGGCAAAAGGTGACGGGGCCGCCGAACGCATCGCTGGCGCAACCTTCCCCAATGATATGGTAGCTCTTTTGGAACGTTACGCCGTGAGTGGGGAGGCGGCTGAACAAGCCCTCCTGTATGCTCAAGGCCTGCCAGACCAGGAACCGGCCTGGCAAGCGCGGGTGCGATACAAGTTAGACGAAGTTCGTCTGGAACGACCGTTGGTCCCACAGACTATCATGGCCGCCGGCCCCAGGCCAACAACGCCTGGAGCCAAACTCTACCCCTTCTCAGAATTCTATATCAAACCACCCACCGCGGTCATTGGCCCTGAAGAAGCTGTAGTCACCCAACCCAATATCGCCCACCTGCTGCCCGAAGCTGAGCTGGGTATCATCTTTGCCGGCGGTGGTCGGCACGTGTCCCCGGAAGAGGCCCTGAACAACATCTTTGGCTACACCATCTTCCTTGACCTGATTGATGCAGAGCGGCTGATCTTTGGTTGGGAGGGAACCACCATGTTCCACACGCGCTACGGGGAAGGTGCCTCCTTCGACACGTCAGGCGTCCTGGGACCGTGGATCGTCACTCGCGATGAGCTGCCAGATGTCGATAACGTCTCGATCAAACTTTATATCAATGAAAAGCTACAAGTTGAGTATCGCCCCGTGGATCTGTGGCGGTCAATTGCCGAGTACAGTAGCTATTTATCGACCTTCTTCCCCCTCGAACCGAAGATTCTGGGCACCAGCGGCGTGCCGTATGGCGCAACCTACGGGCCTGACGCGGCCGGCGATCCGCACATCACGGCCGGGGGGGAGGTCAGGCCGGTGACCGCCAGCGACCGCATCGTCGCCCAAATCGACGGGATTGGTCGGCTCGAGACCCAGGTGATGGACTCGATGGTGAAAGGAGCAGGACAATGAAGCTGATCACCTTCGCCACCCAGAACGAGCGACCCCGCCTGGGGGCGAGCACCGGTGAGTTCGTGGTCGACCTGCGGGCAGCACTGGCGGCGTCCTGGGCCGCCGAAATGGATGTAACCCTGGCCCGAGAGCTGGCCGCAGCCCGCCTCCCAGACGACATGGTGGGCTACCTCGAGGCCGGCGAGCCAACCTGGCAGGCCGGCCAACAGGCCTACGAGTACGGACGGCGGCACGACGGCCCCTTCCGGCATCCGTGGCCCGAATGCCGGCTACTGGCCCCGATTCAGCCCCGGGTGCTGATCATGGGCGGAGCCAATTTCTACGATCACCTGGATGAAACCAGGCGGGGCAAACCGAGCGAAGTCGAGTTCTTTCTCAAGTCGACGTCGGCTGTGATCGGCCCGGGAGAACCGGTCTACTACGACCCGCAGCTTTCCCAGAAGTACGACTACGAGGTTGAGTTGGGGATCGTCATCGGCCGGGCAGGGCGAAACATCCTGCTAGAGAGAGCCTTCGACCACATTTTCGGCTATACGATCGTCAACGACATCTCGCTGCGCGACCAGCAGATTATCCCCTGGGACGAGGGCCGCTTTCAGATTCGCTTTGGTCAGGGTAAATCCTTCCTCAGTGGCGCCCCGGTCGGGCCCTGGATTGTCACCCGGGACGAACTGCCCGACGTCAGCA
>JBHIAO010000892.1:0-1789 GCA_046758565.1 Anaerolineae bacterium
TCTTTGACATCCCCTTCACCTCCATCAGCTCTTTCGTGCTAGTGATGAGCAGCGTCACCATGGTGCTGGCGCTGGCAGCGATCCAAAGAGGGGACCAACGAGGGCTGCGGATATGGCTGCTGGCTACAGCTCTGTTGGGCATCACCTTTGTGGGTGGCCAGGCCTTCGAGTTTACCGAGTTTTACAATGAGGGCCTCTCGTTGAGCTCCAACCTGTTCGGCACCACCTTCTTCGTGCTGACGGGCTTTCACGGCGCCCATGTGACGGTTGGAGTCCTGATACTCCTCTCGTTGTTCGCCATGGCGCTTCGGGGTCGATTGACGCAGGCTAACAGCCTCAACGTGGAGCTAGCCGGCTTGTACTGGCACTTCGTAGATATAGTTTGGATCGTCATTTTCACCCTCGTCTACCTGATCCAGCCCTGACGGGCGGAGGAAGCGGCCGATGACACTGGCGGACTATAGAGGAATAAAGAGGCCAAGAGGTGACGACCAGACGGACTCTGCCGTCACCGATGTGCAGGATGTAGAGCCCCAGCATGCGCGGGAAGCTGCCGTCCCGCGAGAACGGGCCCATCCAGGCCCGCTGGAATACGCCAAGATCGGTTTGGCGCTGGCGGTTGTGACCGCAGTTGAGGTGGCGCTATTCTATACGGATTTGGAGCAGGGGGTCCTGATTGGCTTTCTCATCGTGCTTTCGGCGATTAAGTTCAGCCTTGTAGCGCTGTGGTTCATGCATTTGAGGTTCGATAGTCGCCTGTTTTCGGGATTTTTTGTGGGTGGGCTGGTGCTGGCCGTGGCAATCTTTGTCATTGTGCTGGCTAGCCTCAGTGCTGGGTTAGTCTAAAAGGGAAAAGAGAGGGAGTGCCTGACGGCCGCTACTCTTGTCCCTAGAGGGGGATAGGCTTTGCCGCTGCTACATATTGGCGGGTACCAGTGGCTGGATTGGGATTTGCATCCCGATGTGGTGCTTCTATGCCTCCTGCTGGAGGGGGCATACCTATATACCGTGAGGCATCTCCGCCTCCGGATCTCCGATGCCGGTCGGGTCAAGCGCAGTCAGGTGGTCGCCTTCTCCCTGGGCGTTCTGACCATCTACGCCGCTTCGGGGTCACCCCTCCACGAACTGAGCGAAAACTATCTGGTCAGCGCCCACATGCTGCAGCACGTGCTGCTCACGCTGGTGGCGGCGCCCCTCCTGCTGATGGGGACGCCGGCCTGGCTATGGCAGGCCCTGCTGCGGGGCCCACGGATGATGCAGGCGGCTCGCCTGCTCACCCGACCGCTGGTTGCCTTTGCCCTCTTCAACGTGATGTTACTGCTGTTACACCTGCCGCCCACGGTAGATCTGCAGGTGCGCCAGTGGTGGTTTCATCTGTTCGCGCACGTGTTGCTGGTGGGGTCAGGTTTGCTGATGTGGTGGCCAATCCTGAGCCCGCTGCCGGAGCTGCCCCGCCTCTCCTATCCCCTGCAGATGGGCTACCTGTTCCTGCAATCGCTGTTGCCCGCGGTCATGGCTTCCTTCATCACCTTCTCCGACCGCGTCGTCTATCCTGTCTACGCCGAGGCGCCACGTATCTGGGGCATCTCGCCCATTAGCGATCAGCAGATCGCCGGGTTGATCATGAAGCTCCTGGGCAGCTTCATCCTGTGGTCTTTCATCGCCGTCGCCTTCTTCAAGTGGTACGAACGGGAGGAGGTGGAGGCGAGGGGGCCGCGCTGGTCGGAGGTAGAGGAGGAGCTAGGCCGGTTAGGCCTGATGAAGAAATGAATCTTATTCCACCACCAGC
>JBHIAO010000893.1:0-1786 GCA_046758565.1 Anaerolineae bacterium
TCTCTCGCTGGCGATACAGACCGACCACGTAGTGCAAGATCTCGTCAATAAGCCCTATAGCGTTGATCTGGCCGGCCCGCACTACCTGCTCCGGAAAACTGACCAGATCGCGCCTCTCGTTCATTTTCTGCGCGAACACCCGGGCAGCGTGGAAGTTGGCGAAGACCACGTTTCCTGTCAGGGAGAACAGCTTCTCGTCAAACTCGTAGCGGTCTCGCGCCTCGCGAGAGATGTGGAACTCCATCGACACGACGTTGGTCTTGTGCATTACACCGTTCCATCCATTTCACTGCAATGGCAGTAGCAACAGGAGATTCACGCGGGGAGTATAGCTGTATTGTATCACACGACGGATTTCGGCGCAACTATGCCCGCCGTCAGAGCTTTCCCAACTAGATCTCGGCCTGACTGAAAGTAACTAGCCGACACCCGGACCACAGACCGCAGCAGAATACGGACTACCTGAGCTGTTTCGGCGGTCGACGGTCGGCGGTCTGAGCATTACGATCTTGTACTTCGGGAGGGCCTTTGATCCGCCATTTCGATGGCTTGACAAACACGCGCAGATTTGCTAACATATGAACGATTATTCATATATCGGTATCCTGGTCGCAATCATTATGACAACATCACGACACCTCAAACTCACCATCGACGGCATGGACTGTGCCGACTGCGCGGCGAAGTTAGAGACAGGCGTCGGCCGGCTGAGCGGCGTCAATAGTTGCACGGTCAACTTCACTTCTGCCCAGATGAACCTGTCCTACGACGCCACAGCCGTGGATGAGAGCACCATCATCCGGCGGATCCGCGAGCTGGGCTACGATGTGGCAACCGACAGCCACCAGCCGGGGCGCCATCAGCCTGGCGGCGTTATCGGACTGTTCAGCTTCATGCGCCGCCGGCGCCGAGATACCATGACACTCGTGGCCGGCCTTCTGACCGGCATGGCCTTCGCGTTGGACTGGCTGGGTGTCCACAGCACCATCGTTCACGCAACCTATGGCAGCGCCATCGTGGCTGGCGGGTACTACGCTGCCCAGAAGGGGGTCAGAGGTCTGTGGATCAGCCGGGCGCTGGACATCAACTTCCTGATGAGCATCGCCGCGGTAGGCGCCGTCTTCATCGGCGCCTGGGAAGAGGGGGCATTGGTGATGTTCCTGTTCAGCCTGGGCGAGACGCTGGAGGGCTACACCATGGATCGGGCACGCAACAGCATCCGCAGCCTGATGGAGCTGGCGCCGGCCGAGGCCACCCTGCTGAGGAGGGGAGCAGGGGAGCCAAGGGGCAGAGGAGCAGAGGAGCGGGGGAGCGGGGGAGCGGGGGAGCAGAGGAGCAGAGGAGCGGGGGAGGAAGGGAAAAGGGTGCCGGTGGAGGAGTTGCTCGTGGGTGATGTCATTCTGGTGCGGCCCGGCGAGCGCATCCCGATGGACGGCCGCGTCGTGAATGGCCAATCGATCGTAGACCAGTCACCCATCACAGGCGAGAGCATGCCGGCGTCCAAGGCACCAAGCGACGAGGTCTTCGCCGGAACCATCAACCAGAGTGGGGCGCTGGACATCGTCGTTACGCACCGGGCTGAGGACAACACCTTGAGCCGCATCATCCACATGGTGGAAGAGGCCCAGGTGCAGAAAGCACCAACGCAGCGGTGGGTCGATACCTTCGCCCGGTACTACACGCCGGCCGTCGTCGCGCTGGCCGTCCTGATGGCCACTGCGCCGCCCCTGCTGTTCAACCAGCCTTTCTGGGAGCCGGCATCGGGCCCCCACGGTTGGCTTTACCG
>JBHIAO010000894.1:0-1784 GCA_046758565.1 Anaerolineae bacterium
GTCGATGAATGGGTGGAACTGTTGATCAGGACATCGGGCCTGGACCTTGCTGGTTGGACCATCGAGCTGCTCGACACCTCACCGCTAACGGGAGACCTGACGAGCTCAGGGGCATTCCAGGTGTCCAGGTACCTCGGCACGGGCAGCTTTACGAATACACAGGTCGGTGATCGCCTGCTCCTGGGCAATGTGGCCGGCAGCGGGGCAATGAATAATGCTGTCTTCATCGTCCTAAAGGATGTCACCGGAGCGGTCATCGACGATGTCGAAATCGGGTTCGACCCTGAGGGCGACGGAGATGACGGTGCACCGGCACCAGGCACGGACGGCAACGCCACCGGGCCGGAAGACGAGGTCATCGCTCGAATGCCGGATGGAGTCGATACGGATGATGACGTGGCCGATTTCGTACAGCAGCCGGCCTCTATCGGTTACAGCAACGACGCGGCACCGCCCACGGTGACACCAACCCCCACGACTACGCCAACCTCGACCCCGACCCCAGCCCCGGAGGGCGCCGTCCTGATCAACGAAGTGGTGACGGATCCGCAGCAGGACTGGAACGACAGCGCCGGCGGCGATGGCATTCCGTTCAACGCGGTGCCAGGCTCGGGCGGGGTCACCTCAACCGACGAATGGGTGGAATTGCTCAACACAACCCGGCACAGCATCGATCTAACCGGCTGGTCCCTGGTGATGAATGACACCACACCCGACACGGAGGTTCTGGGGGAGGGTTCAGCGGTCTTTCAGTTCAGCGCCGGCGGATCCCTGACCAATTTTCGGCCCGGGGAACGTCTGGTGATTGGGAACCCGAAGGGGGTTCTCAACAACGACGTCTACCTTCAGTTGCGCGATGGCAGCGGGCATGTGGTTGACGACGTCGAGATTGGCGACGATTTTGAAGAAGACGGTGGGGATGGCGCACCCGGACCCGAACAGAACGGCGATGCCCTCACGATTTACGACGAAGCTATCGCTCGGGTACCCGATGGTCAGGACTCCGATGATGACCGGGCTGATTTTGAAAAGTGGCCGGCGACCATCGGCGCGGACAACGGCCGGCCCCGCACCGGGCGTTTGGCCCAACTACCCAGCCTGGACGCCGTGAGCGAAACGGCAACCTGCGATACTTCCATTGATATCCAGAACCTGGGGGCGATGTCCGCCAAGGCCATCGTCCTGTTCTGGGGCGACGCCGGTAATTGTCCGCCCCAATGCACTGGCCCGTTCGACGTCGCATGCACCGGCCTGCTGAAGCCAGGCACCAGTTGGCATCTAGGCTCGGAGCAACTGCCCTCAAACGCGCGCGCCGGAGCCGCATTTTCCGCCTTCGGCCAGCCGCATCCGGCATTCAAAGATGGCCAAGACGTCTTCGCCGACGCGCTGTGTGACGCTCTGTTCGACCAGGTTCTGGCCGACTGCGAGGAATACCGTCGGTTCCGACTTGCTTTCGACCAGCGAGGGGAATGGGATCCCGGCCGGGGCCATCCGGACTTCAACTTCGCCGCCTTTCCCAGCCAGACGATCGCCGTTGATGTAACACGACGCTGTCGGACCGAAGCTGGCCCGTGGTTCGTCGACGCCTACACCGGGGTTCGGGGCCGAGAGCTGGGCCGGTTCGATCCGCTATTCGGGGGATTTGCGTACTACGCGCCCGTGGTGTATGCCGGCTGGCGCGGATGGGACAGCGTGCTGTACATCCAGAACGCCGGCCTGGAGTGTACCAGTGTCGAACTGTGGTTTAGAGTACAGGGGGAGTGCCGACGGAGCCAGATATGCGA
>JBHIAO010000895.1:0-1783 GCA_046758565.1 Anaerolineae bacterium
GTCAAAACTGACCTCCTGGCTGCTGAGCAAGAGCCGTCCCTGAAGCTGGGAGGCGGTCCAGACCTGAGGCACCTGGTATCGCCCCTCGGCATCAGGCTCGTACTTGGCCACACAGGCGGTATCTACGCTGAGAGCAAAGGGGCGCCCAGCGTTTTGTAGACCGCCACCATTAGAGCGTCACGCCCTCGCGCCACCCTATCCCGAAAAGGTTGGCGGTTTATGGACCGCCTCAACCGAGCTTCGCCGGGTGGGGTGACGATTCAGGGGATACGCTATGGCGAGATGGTCCTGCGGGCAATACGACGGCCTACCCGTCTTGGCCGGGCCTACGCCTGAGGTCTTAGCCGCACACCACGCCGGCCTTGCGCTTCACTCGTACGACGCGAAGCCGGCGGGCAGCACACAGCCGCGCTTGTAGTGTGGGCAGAACTTGCACACCACTTTCCCCGCCGGGAACCGCCCCACCCCTGCCCGCTGTGGCGCCTTGAAGACCAACGCCAATCCGTCGGCCGAGAGCCAGCGAAACCAGTGACAGACCTCAGGCTGCACCACCAGCACATCCCCTGCCCGTCCCAGCTGCCGCACCCAGCTATCGTCGTCCCACCGGTACCTGGCGAGCAGTTCTGCCTCTCCTTCCATGAGCACGTAGGCCTCGGCCTGGTCGGCGTGCCAGTGGGGCACTTCGCTCTTGGCCTGCGGGGTGGTCGCACCGATGTAGAGCGGCAGGTGGATCTGGTAGGGTTCGAATGGGTCAGGCACCGAGATCCCCTTAGCACCCAACTCCTTCATCACGACTGCCAGCGGCTCGCGCTGGATGAGTAAGCCGGGTTCGTGCTGCCGGCGGGCCAGGTCGTGGAGATACTCGACCGGATCTACCTGATCAAGAATGCCAATGTTGTCTAAGTCCAAGATCTGCATCATTGCTCAGCTCCGCTGCCTTGCTCTTAATACGCACCCACAATCATCGCCACGATGCCGACGCCGGTGAGGATGGTCTCCAACCAGCCACCTACCTTGACGATCGTGCCGAAAGTGGTCGCTCCATGCTCGATGCCCCGGTTGCCCAGGTGGACAGCCAGCAGCCCCATGACAATACCGAGAGCGAAGTAACCCACGATCAGGGCAACCACGCCCCCCACGCAATAGCCGATGCCGTCGTTGGTGGTGGGTTCCGGATGAGCCTTTTCTGCCATTTTGTGTACCTCCTTCACTCTGTCTGCAAGGGTCTGATTTTGTGCCTTCACACCCTTATCGCAGATAGGAGGAGCGAAACTGACACGAAGTAAAGCGTAATGCGTAAAACGTAACCGTTCCTACAGTGGGTCCTTACGTTTCACGTTTTACGCTTTACGATACCCTTTGCAGCGTCAGAGTGGAGGTACTCCCTACTCGCCCAGCAGGCTCAATTCCGGTTTCGTGCCCCAGCAAATCGCCGATACCGAGGGGGGAGCAGAGAGGGCAGGCGGGGCGGCGGGAGGAGGAAACAGATCGCAACCTCGGGATCCCGCGTTCGTCCACTTCGAATCGATGCCACACTGACTGTGTCACGCGGCCGGCGACGAGGTCTTCGAGGAGACGCACCCCGATGTGAGCAGCGATGGCATTGAGGCTGCGCAGCGAGCCGGCCCGTTCTTCATTCCATCGGCGACGCGGCTGTTGCCCCGTCCGCCACTGCGCCAACGCCGTCTGTGGGTTCGCCACCCCGCCCCAACAGAGCAGACACCCATCCCCCGGCAGGATGAGTCGCACATCGGTGCCCATCCTTCGATTCCCCATGGCTGAC
>JBHIAO010000896.1:0-1776 GCA_046758565.1 Anaerolineae bacterium
GCCGAGTTGGGTGAGGAAGCCCAGTGCGTCAAACTGGCCCCAGCGTTCTGCGATCTTGCCGTCCTCGACGCGCACAACGTCTACCCAGCCCGCCGAAAATTGGTTGCCGGTAGGGGGTATGCCCGCAAACTCGCCTGTATGGGTACCGCTCCCCTTCAGGCGAAGCGTCACCCTGTCACCCTCAGCGACCATATCCTCAATCGTGACCTGGAGGTCGGGGAAGCCAGCGCGAGACACAGTGGCGGACTGTTTCCAACCCTCGGGGCCGGGTGGTTGGCCGGGATCGGGATTGTGGTCAACGAAGTCAGCAGCGACCAGTTCGTCCACGATAGCCAGATTCCCCTGATTCCACAGTTCGTCATACAAGCGCCGGACGACGGCCTTGTTTTCTTCCGTCACGGGGACGGGCGTGGGCGCTGGTGTGGGTGTCGCCGGCTGGCACGCGCCCAGGATCAGCGTCACCAACAGGATGACAACGGCTGTAACGAGTCGATTGAATCGCATTTGTATTCCTCCTTGCGTGTCATTGCTCAGCGGATGTCTGAGCTCGATTTGGACTTTCTGCAAACGGTACGTGTGGCTTCACTAGAACCAGGTACTCATCGTTGATCACCTCCGTTCGGGGTAGAGAGCTCCAAAAGTCTGACGGGTCCCTCGCAGCACTACAACGAATTGAGAAAGCAACGAATCTTTCTCTTCCACAATCATCCGTTTTATTCCAAATTCGTTGTAGTGTCCCAACGATCGGAAACGGGAGGGTGGCCCACATAGATGAACACGCTGCCCCTGAGTGCGCCGTCAGCAGTCAGACGCCGCCCTCAGCCCCGGCTTCCAGCACGTCCTTCAGGTTGGCAAAGTCGCTTTCAACAGCCCTCTTGGTCATGCGGGCGACGACGGGCTCAGCCAGCTTGAAGAGGCCAGCCATCTCCGCCTGACCTGTGACGGTGAGCCTTGTGCCTCCCTCAACCGCCTCAAAGTCAACCTTCATTTCGAACGGCATGGGTCCCGAAGCGGCTTCGATGCCATACGTCTTGTTCGGCTCATACGCCGTGACCTCAATGGTGGACTCGATCCGCCGGCCCAGAAACTGCTCTACTTCTCGGAGCCTTGTGCCCACACTCATCGGGCCCTCGGATATCTGCACCGATTCCACGAGCGACGACCGAAACTGCAGGCCATTCTCAGGCCTGGTCAGAAACGCGAAAACCTCTTCAACGGGCCGGTTTATCACCAGGCTATGCTCCATCTTTACCATCTCACTGCCTCCTTTCGTCTGTTGCCGTGGGCCACCCTCCCGTAGCTCCCGACCAACGACCGTCAACGAACGACCAACGACAGAGAATGAAGGACGAATGTCAGACCAACGGATGAGCAGTCAAGTTCGGCAGGGGATCTGCGCCGTGGCAAGTTGACTACGGAAGCCGCACCGCTCGCTATTGTTGGGCGTTCTGTAAGTACGGCGAGTGTACCTGCTGGCCGCCGTCAGGCAACAAAACAGCCGGCTGCTTCTCGGTGTGGGCCGAGAAATTTGCCGGCTTGATTAGAGTCGCCGATACATGAACGCCCCCCCGGTGCGACTTCTGCCCTGTCAAGGGCGAAGGATTGGTTCCGATAAAGTGCGATAAGGTTGCGATGAAGGCCAAAAGTGGCGCGACTTATGTCTTCTAATTATACTCATGCGGTCCGATCTGTCAAACGTCTACCCATCGGGGGGTAGCGGAGCAAGCTTCGCATACCGTTGTCACGTGATACGCCGCCTGAGCATCATGGCAGCGA
>JBHIAO010000897.1:0-1774 GCA_046758565.1 Anaerolineae bacterium
TTGGCCACGAACGTCATCATGCCTGCGCTGGGGATAGCGCAGGAAACGGGGAAAGTGTTGAAGTGGCTCAAGCCCGAAGGTGGGGCGGTTGCGAAGGGTGAGCCGTTGATGGAGATCGAGACCGACAAAGTCACGGTCGAAATCGAGGCTCCGGCCTCTGGTATCCTGGCCAACGTGACGGCTGCCGACGGTGACGAGGTGCCTGTGGGTCAGGTGATTGCCGTGGTTCTGGCTCCGGGCGAAACAGCGCTGGAGCCCTCTGCACTGCCCCCCACGGCTCCTCCGCTGCCTTCGCCCCGGCCAGCGCCTTCGACGCCGGCAGCCGGGACCGAATCAACCCGCGACGCCGGCATCATCGCCAGTCCGGTGGCAGCGCGTATCGCGGCCAGGCACAACCTGGATCTGAGGCTGGTGAAAGCCGAGGGTGGGCGGATCGAAAAGGCCGACGTGCTGGCATACCTTGAGAATCAAAGATCCGGTGATGATGGCGCGCGACGGACCCCCGCCTCGCCGAAAGCCCGCCGTCTCGCCCGCGAGCGGGGCCTGGACGTGGCAACCCTGGCCGGCAGTGGGCCCGAGGGCGCAGTGCTGGCTGCGGATGTGCTAGCCGTGGATCTCTCGCCAACACCAGCCGCCGCCCCCGAGGCACTCACGCTGAGCAATGTGTGGCGCGTCATGGCCGAGCGGACAACCCAGAGCTGGACCAGCGTGCCGCATTTCTACCTGCTCCGCGAGGTCAACGCAAGCCGGCTGATCACCTGGCGCGAGATGGTTCAGAAGCGAGTCACGAAGATCACCTACACCGATTTGCTGGTGAAGCTCGTGGCGGCAGCGTTGTGTGAACATCCGCGCCTCAATGCAGCGTGGAACGAGGGGACGATCACCCTGAACGACGAGATCAACGTTGGGCTGGCAGTGGCTGTCGAAGAAGGGCTCGTTGTCCCGGTTATCCAGCGGGCGGATAAGCTGAGCCTGAGTGAAATTGCGGCTCGCCGTGATGAGTTGGTGGATCGTGCCCAGACGGGGAGGTTGCGGCCGGAGGATATTCGTGGCGGGACGTTCACCATCAGCAACCTGGGCATGTACGGGGTGGATGCCTTCAACGCCATCGTCAACCCGCCACAGGCGGCTGTATTGGCTGTGGGCCGCATCGCCCAGCGCGTGGTCCCCGTGAATGGCCAGCCGGCCGTGCAGCCCATGATGGTGCTCAGCCTGTCCTGCGACCATCGCGTGGTGGACGGTGCGCGAGGGGCGCAGTTCCTGGCCATCTTGGTGGATCTGATAGAGGAGCCCTTAGCGCTCTTAGATTAAGTGGTCGGGTAGTCTAGTAGTCTGGTGGTCTGGTAGTCGAGGACGTGGCGGCTGAACTATGCGACTGCCGGACTACGCGACTACCAGACCCTGCGACTACGTAGAGAGAGGAGGGGACGCTTGAGCTAATTACCACAGTGACTTTCAAGGACACGAGAAGTTGACATGTCCCGAAGCACTAAGAAGGAGGAGAGTGAAACAATGAAACGCACCAATCTGTTGATTGCAGGGATCATCATTCTGTCTCTATCGTTGGCAGCCTGCGCGGCGCCAGCGCCGCCAGCGCCGGCCGAAGCCCCGCCTCCCACCGAAGCTCCGGCCGCCGAGCCCATCCGCATCGGCGCCTCGTTGCCACTAACCGGTGGGTTCGCTATCCCGGGGCAGTTGCACAAGGATGGTTACGAATTTTGGGCCAAACTGGTCAACGAGAGGGGTGGACTTCTGGGAAGGCCGGTAGAGCTCA
>JBHIAO010000898.1:0-1763 GCA_046758565.1 Anaerolineae bacterium
CATCACAGCGTCGATAGTACTTGTACTTGTTGGGATTCGCCGGCTCTTGCCGTCGCCGACCCTTTCGCAGCGTGTCCAGCAGGTCATCCAAGAGACCATCTAGCTCGTCGTGATAGCGGAGGATGTAGTCCCACCGCTCTTGGGTCATGTAGATTTCGTTGCCGTAGCGGTCATGGACAGTCCACCTGGACATAGCGCGACTCCTACGGTTCACCTGTCAAGGACTGCTGAGTGATGGTGACACGTCAAGTATACAACGTTCTCGCTCTCCGAGCAACTGGCACCACGGTGACGCTCACCAGCACGGCGGGCCCTCCCCCACACGCGTCAACTTAAGCGCGCTAGCGACCGCCGGTCGAGTAGCCGAAGGCGTATCGAGACCCAGGGAGCGGGTTCCCAACAGGCCGCTTGGTCTCGATACGCGGCTGAAGCCGCTACTCGACCGGCGCTCCCGCCTTAAGTTGAGGCGTATGGGCCCTCCCCCCGGCCCGATCGCTATGAGCATCTACTCTTCTTGATCCAACGTCGCCCACCCACGGCGCAAAGCGGCCAGCGCGGCCTGGGTGCGGTTGTGAACCTGGAGTTTGTCGTAGACGGTGCTCAGGCGGTTGGCGACCGTCCTCTCGGACAGGGCAAGCTGCTCGGCGATGGTCTTGTTGTCTGCTCCCTGGGCGACCAGGCGCAATACCTCCATCTCCCCCTGCGTCAGACCTTCCATGTCTTCCGCCTCGTCGGTCATTTGGCTGAGCCGGCGAAATTCGTCCAACAGTTTGACGGCCAGGCTGGGATTGATCAACGCATCGCCCAGATGGACGGCCCGAATGGCAGCTACCAGATCCTGCTCATCAATGTCCTTGAGCAGATAGCCCCGCGCGCCGGCCTTGATCGCCTCAAACACGTAGCGATCTTGTCGGTACATGGTAAGAATGATCACCCGCGCTGCGGGATTGGCTTCGACGATGAGGCTGGTAGCCTGCACGCCGTCCAGGATGGGCATGTTGATGTCCATCAGGATGACGTCAGGTCGCAGTTGCCAGGCCAGGTTTACAGCTTCCCGCCCGTCCTCTGCCTCTCCGACCACCCTGAAACCGCCCACAGCCTCACACACATGGCGCAGACCCTGCCGAACGATGCGGTGGTCGTCGGCGATGAGCACACGGATGGATGACATCGATACACCTCCTCGGCGTGAAACGTAAAGCGTGAAACGTGAGGACTTCACGCATCACGTTTTACGTTTCACGTTTCACGGTCAGCGGCAGGACAATCTGAATCTCAGTCCCGCTTCCCGGCTGACTGCGCAACTCGAATGTGCCGGCCAGATTCTCCACTCGCTCCCGCATTTGCTTCAACCCCAGGTGGCCCCGCTGAACGATGTACTCCAGAATCGCCGGGTCAAAACCCACGCCGTCGTCGCGGACGCTCAGTGTGACCGCGTCGGGCGACGCCAGGTTCAGACCGATCCAGACCATGCCGGCCTGGGCATGTTTGGCGATGTTGTTTAGCGACTCCTGGATGATGCGAAACAGCACGGGCTCCAGGGAGGCCGGCAGCCGCTCCGGTGGGCCGGCAATGCGCAGGTCAATATGCAGTTGATTGTGTTCCCCAAACTCACTGATGAACTGGCGCAGGGCCGGGTAAAAGCCCAGTTCATCCAGGGCCACCGGCCGCAAGGCGAAAATGGAGCGCCGAACCTCGCGGATGTTCCTGTTCAACAACTCCTGAAAGCTGTCCAGTTCGGCATGCATCTGCGCCGGGTCATC
>JBHIAO010000899.1:0-1757 GCA_046758565.1 Anaerolineae bacterium
CCGATTGTCCGGGCCAAGCACGGTATCCGCCGTGTAAACGCCAAAGCCTTTCGACGCCATCTGGCCCAAGACGTGGATACCGGGCATGCTGTAACCTGCCCCCTGGGACCATCGGATGTTACCTCCCTGGCGGTGTTGCAACGCGTCGTTGCGCTCATCAATGGCGGACTGGATCGGGTATGCCCCGGCCAAAAGCTGAAACTGGTCATTGCCGATCGCTGGTGGAGCACCAAGAAAGTCGTCCGTTGGGTGCTGACGGCGGGATTGAAATTGCTGGTCTGGGGTAAGAGCGTCAAGACGATCTTGGACGCTCTGGCCGGGGTGTGCGAAGCGGAACTCAAAGAGCACCCGGTCGCGGCAGTAGTGCAGGACGAGGCGATCGGGCAAGAGGAGGAGCAGGTCATAGGCTACCGCCTCGACACCGAGTTGTCCATCTATGAATTGGAGACGCCGGTGCGGGGCGTGGTGGAATGGGATGGCACTCCCGACAGCGAGAAGCAGGTGCGCCTGGCGATCGGGATTGAGCAAGACCAGATGGACACGGAAGCCGTCGTGGATGGGCTGCGGTTCCGGCAGCGGGTGGAGATTCTGCTGAAACAGTTGCAACGGCGGGTCAACTGGTCGGCCTTTGGCGGCGGGGAGGCTCATGTGCGGCCTAGTACCCCCAAGGCCCCAGACGAGCAGGATCGCCAGCGCTGGTTGAAGAACCGGCGTCAGGTCGCCACACGCCGGGCCAATAACAAGGCCAAACTGAGGGAGGTGGAGCAGGAAGTGGAACAATTGCGGAACGGTGTCGCCCCCACCAATGGGTTGAAATTGGGCATCCGGGACTTGAAGATGTTGGCCAAAGACCTGAAGCGCCGCATCCGCCGGGCCACGGCACGGCTGGAAGAACTGGACAACTTGCTGAACTGGGTAGAGGCAGGTGGACCACCACCGGAGGAGGAGCCGGTGGCGGATTTGGACCTGACGCGCGAGGCCATTTTGACCCAACTGAAGCTGGACGTCTTCACTGCCCAGGAGACGCTGGTGGACGACTTCATCGAACTGGCCCTCAAACCCGTGCTGCGGGAAGAAGCCGAACAGCAAGCTGCAGAACGGCGACGGCAAGACAAACGCTCGACGGCCAAGGGACGGGAAGGAGAACCGCTCAGTACCGATGTGGAAGAACTCTACCAGATCAAGCTGGCCAACCTGGAGCGGGAAACCATCTTGAAGCGGCTGTTGAACCAACGCGGTGAGTTTGTGCGCCACAAGACCAAGCGCATCATCCTGATGGTGGCCGACCGGTTTGAAGATCGTCGCACACAGGCAGCCTACGAGCGCTACTGTGTCATCCTCAACCAGCGGGACATCCGCGTGCCTATGGACGATGGCGAGCCGTGGCGTCTGCTGTTCACCTATCACTTGGATGCTCCATCATCTTCTGCGCAATTCAAATGACGCACTACGAATCCAGAAAATCATTTATGAGAACCCTAATCAGGGTAAGGACGTCAGCTTCTTTCTGGAAGGCCTGACCCGGGTCTTCGAGGAATGTCACCGCATCCTGAGGGACGAAGGTGCATTGGTGTTCACCTTCCATCACCGAGAACCGGAAGCATGGGGCACGGTGCTAGGTGCGGTGCTTGATACCGGATTCTACGTCAGCGCCCTTTATCCCGTGCAGGCCGAGCGAGACTTCTCGCTGCACATTCGGGATCAGGAAGCCATCGAATACGATGCCGTGATTGTCTGCCGCAAGCGTCTGGGCGATG
>JBHIAO010000900.1:0-1755 GCA_046758565.1 Anaerolineae bacterium
CGGGCAGCTCGTTGGCCGGCACTGCCAGCAGCAATGCCAGATAGCCGGGCAAGAGAAGGAGGGCTGCAAGGGGCAGCGCCAGCCAACCATAGCGTGCGAGCTCGCGAATCACGTCGCCGGCCACCATCTCCAGCGAATAGTCGTAGAATGTTTTGAATTGGAGATCGCCAGCCTGGGGCTGTCCGTCGAAAACGGCCGTTCCCTCCCCATATGCATCCACTGTGTTGTACCAGGCCGTGACCTGGCTGTCGGGTGTGCCTTCGAAAAAGAAGTAGTACGACCGATCACCGGAATCTGGCACCGGGTCGAAGGATACGTGAAGGGTCTGGTTGTGCGTCAACTCGCCGGTTTGGAACGTCCTCGTCACCAAGTCGTGCGGGTCTGTCGGGTCACTCCGGAGATGGAAGGTCAACTCGCCGTCGGGGGCACCGGTCTCACCGTAGACAACGAGAAGCACTTCAACGGCGGCCAAACGGTCGCGGTGAGACACAAAGGTCTGGCCGACGCTGATCGTCCCGCCGATGACCGGTGCCGCCTCATCGAGCCGGCCTTGCTCATTGTCCAGCTCAATCCGCGAGGGGCCACAGCCTGTCAGCAGCGCAGCCAGAATGACCGAGGCAAGCAGGCACACGACTTTACGCGGAGCCGGTTGCATCGATCCGATCACGGCGCGAAGTCCCCTGTAACCTCAATCGCTTGAGTTCTCGCGTTCAGACCAAAGACCCATGCCTTCCCGTTGGTGTGTAGCAGTTCAAATTCGGGATCCGAGAGCAACGCGGTCGGGTCGATTGGACCACCGCGTGACCCCACGAACACATGAGTGATACTGGCCTGCCGGAGTCGCTCAGGATCGACGTGGCCGGTTGCTGTCAGCCGGCTCATTCGGTTGACCCGTCCAACCTGAGCCGGCGTGCCCAGCACATAGAGACTCGGCGGCGGCACCGTTTCCCGCCCCACGAGCACCGAGAGCCAGTAGCCGGCGTCTGTACCTACGTAGATGTTGCCCTGCCAAAGTCGGCTGTTGATGAGAATCCGGGCATCCGGCGACGTGTGCTGCCCCACCCATGCAACCGCACCCATGTCGTCCAGCGTGAGCAGAATGGTGGTCGGATTGATCACGAAGCGCATGCCGGCCGCTCCCCACAGCGCAACGGTTACCAATGCGACGCCGGTGACCAGGCGCCAGCGTGGCGACATCTGTGCAATTAGAGCTCGGGAGATGAGATAGCCCACCAGCACAGCCCAGGGCAGGAACAGGCTGATCACTACCGTCGAGGCCGGCACCATGACCGATCCAAGGGCTGCCGTGCTGGTCAGGAACAGCAACCACAGACCGACGAGGACGATGCCCCGATGCCGGCGCCACAGACCCAATATGAGTCCCCAGGCTGCAAGCACTGCCAGGGGGGAGTTACGAGGCAGAAGGAGAATATCATACGGTACGGCTGTATACTCTGCGCCAACCTCAAGCCCTGGCCAGACGCCACGCGTCATCAGCACACGAGCCACCCGAGCAATCCACGGCGACAGCAGGAGAAGGGAAACGCCAGCAAGAATCACGACGCGCACGACATAGTCCGACGTCCTGGGCTTGTCCTGAGCCCAGCGTTGTCCTGAGCCCTTCGATAAACTCAGGGCAGGCTCTGTCGAAGGGTCGAAGGGGCCAAAGTCCGAGGCCAGGTGCCCCTGCCCTCTACGAATTCGAAGTTCATAGCCAGCCCTCGCGAGTAGTCTGTATACCAGCAACGCAGCTAC
>JBHIAO010000901.1:0-1736 GCA_046758565.1 Anaerolineae bacterium
TCGGAGCCATCCAATTGGGCACGACGGGTGACGCCCGTCAGGACCAGGGCGGTGGCCGTGCCGGCCCGCTTACCCATCAAGATATCCGTCTCCAGGCGGTCGCCAACCATCAGCACCTGCTCTGCCGGAAGACCCATGCGATCCAGGCCAGCCTGGATCATGAGCCGGGAAGGTTTGCCGGCCACCAGCTCGACTTTCTTCTCCGTCGTGGCTTCCAGCGCGGCGATGATGCCGGCGCAATCCGGGATCTCACCCCCCTCGACCGGGCAGGTGCGATCCGCGTTGGTGGCGACGAAACGCGCCCCACGCCGAATTGCCTGGAAAGCCGTGTTCCACTTGGCATAGTCGAAAGTTCGGTCGAAGGCAGCCACGACGACGTCGATCTCGGCTGGCTCGTCACTCAGCCGGAAGCCGGCGTCCCGCATCTCTGCCAGCAGTGGCGGCTCACCGATGACAAACAGCCGCGCCTCGGGCGTCTCCTGTCGCAGGTGGTGGGCCAGCACCACAGCCGACGTCAGCACGTCGGACGGCTCGGTGGGCATGCCCAGGCGGGTCAGCTTGGCCGCATAAGCCGCGCGAGGCTCCAGCGGCTTGTTGGACATGAATACGACCGGCCTGCCTCGTCCCCGCAACATCCGCACCACCTCCACCGCCCCCGGCAGCGCCCGCTCCCCGCGATAGATGGTGCCGTCCAGGTCAAAGATGAAACCACGGTACTTGTCCTGAGCCTCGTCGACGGGGCAGTCGAAGTGATCGGGCAAGCTTATTTCTCCTCCTGCAATGCCAACCCCTTGATCAAACTACCTTGCAGAATCAGAAGCACGATCAACGGCGGGATCATGGCAACAACGGTGCCGGCCATAACCACGGCCCAGTCAACGGCGGCATCGGTGGCGATGAGTTGCTTGATCCCGATCTGTACAACGCGGGTGGTTTCCGCATTGGCGACGATCAATGGCCACAGGTACTGATTCCACATGTAGATGAATTCGATGAGAAACAGGGCGGCTATATTGGTGCGAGAGACCGGAATGAGAACGTGCCATAGGAACTGGAGCGGGCCGGCCCCATCAATGCGCGCCGCATCCGCCAGGGACGGCGGCACGGTTTGATACAGTTGTTGAAACAGCAGTGTGCCGGTGGCACTGGCGAAGAAGGGGATCGTCAGGGCATAGAAAGTGTTCACCCAGCCAAACTGATCCATCAGCTCAAAGGTGGGCACGATGCGTACCGGCAGGGGCAGCATGTGGGTGATGAGGATCATGGCAAAGAAGAAGGCCTTGCCTCGGAAGTCGAAGTAGACGAAGGCGAAGGCCGCCACGATGCTCAGGAAAATCTTGCCTACCGACACTGCTACAGCGATGAAGGTCGTGTTGGCTACCAGACGTCCCAGGTTTACCCGCCGCCAGGCAGTGCCGTAGTTCTCGACCAGGCTGGAGCCGGGTGTCAGGTCGGGCGGATACTGGTAGTACTCCGCCGGCGACTGAGTGCTCAGGATCACTGCGTAAAACACAGGGAAGATGATCACCAGCAGCGCGGCGATCATGATCCCGTGGGCCAGTGCCGGCATCAGGAAACGCTGGCGCAGGGTGTGAAATTCCAACCCGCGCTCCTGCAACAACGGAGCCTCAAGCGCATGGTCACTTCGATTGACCCTCCGACGGGGCTGCGTCCCGAGCTTGTCGAGGGGCTCAGGAGTGGGCTCAGTACGAGCCTTCATCGGTAGAACACCCGCC
>JBHIAO010000902.1:0-1735 GCA_046758565.1 Anaerolineae bacterium
AGGAACAGGCCGGCGATGGCCAGGGTGGAGGCGACGACGGCGATCTGCGACTCCTGGCCGGTGAGAGCGCGGAAAAGCCCCTGCAGCACCACCACACTCCCAAAGTAGACCAGCGCCAGCGTCCCCGTCAGCACACCGTAGACCAGCGTGCGGTTGATGAGCACATCAATGTCCCACAGCCGGTAGCGCATGATGGCGATGGCGAAGGACAGGGGGAGGACCAGTATCAGGAGAAATCCTACACTCGTGAAGCCAAGATTGAAGTACAAACGCGCCGGGCCGGATGGGGGCGGAAAGAGCTCGATGGCGAATATCCACGCGATTATCCCCAGGACGATGGTGCAAAAGCCCAAGACCACCCACTTGGTCTGCTGGCGCTGCGCCGGGCCGGACACGCGCCGGTAGCGGTAGACCTGGGCGAATAACCCTGCGACGACGCTGCTTAGAAACAGCGTGTACGCCATGTCACTCCATAAGCCAGGCGTTGAGAACAGGACGCCACCAGAGAGAAACGAGCCAATCAGCAGATACGCAGCCCAGATGGCCGCCAAGAAGCGCGTCCAGCTGGGCACAAAGCGCCCGTCGGGGAACAGGTAGAATAGCAGTGCGAAGGAGACGGCGGCGAGGGACAGCAAAAGGTTGAACGGCAGACGCAGGTCGGGATACACTTCCAGCAAGGCTGGGCCGCTATTTGAAAAGAGGAAAGTTCCCATCATCATCAGTGTGAGCGAGACGAGCAGCCCCATGCGGTCATTGGACAGGCGCCAGAAGAGCACCCCGGCGAGCAAGGTGTGAATGAGCGCACTAAAAGCTTCATGCCCAACCTGGTATGCGGCGTAGAACCCCAGGGAGAGCCCGGTATCCCTGAGCGTATCCGCTTCCTGGGGCGAGAGAGTCAGAATATGACACTCTTCTCCAGCACAAGGCGTGCGCAGTTCATTGAAGCGTGGAGAGACTCCGGCGAACCAAGTCGCCAGGGCCAGGATCACGAGCGCGATCCACACCGTCCGGGCGATGAGCAGCCGGCGACCGTGCAGTTGGGTGAGTGATTCGGATTGAGAGCTCATAGTGTGCTCCTTTCGTAGCGCATATGACAACGAATCTCTGGATTCATCGAATCGGATTCGTTCAGTCCTGCCAATTCGTTGTCATATTACGCCTGTTGCTGCCGGCCAGTCAAGAATCCCAGCACCAACCCGTAGACCCCGTGCGCCACGGCGAAATGCACGAACGGGATCTCTCGCAGTGGTGAGGCCGTACCTGGCAGGATGATCGCCTTCGCCACGAGCAGCAGTAATACGCCGTAGGCCAGGCCGGCCAGCCCGGTCAGCAGGCGGTGTGGCCGGCGCCGGCCAACAAGCCGCCAGCCCACCCCAAACAGCGCTCCGTACACCGCTGACTCCGCCAGGTGCACCAGCGCGCCGGTCATGGGCGAGGCTCCTGCGCCGGGCGCAAAGCGCGCCAACACCGTCGCCGGCCCTTCCCCCGTCACTACCCCAATCGCCACCAGATAGGCCGCCATCACGATGCCGGCTACCACGCCCGCCAGCAGCCCATCCACCGCCGCGTCGCCAACCGTCGTCTCTTTCCGCTTCAACTGTTTGCCATTTAACATGGTGTTCTCCTTTTTTCAGCTTATCGCGTATCGCTGATGGCTGGTAGCTGATAGCAATGCGCCATCTGCCATCTGCTATCTGCCATCTGCCATCCGCCATCTGCTCATATTATAGCCGGC
>JBHIAO010000903.1:0-1731 GCA_046758565.1 Anaerolineae bacterium
CCCGCAGTTCCAGTGGCGTCAGTCCTGGTTCGACCTGAGCGCCTATCGGGGCCAGGATGTGACCCTGACCTTCCGGGGCGAGCAGAACGCGAAGGCCCCGACCCTGTTCTACCTGGACGACATCCGACTGGATGCCCACTACCCGCAAGAGGTATACTTGCCCCTGGTGCTGCGCAACTACCCGAGTCAGGGGCTGGCCCTGGCGCGCGACATCTGGGCGCGAATCTTGTTGACCGGTCTACTGATGATGGGGATGGCAGTCGTACTAATGGAGCGTGAAACATAAGGGGACAAACACCATGTTGAACCGACAGATCACAATCGCCGTCGTCCTCCTGACAGCCGTGACGCTGCTGCTCATCGTCGGCTCGGTGGTGGCCGGCGGTCCCATCGGCGACAACTTCCCTATCAGCAATCTCGCTGAAGACCAGGTGAATCCGGCCGCGGCCTACAACAGCCAGCGGGAGGAGTACCTGGTGGTGTGGCGCAACGACTGGCCAGGCAACGACGACATCTACGGGCAGCGGGTCTCGAAGGACGGGCAGCTTGTCGGACCGTGGTTCGCCATCGCGTTTGGGGCAGGCGAGGAGCGAAGCTCTCCAGATGTGGCGTACAACAGCCGGCAGAATGAGTACCTGGTGGTCTGGGAGCACGACGACGGCACGCGGCCCAACATTCGAGGCCGGCGTGTCTCGGCCACGGGCCAGCTCCAGGGGAGCGAGATTACCGTCGGCACCGGGGCAGCCCTGGCAATTCGCACGCAGCCGGCCGTGGACTATGCCTACACTGCGGACCAGTACCTGGTCGTGTGGGAGCGTCACGTTTCGGGCTCCGTAGCCAACGACATCGAGGGTCAGGTGTTGTCGAACTCGGGAGCACCCGTGGGCAGCAACTTCCTCATCGCCGGGGGCACGTGGTCAGCAAGCCACGAGCGGCCGGACCTGGCCTACAACCGCAGTCGCAATGAGTTCCTGGTGGTGTGGGAGCAGGAGACAAGCAGCCAGCACGACGTGTATGGCCGGCGGGTGAAGCTGGCCGGCGGGCCGGCCCCTCTGGGGACGTCCTTCGCGATCACCGATTGGGCGAACGAGGAGATAGACCCGGCGGTGGCCGCCATTCCCCGGCCCAGTGGCGTGGGGAAGTATCTGGTCGTCTTCAGAACCGAAGCCTGCGGTGACAGCGACATCCAAGGGCAGCGGGTGACGGGCGAGGGCGCCCTGGAGGGCAGCCGATTCACCGTCGCTGGATCTGCGTTGTGCCAGGGATCAGTCCTGGATCTAAGCAGGCCGGCCATCGCCGGCGACGAGGGCGCAGAGCAGTACCTGGTGGCCTGGAGCCAGACCTCGGCGCTGATTGCGAATGTATTGGTTCGCGGGCAAGTAGTCTCAATCGGGGGCACTCTCGTGGGCCAGGAAACTGGGCTGGGCGGGATCGTTGCCGATCGCGTGGCGGTGGCCAGCGGCGGGGACGGCGACTATCTGGTGGCCTTCGACGATCACCCTCCGTTGGAGAACGACCGAGACATCTACGGCCAGTTGTGGGGCAGCGGCGCAGGGACCCCCACACCCACGGTGACGGTGCCCTCAGCCCCGACATTGACCCCGACGCCCACAGTGACGTTGCCTTCAGTGCCTACATCGACGCGCACGCCCACCGCCACAGTTTTGCCGCCCACCGCCACGGCAACCGGCAGCCCGCCGCCCACATCCGCACCGCCGGCCACACCCACAC
>JBHIAO010000904.1:0-1727 GCA_046758565.1 Anaerolineae bacterium
AGATCAGGCAGACCGGTGTTTTCGATCACCTCGCGGGCCAGCGACTCAAGAAAGCCGTAGTCTGCTCCGGCCTCCTGCACTAACGCGCCGGCGATGTCGTCGCCGTAGAGGAGCTGGGCCGCCGCGACCTTACGCCCGACGTGGGCCACCGCCCGGTGTTCCATCGTGCCGGCATAGATCGGGAAGTAGATCTCGACCGGCTCGGTCTGCCCCAGCCGCCAGGTGCGCCGGCTCGCCTGCTGCACCAAATAGACCGAGTACTCGATCTCAAAAAAGATCGAGGTCGCGAAGTCGACCAGATCGAGCCCGGTCTGAACCAACCTCGGGTTGCAGATCAACACATCCAGCCCGTTCTTGACGTGGCGTTTGAGCCACGCTTCGCGGCGATGGGTGGGCACACTGCTTCTTAGGACCACGGATTTCAACCCCGTCTGCTTGAGGATCTTCCGCAGGCGCGGCTGAATGTCCCGTGTGCCCGTCTGGCGGACGAAAAGCAGCACCCGGCGACCCAAGTCCTTCTCCTGGCGACACTTCTCGACCAGCCACTCCTCTTTGGGGTAGAGCCGGTCCGCGGAAAGCGCCGGGATGGTGCCGATGCTCGTTTCCTCGTCCCGCCAAGGGGCATTGGGCCAGGCCAGGGTCGTCTGCAGGTACTCCGCCATCAGCGACCGATCTTCTTTGGCCGCGGCCAGAAGCTCGTAGCTGAGCCGTTCGTAGACCTCGGCCTGGTCAGGCCCTCTCCCGTCAGCCCGAATCATCTCCAGGATCACGGGTTGCTCCTGGTAAGGGGGGAGCTCAAAGCCCAGGTCCTCCAGGGTCAGGAAAACGGTGCTGTCCAGGAGTCGTGGCACCAGCGCCGGCGAGATCCCTGGGCGTTCCACCACTCGAGTCCAGCGCCGGCGCTTGCCGCTGTAGATCCCGTACTCGTCGTCCTCACGGTCGGCCTCTGAATCTTGGATCAGCCGTTCCAACACACCGTAGAGACTGGCAAACCGCTGCCCCTCACTCCAGGCGAACTCGGCCCGGATGCGGGCATCCAGGCGGTGCAAGAGGTAGAAAAGCGAGGTCGCCATGCCTCCAAAGAGCGTTCCGGTCAGGCACAGCGTCCGCAGGCAGGCCGAGATCAGAGTCGCGAAAGCGTACCCCCGATCGGTGCTTTGCCCTTTCATCTCGTGCACTTCGTCCACGATCGCCAGTTGAAACCGCCCTCGGTAGCGGCGCTTGATGTACTCGGCAATCGGGTAGCGCACCGGCGGTGGTGGGAGCAGGCTTCCAAAACCGTCGCGCTCAGGCTTGATCCACCGGCCCCGCCAGCTTTGATACAGCGGCTCATCACAGATCTCCATGACCCAGTGGCCACCGCCCTCGGGCTCAGATTGCCACCGGCGGACCGGGTTGTCGCACTTGCGCTTGCCTGCGGTGAAGTGCTCGATCTCGGTGACCGGATAGGTTGGCTCGCCCGCCTCGTCGCGGTGGTAGAGAGTGCCCCCACAACGCGGACAGGCGAAGGTGTCCAACTGGCGTAGTTCCTCGGTGCCATCCTCGTGGGTGATGATCACCGGATGACGACCCCGCTGTCTGACCACGCCGGCTGTCCAACCGCTCCCCAGCTTGAGCATTTCACTGGAGACCACCGCCACACACAGGGTGCTGGGGTCAAGCCGATCGTAGTGGCGGAAATAGGCGTCTACGTCGCGACAGCGGCGCAAAACAATGCCTCGCGCCAT
>JBHIAO010000905.1:0-1720 GCA_046758565.1 Anaerolineae bacterium
TGCGGTCCTTGTTGCGCACCTCGCCCGTGAAGGCGCCCGGCATGTTCAGGCCATTTTTCAGCGCCATGTCAGCCCGATAGTTGAGTTTGAAGGTGCCCTCCCGATCGATGCTGGGCGTGAACGTCCCCACACCGGGCAGCTTGACCGGCGTGCCGTTGCCGGCGAAGTACAGGATGACTTCGTTCAGCTCCTGCAGCACCATCATCACTTCGCTCTTGTTCAGCCCGGTGCGCATCGCCATCCAATCGGCGACCTTGTTCAGTTGAGTGGTGGAAATGAAAGCTCAGACCCGACAACGAGCTGCGCTACCGGTTCGACAGCCTGGACCCGAACCGGCGCTATCAGCTTCACCTGACCTTCTACCAGGTGGAGACCCAGCGCATCGACCTGCACGCCGGCTGGAATTGGATCTCTTTCGCTACAACTTCAACGACAACAACTTTGTGGATGTTGAGGACATTATGACCGTGGCGGGGTATAATGAGTGGCGGATCTTGCCGTTGGTGGCGCGGTAGCGGATGGACTGTCAGCACATGGCCTTCGGCGAAGCGGATTAGCGGATAGGACAGCAGCTTCAGTGAATTCAGTGGAAGCTTACAATCCGTATGGGGAGCGGGCCGGCTGTGTGGAGGTGATCATCCCCGGGTTTTACCCCTACATGCGGGTCTATCGCGAAGAGCAGATGCCGGCGATTTGCCCCATCTTCTGTTCAGTACTATGATTGTACGGTGAGTACGGACCGCAGGGCAGAATCGTTGTGGTTACTGTTTGACACGGCAACAGTGTTGGTGACCCCAAGCATGTGGCCTTCAGGCTAAAGGAGCGTATGCCATGCCGACTCCATTCCCGGGTATGGATCCCTACCTGGAGCGTCGAGGGCTGTGGGAAGAGGTTCACCCTGCTCTGATCATCGAGCTTCAGCATCTCCTGACACCCCTGGTACGCCCGCGCTACCGCGTCGCGGTGGAGCGGCGGGCTTACCTGGCGCTGCTGGCACCCGACGAACTGGTGGGCAGGCCCGATGTGTTGCTTGTAGACGCCAGGCAGGAGCTGGCGGCAGCGGTGACTGATGCAGCGCTGGCCGAGTCTGCACCTCTCGTCGCTGAGCTGCCAATGCCCGAGGAAGTGGTCGAGCGCTACCTGGAACTGCGCGACGTCGTTACTGGTGAGGTCATCACCGTCATCGAGATCCTTTCCCGGACAAACAAACTGAATCACGATGGCCGGCGTGCCTACGAGGAGAAGCGCTTCAAGGTATTAGGCAGTCGAACGCACCTTGTGGAGATTGATCTCCTCCGCCCCGGCGAGCCCATGGCCATGCGGGTTCAGGGGGATGGCCACCGGGGCGACTATCGAATCCTGGTAAGCCGGGCCTATCGCCGGCCTCGGGCCGAGGCGTACGTCTTCGGCCTGCGTCAACCCATCCCGGCCTTCCCGGTGCCGCTCCGCAAGGGGGAAATGGACGTGGCGGTGGATTTGAACACCTTGCTCCACGAACTCTACGACCGTGCCGGCTATGACCTGGCCATTGACTATCGCCTGGAGGCGGACCCGCCCCTCGAAGGTGATGATGCCGAATGGGCCGACGCCCTGCTCCGCCAGCACGGCCTGCGCCCCTGATCGAGGCATCCAATGCGTGACAGGCAGCAGAGTGGCGAATCGCCTTCTGACGATGGGACCTGCGCGCAACTGGAGCAACAACTTCTCGCCCAGGGGGCCG
>JBHIAO010000906.1:0-1715 GCA_046758565.1 Anaerolineae bacterium
CGCGGCTCAATTCCTCAAGCAGCGTCTCATCCCATGAAGACCGCTCCATGAGTTTTACTGCTTTTTCAGTGCCGACACGGCAGGGCGTACATTGACCGCAGCTCTCGTCTTCAAAGAAGCGCATCAGGTTGAGGGCCGCGTCCCTCACGTTATCTTGATCGCTCAAGACGACCACTGCGTGTGAGCCGACAAAACAGCCGTGCCTCTCCAGTGATCCAAACTCGAGCGGTAGATCCGCCATGCTGGCAGGCAGGATCCCACCCGATGCGCCACCCGGAAGGTAGCCCTTTAAGCTGTGACCGTTCTGCATGCCGCCACAGTACTCATCGATCAACTCGCGCACGCTGATACCCGCCGGTGCGACCTTGACCCCTGGATCCTTCACCCTACCGGAGACCGAGTAGCTGCGAAGACCCCTCCCTCCATTGCGACCCTGGCTCGCAAACCATTCCGGTCCCTTCCGGATAATGTCGGGGACCCAATGCAGTGTCTCCACGTTCTGCACGAGCGTCGGTCGCCCGAATAGCCCCACCTCCGCGACATAAGGAGGGCGGTGGCGGGGCAATCCGCGTTTTCCCTCGATGCTCTCCAGCATCGCCGATTCCTCACCACAGATATAGGCCCCCGCCCCGCGGCGCAAATAGACCTTTGTCTTGGCTGAAAGCCCTGCGACCTCCACCTTCGGGATCTCTCTCAGCAGGATTTCGCGCACGGCCGGATACTCATCGCGCAGATAGATGTATACCGCCTCGGCCTGGACTGACCAGGCGGCGATTAACGTTCCCTCGATGAAACGGTGCGGATCGCTCTCCATGAAGGTGCGGTCCTTGAAGGTACCGGGCTCTCCCTCGTCCGCGTTAACTACCATCAGGCGCGGGCCGGGATAGCTGTGCACGATCCGCCACTTCCTACCCGTAGGGAAGCCTGCGCCGCCGAGGCCCCGAAGCCCCGAGTCCTCGATGAGTCTGACGATATCGTCAGCATTTCGTTTGCCGTCGAGGCATTCCCTCAAAAGTTGGTAACCGCCGTCGGCCGTATAACCTCCGTACTCGATGTATGAAGGAATGATGGGTTTTAAGTCACCGCTTTCGACTGCCCTCGTCACCTTGTCCAGGTTTGCCTGCTGCACGTAACGCTGTCCAACCGCTGCGACCGGCGCACGATCACAGCCCCCCATGCAGGGAGCGCGGACTACCCGCACGTTACTTCCCAGTCTCTTCGGCAGGTACGCGAGAAGCTTTTGCGCGCCCATCAACTCGCAGGTGAGGCTGTCGCAAACCCGCACGGTGATATTGGGTGGCGGCGTCTCACCCTCTTTGACGACATTGAAGTGGGCATAGAACGTTGCGACCTCGTAGACCTCGGACAGGGCCATGCGCATCTCTTCCGCCAGCGCTGCCAGATGCACCGCCGAAAGGCAGTGGTAACGGTCCTGTATCAGATGCAGGTACTCAATCAACAGGTCGCGCCTGCGCGGGTGCTCGCCCAACAAGGAGCCGATCTCTTCCAGCGCCTTGACTTCCACCTGCCGGCCCTTCGGATGAGCCGGGGATCGCCCCCGACCCGACCCAGGGTGACTGTGCTTCCAGACCTGTTCAGCCATTTTAGAAATCCCTTCCGGAACCCATCTTTAGTAAATATGATATTCTTTTTGTCGTGCTTATTAATGAGTTCATTAGTAGCTTGACACGTGACATAGTCTGTCATCCCTCGGG
>JBHIAO010000907.1:0-1714 GCA_046758565.1 Anaerolineae bacterium
GACGAGGCAGGGAGTATCCGGGCCTTATTATACCGTAGGTGGGGCTTCGGGGCAAATCCCCTGGTTTAATGCTTCTCTCTCTTCAAGGACGGCTTGTCCATTGTCGGCGAACCGGGGGTCTCCGCTGCCGGCGTTCTTCTGCAGCACCTCATGTGCTGAGTTGGCGACGAGACGGTCCCCGTTGCGCTCGACAACTCGGATGAACGCCTCTGCTACGTCGGGGTTGAACTGCGTCCCAGCACAGCGTCTGACCTCGGCCACGATTTGTTCCAGCGCCATGGCCCGGTGGTACGGGCGGTCCGAGGCCATGGCCTCGACCGCGTCGCACACCGCCAGAATCCGCGCTTCCAGCGGGATCTCGTCCCCTCGCAGCCCGTCGGGGTACCCACGGCCGTCCCACCGCTCGTGGTGGTGCCTGACAAAAGGTGCCAGATGTCGCAGGCCGTGGCTCGTCTCCAGGAACTCCGCCCCTAAGACGGCGTGGGTTTTGACCTGTTCGTACTCCTCGGGGGTTAACGTGCCCGGCTTGTGAAGGATCCGCTCCGAGATGCCGATCTTGCCGATATCGTGGAGAAGGGCGGCTTGGCGGACTTGCTCCATCCGCTCAGGCGACAGCTCCAGCTCGACGCCGATGGCGGTGGCGTACTCCGCCACCTTAGCGGCGTGGCCGGACACGTATGGATCGCGGGCATCGATGATCTTGGCCAGGGTCAGGAACAGCTCGTCGTTGAGCTGCCGGATGGCCTGGCTGGCGGTGACGATTTCGCGGTGGGCCTGGGTGAGTTCCCAGTTCACACGCTTCAGCTCGCGCACGCTGTCCGTTGTCCGGTCGATATACTGCTTCTGTGCGAAGCGCATCATGAGTACCGGCAGCGTGAACACAAGGAGACCCAGTGGACTCAAAAGCGCATAGGCAATGCTCAGGAACAGACCCATGATGCACAGTACTACATAGTGGTACCCCAGCCATCGGAACTGGGTATTCCACGTCTTTATGGGACCCTTGTCCTCTGACAGAGCTATGGCGGTAGCGATGAGGCCGGTGTCCAGGACGAAATAGACTACGGCGGCGATTGTGGCAACCGATAGCAGGGTCAGTCTCGGCTCGTGCAAAGAGATGTCCAGGACGTTGGTCACGAACGCCGGCGCCGTCCCCGCCAGGACGTGAGTGGCCCAGTTGAAGACGGTCTGGCGAAGAGGTGGCCGGCGCCGCAGGTTGTGCACCAGGGCGATCCCGGCGCTGACGAAGGCCACGCCAGGCACACCGATGATCAGACCCGCGGCGAAGGCGATGGCCACCGAGACCGAGACCGTGCCTTCCCCGTACAGGTCCAACTGGAGCAGTTCGGCGATCATCGCTAGGACGGCGAGCAACCCAATGGCGACCAGGTCAGGCTGGGGATGTCGGACGAAGCCCAACATCGTCGCCACTGCCCCGACCGCGATCACCCCGGCCACGAACGGTCGGAGCCATGCGCGGCGATCTTTCCTCGACACTGTTAGCTACTCGATACAAGGGTCTCGACCCGCCGTCCGCCCTTCGGCAGGCTCAGGATACCGCTCCGCTCCAGGCTACTCGACCCGGCTTCGCTAGCCTTTTCTCAGGATCAGTAGTCAAAGGTAACACTGCCCCAGTTGACCGAACCCCAGTTCACGCTGCCCCAGTTGACCGAACCCCAGTTCACGCTGCCCCAGTTGACCGAGCCCCAGTTGA
>JBHIAO010000908.1:0-1708 GCA_046758565.1 Anaerolineae bacterium
CCTAGGCCTCGAACCATGAGCGATTCAGTGCAGAGTCAATTTCATCCGCTGGTGTCGAAATGGTTCTCTCAGCGTTTCGCCCACCCGACCCCCCCACAGGAAGCCGGTTGGAAGCACATCTCTGAGGGAATCGACACGCTCATCGCGGCACCTACCGGATCAGGAAAAACCCTTGCGGCGTTTCTGTGGTCCATCGACCGGCTCGTCAAACGCGCCGAGACGAGCAACTTCAAGGATAGAACCAGCGTCGTTTATATCTCCCCGCTTAAGGCCCTGGGAAACGACATCGAAAAGAACCTCCAGGAACCGTTGGAGGCAATCATGCAGTTAGCCCGTGCCGAAGGGCTCGGACTTCCCGAGATTCGTGTGGCAGTGCGCTCCGGAGACACCCCGGCCCGGGAGCGTCGGCTGATGGTCCGGCGCCCACCCCACATCCTCATCACCACCCCGGAATCGCTATATATCCTGCTCACCGCCGCACGAAGCCGCCAGATCCTGAAGAACGCCGAAACGGTCATCGTAGACGAAATCCATGCGGTGGCGGGGGATAAGCGTGGGGCGCACCTTGCCCTCTCCCTCGAGCGCTTGGACGCCCTCGCAGGACATCGGCTCCAGCGCATCGGTCTGAGCGCAACCCAAAAACCGATCGAGGAGATTGCCCGTTTGATGGTGGGAACGGATCGGGTTCGTTCCGATGGCTCCCCGGATTGCGCCGTAGTGAATATGGGACACAGGCGCGATCTTGATCTATCCATAGAGATGACCGGGCAGGAATTGGGGCCGATTGCCGGCCACGACCTCTGGGCTGAAATTTACGAGCGGATCGCCGCACAGGTCCGGTCGCACCGAACGACATTGATCTTCGTGAATACTCGACGGCTGGTGGAGCGCGTCTCCCATCAACTGACGGTGCGGCTGGGCGAGGGGAAAGTTGCCGCACATCACGGCAGCCTGTCGCGCAGGACACGACTCGATGCGGAGCAGAAGTTGAAGTCGGCAGAGATACCCGTAGTGGTGGCCACAGCCTCTCTAGAACTTGGGATCGACATCGGGCATGTGGATCTGGTCTGCCATATTGGGGCGCCACGCGCCCTTGCGACGTTGCTCCAGCGTGTCGGTCGATCAGGGCACTGGTTAGGCGCCGTTCCCAAGGGGATCCTCTATCCGTTAACGCGCGACGACCTCGTCCAGTGCGTGGCTGCCATCCAGGGCCTCCATGCCGGTGAATTGGATCGGATTGCCATACCGGAAAAGCCTATCGACGTCTTGGCCCAACAGATGGTCGCCACTGTGGCCGGCGCCATGCCCCTATTGAGGCCCCAAAGGAGTCTCCCTTTAACAGATGAGGACTCGCAGCGGCCCGGCATGGACGAGGAAGAGCTCTGGCAGCTGGTTCGTAATGCCTATCCATATCGCAATCTCAACAGGGAGGAGTTCGAAGAGGTCCTCGAGATGCTCTGTGAGGGTGTGGCCCGTCGCAGGGGGCGTAGCGGTGTATACCTGCACCGTGATCTTGTCCACGACCGTCTGCGCGCCCGCAGGGGGGCTCGCCTCACCGCGATCACCAACGGAGGTGCCATTCCGGATACGGCCGATTACGACGTGATCGAGGTCCCGCAGGAGACCTTTGTTGGCAAAGTCAACGAAGACTTCGCCATTGAGAGCCTTGCCGGTGACATCTTCCTCTTGGGCAACAACTCGTGGCGAA
>JBHIAO010000909.1:0-1705 GCA_046758565.1 Anaerolineae bacterium
ACTACCGTCACTGGCTGGCGGCCAACATGTCCAGCGAGGCCTTCCTGGGCTTCCATGCCTTCAACACCCGCAAGATCACCGGCCAGGACACCATTGACTTCATCAAATATCGCCAGTTGCTGGCCGAAGGGCGCCTGGTGGACGAGGATTTCTTCGCCGAAGTCCTGGCCAAGCCCAAGGAGGCGCATAAGTGACTAGCATACCTGATGTAATTCAAACCTGGCAGATGGTGCAGCCGTGGACCAGAGACAGGGAGACGGGTGAGAGGACACCTGGCAGGTTGGAGTGGACGAGCATCCCGATGCCGGAACTGCAACCCGGTGAGGTGCTGGTCGAGATCGCCGGCTGCGGCGTCTGTCACACCGACCTGGGCTACTTCTACTACGGGGTGCCCACGGTGAGCAAGCCCCCCTTGACCCTGGGGCACGAGATCAGCGGCTGCGTCGTGGCCGGTGAGGAGAGCTGGATCGGCAAGGAGGTCATCATCCCAGCGGTGATGCCCTGCCACAACTGTCCCATCTGTGCAACGGGCCGGGGCAACCGCTGTCTGGCGCAAAAGATGCCGGGCAACAGTTTCGGCACCTACGGCGGGTTCTCCAGTCACATCCCTGTGCCCACCGCAGACCTGTGCGTCGTCGAGGATCGGGGGGGCATGCCGCTGGAGTGGCTGGCGGTCGTCGCCGACGCTGTCACCACTCCGTACCAGGCGGTCACCCGCGCCGACCTGCAAACGGGCGACCGGGTGGTCGTCGTCGGGGCGGCCGGGGGCGTCGGCACTTATGTGACCCAACTAGCCAAAGCGTTTGGGGCCGGGACGGTGATTGGCATTGACCTCAACCAGGAGAAGCTAGAGCGTATGCTCGAATACGGCGCTGACTACGTCATCAGCTCCGCCGACAAGACCGCCAAAGAGATACGGAACGAATTCCGCGCCCTGTGCAAGGAGCATGGGCTGCCGCACAACTACGGCTGGAAGATCTTCGAGGTGACCGGGGCCAAGGCCGGCCAGGTAATCTCCCTCGCCTTGTTGTCTTTCATCGGCAAGCTGATCTGGATCGGGTTCTCCACCGACGTCAACGAATACTCCCTCTCCCGGTTGATGGCCTTCGACGCCGAGATCATCGGCACCTGGGGCTGCCTGCCCAAGCATTACCCCACTGCGTTGCAGATGGTGCTGGATGGACGCATCCAGATCGAACCCTTCGTCGAGGCCCGGCCGATGAGCACGATCCAGGAGACGTTCGAGGAGGCCCACGCCGGCAAGCTAACGAAGCGGGTTGTGCTGACGCCGGATTTCTGACATGACGCCAATCATTGACTTTCACTTACACGCCGGTCTCTACCATGACCTGCATCCCTGGGTCATCGAGTGGATGAAGACCGAGATCGAAGACCCGGAGGCGTATGTTGCGGGTATCCTGACGCGAGAGGGGATCGTCCGTTTCTTGCGCGAGAACGGGGTGGACTACGCCGTGGCGCTGGCCGAGCTCAGCCCCATCACCACCGGGATGTTGAGCAACGAGGGGGTGGCCAAGCTCTGTCGGCAAGTAGACTGCCTGATCCCCTTCTGCAACATAAACCCCTTCCTGGTGGCCGACCTGGCCGGCGAGCTGGAGCGATACGTCACCGAGATGGGCTTCCGTGGCCTGAAGCTCTACCCGACCTACCAGCACTTCTACGCCAACGACAGCCGGCTCTATCCGCT
>JBHIAO010000910.1:0-1704 GCA_046758565.1 Anaerolineae bacterium
TCACGGGGCGGCCGCAGGCGGTCATGGTGCACGTTAACGTCGGCACCGCCAACGGGATGAACGGGTTGCTGAACGCAGCCCGGGGCAACGTACCGCTCCTGTTTACTGCCGGGCGCACGCCGACCAACGAGGACGGTCTGGTGGGACATCGCAGCCTGGACATCCATTGGACGCAGGAGATGTTCGACCAGGCGGGGATGCTGCGTGAATCGGTCAAGTGGGATTACGAGTTGCGCAACGGCCAGCAGCTCGAGACCGTCATCGACCGCGCGCTCACTATTGCTATGAGCGAGCCCAAGGGGCCGGTGTACCTTTCCCTCCCGCGGGAGGTGATGGCCGACACCATGGATGAGTTCACCTATGACTCGCCGACGCGCCAGCATGCCTCCGCTTCACCGTTTCCCAACGGCGACGCGGTCGGCGAAGTGGCGGCCCTGCTCGCTGGCGCTGAAAACCCCCTGATCATCACCAACTCCGCCGGCAGGAACCCGAACGCGTGGCAGGCGCTGGCCGACTTCGCTGGACGCTACGCTATTCCGGTGATCCAGTACCGAAACCGGTACATGTCGATCCCAAGCAACCACCCCATGAATCTGGGTTACGAGCCCAAGGCGCTGCTCGAGATCGCCGACTTGGTCATGGCTATCGACGTCGCGGTGCCGTGGCTGCCGTCCGCGTACAAGGTGCGCGATGACGCAAAGGTTATCCACATGGGCCCTGACCCCTTGCATAGCTACGTACCGGTTCGCGGCCACCCCTGCGACATCGGCCTCACCTGTGCCACCGACGCGGGGTTGCGGGTGCTCAACGAGGCGATGGCCGAGCACGAAAGCGCGGCGAGGGGGTGCATCGATAAGCGCCGGGCGACATTGGCCGAGAGGTGGAAGAGGATGCGCGATGGCTGGCGCGTGAGGCTGGAGGCAGTCAAGGGCGAGACGCCGCTCCATCCAGCGTGGGTCACCCATTGCATCAACGAGATCAAGGACGATGAGGCGATTGTCATCAAGGAATCGCCGCTGATGCCGCCGTTCATCGATTTCTCCAGGCCGGGGACGATGCTGAACGCGGGTGCCGCCTCCGGGCTCGGCCACGGGCTAGGGTGCGCCCTGGGCGCCAAGCTCGCCGCCCGAAACCGGCTGGTGATCGGCACCCATGGCGACGGCTCCTACATGTTCGGTAACCCGATCTCGGCGCACTACGTCGGGGCCGAGCAGGGGCTGCCGATACTATCGGTGATTTTCAACAACCAGCGCTGGCAGGCAGTGCGGCGCGCTACGGTTGGGCTTCATCCCGAGGGCTACGCAGCCAAGAGCAACCGGCAGCCGATCACTTTCCTAGACAGTATGACGAACTACGAGAAGGCGGTGGAGGTCGCTGACGGCTACGGCGAGAAGGTCACCAATCCGGCCGAGATGTTGCCGGCGCTCGAGCGCGGCCTCAAGGCGGTGACGATAGAGAAGCGCCAGGCCGTGATCAACGTAATCTGCTCCGCGCCCTGACGCAGTCATGGCAAGCGGCCGCCGGGGCACTTTGTTGCGTTGCCATTGGGATTAGGTCTGCTGATTCTTATTCTTGAATTTGTCCACCGTGTCAGGTTTTGCCGTATCCCTCGAACGCGGATGTAGTTACTGGGGGCGAGAAATAACCAAAGCGAAGAGCAAGGCACTATGCCCTCACTGTGGGTCTCGCAAAGTCATTCCCGTT
>JBHIAO010000911.1:0-1699 GCA_046758565.1 Anaerolineae bacterium
GTCGTGACCTTGAGGAATTGGCTGACGGGCGGCGTGGTGATGATCAGGACCACTATCTCACGCAGCTCCTCGGGCAGATTGTCCAGGCCGGTGAGGGCGAAGCTGCGAACTCCCAGTTCTGTTGGAGAAGCGAGGACGGAGAAGTCGAGGAGGGTGAGGCCGGCGGCGCGGCCCTGTTGACGGTGAAAGCGCAACACGATATTGTCCGTCAGTTCGACGGCACACGTGGCTTCGACACCGTCGAACACGATCTCAAGGATGTCGCCCTCCTCTTCGTAGGCCAGGCGTATTCGTTGCCCGTCCTCGGTCGTGACTTCTACCTCGTGCAGTGAGAATTCGCTCATGGTGTGCTATCCTTCCCGATAAATACACACGCCCCAGGCAGAGATGACGAAGTTGTTCGAGGCAAACGTTCCATCTGGCTGTACACGGGTTGAGAACTTGACGACTACGACGATAGTGTTGTATTCCACCGGCAATGCATCACAGCGTCGATAGTACTTGTACTTGTTGGGATTCGCCGGCTCTTGCCGTCGTCGGCCCTTTCGCAGCGTATCCAGCAGCTCATCCAGGAGACCGGCTAGCTCGTCGTGATATCGGAGGATGTGGCGTCTCCAGGGGCGGGCGCTCACCGCCACGCAGCAGGTCTATTTCCATGAAATGCGCCTGCGAGCGCAGCAGTTCGCGACGTTTGCGCAGGTAATCGACGCGGGCCTCGTGGCCGGCGCGTTTGTTGACCGGTGAAAGGATCTCGATGGCTGTGACCAACAGCATGTCGCCGGCGGTGCGAATTTCGACCGAATACAGCCGCAGCGGAACCAGACTTTCTGCCGGGGCAGGCGTGACCATCATTGCGACGCCCTCAGCCGGGCCGGCGGGGGGTTGCGGCTGCCACACATCCGCGTCTGGACGAATGCCGTGGGTCTGCGCCACCTCGATGACTTCATACGTCACGTAAGGGATCATCCGAGCAACGTAACGGGGTTGGATGGTTGCGTTCAGCGTAGCTCGAATCTCGCCGGCCAGACCACCATGAAAATCACTCCAGACGTCTGGATGTTCGATATAGGGATCCATCCCGGGGAAAGGTGAAGGCATGGCTACACTTCTGTAACTATCAACCGGGCACTGTACTTTGCAGCGGTCGGCGGTCATTTCTCGCCCGGCATTTCTACGCTTCTTCGCACTTATCCGGTGGAGATTCTCAAGCACTGATTATAACATGCCGGCAGGGATCGGGCAACCTGGGAACTCATAAACCGCTACGCTTCATCGCCGGCCAAATCACCACCAGCCGGCCCGCCCTCCTCCAACCGCCGCCGGCACCTGGGGCGCGTGGCGCAGCACCACCTCCAGCCAGCGCTACGCCTCCCGCCGTTCCTTGCGCCTGGCCTGCTCCAGCCAGCGCTCCAGCGTCGCCAGCGCCTCTTCGCCGCGCCCCTGTCCCAGCAGCGCCAGCTTTCTTCTAATGAGCCATCATTCCACCCCTCCGCCGGCCCATTTGCCCATCCGCACCCTGAATCCGCCACACTATCAAGGAACTCAGGACGGATCAGTCGCCGTATCATTCGATGGACCAGCCAGTAGTTTTCGCTCAATCTCCTCGATCAGGAAATGATCAACGGGTTCATTTGCCAGGCCTTGAAATCCGGCGCCAATCATGGTAAAATGGGACCCAAGAGGAACGACCAACGAGCCA
>JBHIAO010000912.1:0-1698 GCA_046758565.1 Anaerolineae bacterium
TTCTTATCTTCCTCGACCAGCACCCGCCGCAGGATCTTGCCGACGATGGTCTTGGGCAAGTCGGCGCGGAATTCGACGAACTTGGGCACCTTGTAGGGGGCCAGGTTCTCCCGGCAGAAGGTGATGATCTCCTCTTCGGTAGCCGTCTCGCCCTCTTTCAGGACGACGTAGGCTTTGACCCGCTCACCTTTGCCTGGCACCGGGACGCCAGCGGCAGCTACCTCCAACACCTTGGGGTGCTCGTAGAGCACGTCTTCGATCTCGCGGGGGTAGATGTTGTAGCCACCAGCGCCCAGGATCATGTCCTTCTTGCGGTCCACGATCTTGAAATAGCCGTCTTCGTCCATGACGGCGATGTCCCCGGTGTAAAGCCACCCCTCCCTCAAAGTATAGGCCGTCTCCTCGGGCATGTTCCAGTAGCCCTTCATGACTTGCGGGCCACGGATACACAGCTCTCCCGCCTGACCGACGCCCAGCACCTGCTCGCCAGTTTCGGCGTCCACGATCTTGACTTCGGTATCGGGCCAGGGCACGCCGATGGTGCCGACGCGGTTATCGCCCCAGATGGGGTTGGCATGGGTCACTGGCGAGGCTTCGCTGAGACCGTAGCCTTCCGCCAGCCGGGCACCGGTGAGTTCCTGGAAGCGCTTCTGCACTTCCGGGGGCAGCGGGGCCGCGCCGCTGACGCAGGACTTGATGGAGCTGAGGTCATACTTGCTCAGATCGGGATAGTTGTTGATGGCCACGTACATGGCCGGCACGCCAGGATAGAAAGTCGGCTTGTGTTTGGTGATGTTCTTGAGCACGTCTTCCAGGTCGCGCGGGTCGGGGATGAGGAGCATGGCTGCACCAACGAGGGTATCCAGGTTCATGCAGGTGGTCATGGCGAAGCTGTGATACAGCGGCAGCGCGGTCAAGGAAATGTCTTGGGCCTCCCCGGCGTTGATCCAGACCTTGCACTGGACAGCGTTGACCAGGATGTTCTGGTGGATCAACTGCGCGCCTTTGGAGACGCCGGTGGTGCCGCCGGTGTACATCAGCACCGCCGTATCGTCCCAGGTGACCTCCACCGGCTGGGGTTTGGCCGGTGCTTGGGCCAGCAGGTCGGTGAACCAGTAGGTGTTGGCATCGCCGGAGATGTCCACGCGGTGGCCGCCTTTTTTCTCTCTGAACAGGGTGAAAAGTATTCTGAGGAGCGGCGGCAAATAGGTCTTGATGTTGGCCACGATGACGTGGCGCAGTTTGGTCTCCGCGCGGATCTGCTTGATGATGGGGTACATCAGGCTGAGGGTGACCATGACCTCAGCGCCAGAATCCTTGAGCTGGTGTCTCATCTCGCGGGCCGTGTAGACGGGGTTGCAGGGCACGACGATGCCGCCGATGCGCAAGACGGCGTAGTAGGCGATGGGGAACTGGGGGCAGTTGAGCAGGTGGACAGCCACGCGGTCGCCCTTTTTGATGCCCAGCCCTTGCAACGCGGCGGCGAAACGATCCACGGCTTCGTTGTACTCGCGGAAGGCGATTTTGGCGTCGTTGAAGATGAGCGCGGTGTGGTCGGGGTACTTGCGCGCCGTCTCCGCCAGGACAGCGGGCATGACGGTGTCCGGATAATCAATGTGCTCCGGCACGTGCGGCTCGTAGAATTTGAGCCAGGGCTTTTCCATTTTTTCCCCTCCTTATGATGAACTTCGAGACTAA
>JBHIAO010000913.1:0-1697 GCA_046758565.1 Anaerolineae bacterium
CCCGGCCCTGGTCGTCCTGGCCGCGCGCCGGGGCGTCATCGTCCTCCACGAAGCATTCGGTCGCCTGACGCCGGAAGGAGATTCACCTCCTCTCAAGCTGGACGCAATCTTCCCCCTGACTTCCCTGAGCAAGCCTGGCACGGCGACGGCGGCCATGATTCTGGTGGAAGAAGGCCTGCTCGGTCTCAACCGCCCGGTCGCGGAATACATTCCCGAGTTTGCCGGCGAGGGCAAGGATAAGGTGATGGTCCATCATCTGCTGACGCATACCTCGGGGCTCACGGACGAAGACGTGAATGCGTATGCGGAGAAGAAGGGGTCTGTCGAATTTCCCCCTCCGGATGAGACACAACACCCGGCAATCAATGGGCGGCTGTTCCTCGGATACGATACGCCTTTGACGTTACCTCCGGGCACAGAGCAGCGCTACTGCACCTTTGGTTTCGAACTGGTTGGGGAAATCGTGCGCCGGGTCAGCGGAAAGAGCCTGGCCGATTTCGCCAGGGAAAGGCTGTTCCAGCCACTGGGAATGAAGGACACCAGCTACATCGTGCCTGAGCCGGCCAGTCACAGGGTGGTCAAACGCCCTGCGGATGGGCCACTGGCCTGGATAGATGGCCGCGAATTTCAAGAGATGCCCTGGGCCGCCATTGGCACCTACTCAACCGCGATGGACATGGCGGTGTTTGGGCAAATGTTCCTTAACCGTGGCCTCTACGGGGATACCAGGATACTCAGCCCGGTGACGGTCGCCGAGATGACACGCAGCCAGATTCCGGGGATTAGTTCCCGGTTTGTGGACGAGTTCTTCCCCGAGGCCGGGACGGGGTATTCCTGGTTCATCCGTGAGAACAAGAAAGTGGTCGCTTATGGAGAGACGCTGCAATCACCGAAAACCTTTTGTCATGGTGGTGCTGGCGGCGTCTTTTTGTGGGTGGATCCCGTCTACGACATGGTAGGATGCTACTTCTCGGTTGATCTCGGACCCATCACCGTTGCGGATACATACCGCTACTGGTGTGCAGACCTGTTCATCAATGCGGTGATGGCGGCGGTTGTTGATGTGTAGGCCTATGACAGCGCCGGTAAAACCGCCCTGATCACCGATACTTCGGCTACCCTCAGCACAAGGTTCGCCCGCCGCGTCCAGGCGCAGCACGACGACCCTTCGACGGGCTCAGGGCAGGCTCTAGTGGTCGCCATGGGGTAACTACTCAGCCTGTCATTGCGAGGCGGCGCTTTTCCGCCGAAGCAATCTCCAGCCGCACTGTGTGGATTGCTTCGCAGCCTGGAAAAACATCAGGCTGCTCGCAATGACACGCATCGAAGTGGGATTTGGCAAGCCAGACCCGCTACCTGGGTAGTTACGCCATGGGCAACTGCAATGCCAAAATCGGCATCTGTGACCCCTACCTCCCCTTCCGCCAAGTGCTGGGTACGCTCACCGGTGAGGTGGAAGGCCGGCTTGCACAGGGCTTCATCACCCAGGAAAATGCCGGCCGGCCAAGGCAGTTGACGTCTTTCTCTGTCCCTCGACAAAAATGCAAATAGAGGCTAGAATTATCCAACGTCAAAATCTCCCTCACTAGCCGATACCGTCGTGCGAGAAAAGAGGAAGACCCTGGCCGACCAAGTTTTTGTCGCACGCGAGCGTGAGCTCGCACAACTGAATGAGTTTCTGAACCAGGCCCTCGCCG
>JBHIAO010000914.1:0-1695 GCA_046758565.1 Anaerolineae bacterium
AGCTCTATTTCTTCAGCTCTCCAAGCGGCATAAGTGAGAGCCTCACGAATGTCTTCTTCTTCCAGATATGGGTAAGCTTTGAGAATATCAGGGATGGAATATCCTGTCGCTACCAAACCCACAATCGTTCCAACGGTGACCCGCATTCCACGGATACATGGTTTACCGCCCATCACATTGGGATTAAAAGTGATTCGTGTCAGGTTTCGCATGGCTTACTCTCCTATGTCTACAATGATATCGTCTATGGTTACCTTGCTTGATCTTCACGGATTAGTGCCGCATCATTAACCGGCGCACGCAATACAGATAGTTTTCCAGATTTGCAGACCAATCCGATGGACCATCCAAGTTGAGCGAACGCGCTGTCCGGAGGAAGGAAAGGGGCGTATCTGTAGTAGGCGGCACGATCTCAACAACAATCCATACACGGGTGTTTGGTTCGAGTGTAAGGGGTTCAACAGGCCAAAGCACTGAGCCATCATATAGCGCTTCTATAGTCTTATCCATAACAGCCCTCCTAATCCTGTGTTTCCTGAAGTACAGCTATCTTTATCAACAATATAGCGCAGTTGCTCCCAAAAGTCAAATCGGAGGATTGGCAAAATAGAAACCCACTCGTTACAGCGAATCTACAGGAGGATGACCAATGCGTTTTGCCCTTTCCACAGGCTCACTCTACACCTATGGCCTGGACCGCGTCTTTGCCCTGGCTGCCGAGGCCGGCTTCGATGGCATCGAGGTGCTCGTTGATCCGAGATTCGATACCCGCCAGCCAATCTACCTGCGACAGTTGATGGAGCGCTACGGCCTGCCTGTCCTGAGCGTCCACGCCCCCTTCCGCCCACGGCGGCTGGCAGCCTGGCCCCGCACTCAACCTGAGAGCATCGCCGCCACAGCGGAGCTGGCCAGGGCCGTCGGTGCAGAGGTCATCATCGCCCACCTGCCCTACGGGAGAGACAGGGCTTATGCTCGTTGGCTCTGCGATGACTTGAGCACCTGGCAGCAAGCCCATCCCAACCCGGTGGTCGCCGTGGAGAACATGCCGCTGAAGTGGGTCCGCTGGTGGCCCTTTGCGCCGCTGGAGATGTGGCGGATGAACCGGCTGGAGGAATGGGGCGCTTTCCCCCACCTGACCCTGGACACCACCCACCTGGGAACGAAGGGGCTGGATCCACTGATGGTGTACGAGCGTGTGCGGGAGCGGGTGGCGCACGTGCACCTGTCCAACGCCCGCCGAGAGGGGCGGCGTGTCCGGGAACATCGCCGCTTGGAGGATGGCTTCCTGCACCTGGATGCTCTCATCAGCCGGCTAGCCCAAGACGGCTACGACGGTATCGCCACGGTGGAACTGAGCCCAAAAGCACTGGAGGCAGAGGACGAGGAGAAGGCGCGGTTCCACCTGAGGCAGCAGATTGCCTTCTGCCGACGGCACAGCCTAGGAGTCGCCCACAAGCCTCACTGGCGTGCGGTGCTGCGCCAGATCGCCCAGCGGCTGAATGAAGCAGGAGTGGCCTGCAAGGTCGTCGGCGGGGCTGCGGCCGCGCTGCACGGCGTCCCGCTGCCGGTGAGGGACCTGGACCTGGAGACGGACGCCGATGATGCCTATCGCTTCCAGACCTTCTTTGCAGATCACGTCGTGGAGCCCGTGGCCCTGCGCGAGAGCGAGACCTACCGCTCCCACTTCGGCCGCTT
>JBHIAO010000915.1:0-1684 GCA_046758565.1 Anaerolineae bacterium
CGTTTTACGTTTCACGTTTTACGCAGTTTGGTTGCGGCCAAAGGCTGCGTTAATGATTACTGATTACTGATTACCGGCTACTGCCTTGCCGCAACTGCGCCTCCAGCCAGGCCAGCTCTTCGTCCGACGGGATCGGTGGAGGCGGCGGCTGGGAGTAGTCGATCCGCAGATCGTAGCGCGCGTCCTGGTAGGTTCGGCGGAAAGGGGATGGCATAGCATTCTCCTTTCATCCGTCTGGACAGTGATGCCCGAGGAAGCCCGGTGCGCGATAATCGTAGCCCACATGTTCACGTTGTGCGAATTCGCTCTGCCAGCACCTCATTACGCACCCAGCCCACAATCAGCCGGCGTGTCTTGTCATTCAGGTGGGACGAAACGTGGCCTCCACGCGGGATGATCACGAGCTGGTTGGGTTCAGGCGCCCGGTCGATGATCTGGGCAGCCTGGGCCGGCTCGATGAGCGGGTCCCACTCCCCGTGGATGACCAGGAGGGGAATATGAACACGGTCAGCGAAGTCCAGGGGCTGATTCGCCGCTCTGCGGTCGCCAAGGCGGGTGCCCCGGGTCCAGCGGGCAAGGGTCTGGCCGACGTCTGTCTCGAACGCGAAGCGCAGGGTCAAGCGCGTGGGCAAGCGCTGCAGGTGATTGGCGTCGGCAAAGGTGCCGATGGTGACGATACCATCCAGGCCACCGTACTGACCGAAGGTCCGCAGCACCGTCGCGCCACCCATGCTGGCACCGATGGCGACGATGGTCCGATAGCCTTGCTGCCGCGCGTAGTCGATCACGGCCTTCAGGTCGCGGGTCTCTTCGCGACCAAGAGTGCAGCGCCCACCGCTATCGCCGTGCCCCCGGAAGTCAAAGCTGATGGCATCGAAGTCCTCAGATAGGCTCTCGACGAAGCGCGGCACCCGCCGGTAGTTCTTGCTGCTGAACAATCCGTGACAGTAGACCAGCAACACATCGTCGCGCTCGCCCAGGTGGATGCCGTGTATGGCGACGTCGTCATCGGTGGTAACGATGAATGTGCGATGCGGTTTGGTGTATTGGCGATTGAGGAATAGTGCGAGGGATGGTTCCATTATGCCGGCGCCTCGTACAACTCGATCAGCACCCCATGTGCCGCCTTGGGGTGCACAAAGGCCAGGCGCCAGCCCCGGCTGTTGGTGACCGGTTCCTCGTTGATGAGCTGGACGCCGGCTGCCTTTAAGTGGGTCAGTGCGGCGTCAATATCAGTGACCTCGAAGCAAATATGGTGAATCCCTTCACCCCGCTTCTCCAGATAGCGGGCCAACCCGCTGTCGGTCTCATCGGGCTCCACCAACTCCACCTCGCTGTCACCGGCGGGCATGAAGGCGACAGTTACGTGCTGCTCCGGCTCCAGTGCCGTCCTCTCAAGCTCCAGGCCCAGGGTTTCCTGAAAGAACGCCAGGGCGTTGTTCAGGTTCTTCACGATAATGGCGATGTGGTCGATGCGTTTGATCATGCTGGTCTTCTCGTCTGGTTTGGGCACTGTCTGAGGTCAATTATACCACCGGAAGGCCAGTGTTGTAAAAAGGCGGATGGCCGGGACACGCCCCCGCTTACAGGTCTAACCGTGCCAGCACCATTTTCATGATTTATGGTGCCCCCACGCGGGCATGTTGACTAATCTGTGCCTGCGGCGTTAACCAGCCTTGTGGGG
>JBHIAO010000916.1:0-1677 GCA_046758565.1 Anaerolineae bacterium
CCGGCCAGGTCCTGGAACGGGTCAATGACCTGCTCTGTCCGCACATCCCGACCAACATGTTCGTCACCTGCCTGTATGCCGTCCTCGATCCGGACAGCGGGCAACTGCAATTCGCCAACGCCGGCCACAACCTGCCCTACCAGCGAACGGCCGCGGGTGTGGTCGAATTGCGAGCCACCGGCATGCCCCTCGGCTTGATGCCCGGCATGCCCTACGAGGAAAAGGAGACCACGCTGTCTCCCGACGAGAGTGTCCTCTTTTCCAGTGACGGCCTGGTGGAAGCCCACAGCCAGCGGGGGGAGATGTTCGGCTTCCCGCGAGTGAAAGAGCTGATGGCGAACCATCCCGGTGGTGCAGCGCTGATTGACTTCCTGCTGGACGAGCTGGCGGGCTTCACCGGCGCCGATTGGGAGCAGGAGGACGACGTTACCCTGATGACACTAGAACGGAGGTAAGCGTGACTGATATCACACCCTCTTCCCAGGCGAGCAGGGCAGCCAGCGAGGACCCCCTTCGGCAATCCTTCGACAGAGCTCAGGACAGGGCTCAGGACAGCGATTGGCGAATCCTGGCCGAATTCACCGTGCCCAGCGAGCCCGGCAACGAACGCCTGGCCATAAAGCACGTCGCGGAAGCCGTCCAGGAACTGAACCTGCCCGAGGCGCGCCTGGAGCGGCTCAAGACGGCCGTGGGCGAGGCCACCATGAACGCCATCGAACATGGGCATGATTATCGGCCGGAGCTGCTGGTGACAATCCGGCTGCTGGCGTCGGGGACAGCTCTATCGGTGCAGATCACCGACCAGGGGGGCGGTCAGCCCATCCCCGAGCCCGAAACGCCCGATCTGGCAGCCAAGTTGGCCGGCGAGCAGACGCCCCGAGGCTGGGGACTGTTTCTGATTGACAAGATGGTGGATGAAATGAATATCACGAGTGACGGCACTCACCACACCGTTGAACTGATCCTGTACCTGGAAGGAGATACCAATGCCAGCCAAAGTGCTTGAAGCAAACGTGCGCCACGAGCCCGGCGTCGCCATCATCGATCTGAGCGGCGAAATCGACGCTTTCGCAGAAGAGGCTCTGAACGCCGCCTATGCCGAAGCCGCAAGCCGGGACTCGACGGCCATCCTGCTCAACTTCAGCGACGTGGACTACATCAACAGCACCGGCATCGCGCTGATCGTCAGCCTGCTTGCCCAGGCACGCAAGTCACATCGCCGGCTGTTGACGTGCGGCCTGAGCGACCATTACGTGCACATCTTCGAAATCACCCGCCTGGCCGATTTCATGGATATCTTCACGGACGAAGCGAGTGCTCTGGCGGATGCGTCGTCGTCGTAATGGAGCAGCGGGGTAGTCATTAGGCTAGGCTCGTTTATCTGTGACGCGTTTACTCACCACTCGTGCTCGTTTACCCATCACTCGTTGACCCATTGCACGTAGCTCAGGAGGTGGTGCCCATCGCCAGACGTCAGTATTCGAGCTTATCCGAGAACCGCGCTCACACTCCCTGAACGGGTTCTTGGACGCACATATGTCCCTGGAGCGGTGAACGATGCAGACTTCGAGCGCTCTCGGTTTCTGAGAGATCGCGCGCAAAAAGGAGGAAGGTAACCATGCTACACAGAGTCATAAAGCTGGTATTCATTGTCTTGTCCATAGTCCTGCTGGGGCT
>JBHIAO010000917.1:0-1660 GCA_046758565.1 Anaerolineae bacterium
ACCAGTTCCTCGTCCGGGCATATGGTGGCTCCCGGTTTGAGGATGGCGCGGGTCTCTGGGTAGAACTGAACTGGTCCCCAATCATCGACACGTCCACTGGGGCCTACCTGAGCAATGGCGGTATCTGGACCAACGCCTCTGACCGTGACGTTAAAGAGAACTTCACGCTCATAGACGGGCAGGAAGTGCTGACCCGCCTGACGGCGGTGCCCATCTCCACCTGGAACTACAAGGCTGAAGACTCTTCTGTCCGCCACATCGGCCCCACTGCCCAGGACTTCTACGCCACCTTTGGTCTGGGCGATTCGGATAAAGCTATCGGCACACTGGACGCGGACGGGGTGGCACTGGCTGCCATCCAGGGGCTGTATCAGGTGGTGCAGGAGAAGGATGCTCAAATCGCCGCCCAGCAGCAGCGTATTGACGACCTGGAGACGCGGGTAGCGGCGCTGGAACAAGCGGCTGGAGCACCTCGCTCTTCACAGCTCAATCTGCCCGGTGGCTGGTGGCCCTTGTTTCTGGGCGGGCTGGTGGTGGCCGCCGGAGTGGTGGTACAGCGGCGGCATCCTGGAGGTGGGCAATGAAGCGCGTAACGATTCTCTTGAGTCTGGCCGTCCTCCTCCTGGCTGGCGGCGTACTTGCCCAGTCCAGCGCAGGCTATGACCTCTCCTGGTGGACGGTGGACGGCGGCGGGGGCACGGTCAGCGGCGGTTCGTACACCCTGACCGGCACCATCGGCCAGCCGGACGCCGGCACCCTGACCGGCGGTGACTACACCCTCGGTGGCGGGTTCTGGGGCGGTGTGGGGGAGGCAACGCCGACCCACACGCCAACATCAACGTCCACTCACACACCGACAGCGACGCCCACCGGCACGGTCTCACCCACGCCCACCGCCACGGCAACAGGCAGCCCAACAGCCACATCCACAGCGACGGCCACACCCACGGGCACGCCGACCGACACGCCCACATCAACGCCTACCCTTACCCCGACGGCCACGCCCACGGGCACGGTCTCACCCACGCCAACCGCCACGACAACAGGCAGCCCAACAACCACGTCCACACCGACCGCCACTCGCACGCCGACAGCGACGGCCACGCGTACACCCACGGTCACGCCCTCGGGCACGCCAACGCCTACGGCCACACTCACAGCCACGCCCACGGGCACGCCGACATCCACGGCCACACCAACAGCAGGCTACAACATCTACCTGCCGCTCATACTGCGTCAGTATTCGTAGGGGCGGAACGCGCTGTAGGTCACTACACTGGGGAAGAGTGAGCCGGGGGAGCAGACCCTTGGCTCACTCTCCCCCCTCTTCTGTTTGCGCCGACGCCGCCGTTGGGGTGTAATTGGAACGGGCCAGCACTTCAGTTTTGCTGGCCCTCTTTTGTTGCTGTTCAGACAGCCTTCTTGCCCCTGCTCGGCATTGGGGTGCAGTCATTTGACTTTTTCCCTGATAGACATTATTATACGCATAGTGCACGTATGTTCCTGTGGGGAGGTTGCATAATGCAAAAGAAACTGACCATTACGATTGACGAACAAGTCTATGAAGGACTACACACGGTCATAGGTCGCCGTCGTATTAGCTGTTTTATTGAGAACCTGGTGCGCCCGTACGTGATTCATCAAGAGTTGGAAGCTGCTT
>JBHIAO010000918.1:0-1655 GCA_046758565.1 Anaerolineae bacterium
AAATGGCTGGATGGCTGAGCACTCTGAAAGCCAACAAGCAATCTAGCCATCTAGCCTTTTCGTCATTCAGAGTGAACGCAGTTCGTGACGACCGCTAGGCGAAAACCTTCGTTCGCCGCGAAGATGGAACCACAGACGCATACGGTCGATCCGCCAATCTCGCTGGCAGCGCCGGCCCGGGGAGCCTGAGACTGACCTGCTCACGGGCGTAGCCCTCGATGTAATCGGCAATGAGAGGCGCGACGTTCGGCACCCCCTTATAGCCGGGAAAGTAGTTAAGGTCCACCACTACCGGGCCGCCCGGGCTTTCTACCACGTCTAATCCGTAGAGACCCAGGCCGAAAACCTGGCCGCAGCGCCGAGCGATGTCGCGCACCTCGGCGCTGACCGGGTAAGGCCGGCCTGGTCGCGTAAAGCTGGTCGGCGAGAAGGGCTTGCGCACGGCGAACACTTTCTCGCCCACGACGTATACTTTCACGTCCTCGCCACTGCCCGGGACATACTCCTGGATCAACACCGGCATCTCCGGCGGCGGCACGGCTGCCAGCTCATCCGGGTTGTGCACGATGTGAATTCCAGCGCCACGATGCCCGCGGTAAGGTTTGATGATCAGCGGCATCTCCTCGGCAATGGGGCGCAGAAGGGTCAGATCGCCCGTCACCCACGAGCGCGGCGTGGGAATGCCGGCCGCGCGCAGACGCCTCGATGCCATGATTTTGTCCTGCGTGGCCATGCAGCACGGGTATGGGTTGAGCAGCCGCGCACCCTGGCCGTGCAGGACACCCGCCAGGCTCAACGACAGCTCGGTGTGCGACTTGAGGAGGTAGAGGTCGTGCTCCACAGTCAGATAGTCGGGTCGCATGACCATCTCTTCCGCGATACCTGTCTCGATCTGGAAGCCACGCCGCGTCAGGGTGCCGAAGACCTCTACCAGGACCGGGCTGGTCACCGGGGGGACACGACGAACCAACATGAAATACAGTTTCATATCTTCACCTCGAGCTCCAGGCCCACAACAACTGGTCCAGGCTCAACAGTTGGTTGCCTATCTGCCAGCCATCTGTTAGCCGCAGCCAGACGTCGGCCACGAGACGCCCCAGGCCCCACCTGGGGTCAAGCCCGCTGATCTGCTGGAGGACCGGCCCCAGGCCGGCGGTCTCGATCCGACGGTGCAGGTCGATGGCCGACGGGTCGGCCGGGTTGTAGAAACAGAAAGCCGCGGCCGCCGCCAGTGCCAGCTTTACCGGCCGGATCCCGGCTTTTTCGGCCAGGCGCGCCGCCCCAACGAGTCGATCTTGAGCCCCCAGCTTGCGCCTCGGGTCCCGCCCGACACGCACGATGGGGTCGTTGAGGGCCGCGTTTTCAAAGCGGGCCACGATGTCCAGCAGATCCCGTTCGTCGCCGGCCACCTCCGGTCCATAGCGGGCCGCCAACCCACGTTGCCCCTCAGCCATGGCGGCCAGCACGGCAGCCCGGATTTCGGGATCGCGGATGGCGGTGTGGATATAGTGGTATCCTTTCAGGTAGCCCAGATAAGCGGCCGTTGCGTGACCGGCGCTGAAAATGTACAGCTTGCGTCGTATCCAGGCCGAGTAATCGTTGGCCACGATCATCCCCTCGATTGCCGGCAGCGGCCGTCGCAGACTCGGACCGTC
>JBHIAO010000919.1:0-1652 GCA_046758565.1 Anaerolineae bacterium
GATGCTGGTTCGGGGAAGTATCTTCACGTTTCACGTTTTACGTTTTACGGATGTCCACAGAAAGGAGTCCATCATGAACATCGACGTATTGGCACGCTCCCAACCCACGCTTGAGAGGCACGACGCCGATTATGTCTTCTACGAACTGACCCGCAGCATCTGCCCCGAGTGCCGGCGGGTGATCGACGCTCACATCCTGCTGCGTGACAACAAAGTATACATGCGCAAGCGCTGTCCCGAACATGGCAGCTTTGAGGCGCTGATCTATGGCGACGCCCAGGCCTACACGAGTTCCGCCAGGTTCAACAAGCCAGGCAGCATGCCCCTCAAGTTCTCAACCGAGATCGAGCGCGGGTGTCCACACGACTGTGGGCTCTGTCCCGATCATCAGCAGCATGCCTGTCTGGGAATCATCGAGGTGAACAGCGCCTGCGACATGGACTGCCCACTCTGCTTCACCGACGCGGGCGCCGGCTTCAACCTCACGCTAGAGGAGGTCGAGGGCATTCTGGACGGCTTTGTGGAGACCGAGGGCCACCCCGAGGTCGTGCAGTTCTCCGGTGGTGAGCCTACGATCCACCCTCAGATCATTCCGATGTTGCGGGCTGCCAAGGCGTGCGACATCCGGCACGTGATGCTCAACACCAATGGTAAGCGCATCGCCCGTGACGACGCCTTCCTGGCCCAACTGGCCGAGATTCGCCCCGCCATCTATTTCCAGTTTGACGGCTTCGATTCGGAGACCTATCGCGTTCTTCGCGGCGAGCCCGACATCCTGCCCGGGAAGCTGCGCGCGCTGGATCGGCTGGCCGAGGCCGGATGTACGGTGGTTCTCGTGCCGGCCATCGAGCGCGGTGTCAATGAGCACGAGGTGGGCCGCATCGTCGAGTTTGGCCTGGACCACCCGGCGGTTCGTGGTATCAATTTCCAGCCGGCCTTCCACGCCGGCCGTTACGGCCAGCACAATTCACTTGAGCGAATGACGAACCCCGACATCATCCGGATGATCGAGACGCAAACGGACGGCATGTTCATGGTGCAAGACTTCGTCCCAGTCCCGTGCTGTTTCCCCACTTGCAACTCGGTTACTTACGCCTATGTCGAGGGTGATACCGTCTTGCCACTACCGCGCGTCCTCGACGTAGAAGACTACCTCGACTACATCTCGAACCGCGTTGTGCCCGATCTGGGCGCCGAGATAAGAACAGCCCTCGAGGGGCTCTGGTCATCGTCGGCGGTGCCCGGCTCGGAGAAAGCGGCACGTGAGTTCGCGCTTTCGTGTGCTGCGTGCGGCCTGCCCGATGGCCTGGACCTGGGTGGCATCGCCGACCGCATGTTCATGGTCATGCTGCAGGACTTCCTGGACCCCTGGACGTTCAACCAGAAGAACCTGATGAAATGCTGCAAGGCGATTCTGCTGCCCGACGGTAAACAGATCCCCTTCTGCGCTTACAATAATGTCGGCTACCGGGAGCAGGCGCGTGTGCAGCTCGCCGCCCGTGAACGCGCGCGGCGCCGCGCCCGTCGCGAAGGTGTCCCGTTTGATCCCCCGCCGCTCACATTTTCGTTCGACCGCTGGGGCCGGTCTCCCGATCGCGCCCCCCTGGGCGTCAACGGAGGCACACGATGAGTGACACCCGTCGCTGGGGCCG
>JBHIAO010000920.1:0-1636 GCA_046758565.1 Anaerolineae bacterium
CCGGTGGACGATGAAATTCTCCCCGTACTCGATCGCCTCCGGGATGTCGCAGTAGGAGTTCATGCGGCCGGTGTCCGTGTAAAAGGGCAGCGAATCGTGCACTTGCTCGAAGAAGGGCACGCGGGGATAGGTGCGGTAGAGCATCAGGGCCGAGCCGGGCTCGTTTCCATACTTCCCTTCCAGGATCTCCCCCACTGTGTATTTCCGCCCCTCCCTTGTCCGGGTCGTGGTGGAGGAAGCGAAGACCCGGTCCAGGTAAACCTCGGTTTCGCTGTTGAGGACGAAATGCCAGTAATCCCGAAAGCGCTTGTCGCCTGTCAATTCGCTCAACTTCTCCGCCACCTTGGCGAAGGCCATGCCATCATCAACCGAGTCGTACAACGGATCGATGCCTTGCGTTGCTTTGTACTTCTTGCCGCCCCAAAGTTGCAGGAAGGGGTTCGAGCAAGAACTCGCGGCCTCCAGGGATTGCGCCTCTACCCAGGAGTTTACCGGCAACACCAGGTCGGCGTATTCCGCTGAACCGGTCCACTCAATTTGCTGATCCACAATCATGTCAACTTTGGGGTTGACGTTGGTGATGAGGTGATAGATCCACTTGGCCTGATTGAGCAGATTGGCGTTGTTGTACCAGATGAGTTTGGTCGGGGTGGGCATGTGGGTCTTTCCGGTGAAGACTTTGCGCCCCTTAGGCGTGTTCACGATTAGGGGACGGTCACCGGCGCCCCAGTAGCCGACCTCTTCGCCGTGCATGGTGTTGCGGAGGTGCTGGCGGGTGATTTCCACTTTGGGATCAAGCACGGGCTGGAATGGGTTTTCAGCCACATAGGCACCGGCGCCTGGACCCGACCAGGGGGAAGCCTGGAACACAGCCCCCTTGTAGTTCCCCGCCCAAGTGAAGACCCCCGCGCCATGCTGGCCAATGTTTCCCGTGAGCATCATGGGGAGGTAGACGGCACGGTTGTGCAGGGTGGCGTGGAAGTAGTGGTTGATGCCCTCGCCGTGGTGGATGGCCGCCGGCTTGATCGTGGCCAGGTCGTGGGCCAATCGCCGGATCAGCTTTTTGTCGGCACCGGTGATTTCGACCACCGTGTCTAAGTCGTAGTCCCGGAGATGTATCCGGTAGAGCGAGAATGTGGTCATGACTTCCACTTTCTTCCCGTCAGCGGTGGTAAGCGTGCCTTTCCACTCCAACGCCGGAACGATGCCCTTTTCGGTGAGTCGGTCGCCCACATCGTCGCGGGTGATAGCCTTGAGGCCGCCGGAGGTCTCGTCATAGACGAGGAAGTCACCGACTCGGCGCCGTTGTTCCTCCGTCAGTCCCTGAATGCGATAGCTGGGGCCGTCTGAGATGTCAGGTGTCTGGTAGTTCTCCATCACGTCTTCTGGTTTGAGGCGCTTGAGCGTATCGGTGCGCACCAGTAAGGGCAGGTCCGTGAAGCGGCGCACGAAATCGATGTCGTAGAGCTTCTGGTCAATGAGGTATTTCGCCAGGTAGAGAAAGATGGCCGTGTCGGATAGACCGGGCCGGACCGGGATCCAGTAGTCAGCTTTAACCGCCGGGGGGTTGTATTCTGGCGCGATGACGACGATCTTGCCTCCCCGCTCCATGAGCTCGTTGAACCAGTGGGAGTCG
>JBHIAO010000921.1:0-1602 GCA_046758565.1 Anaerolineae bacterium
AGGCCCTGGAGGAAGCGGGCGGCGCCGACGCCGCCGGCGAGGACGGTGATCATGGAGGTTCCGCTGGTGGCTGTTCCTCTACAGAGCCGAAACCCAGTTGCTCCACCTGCTCAGGGAGTTCGTAGAGATTGGCGAGAAACTGCCGAACCACAGCGATGGTATCGCGCATAGTTTCGCTGTCTACATCCATTTCGCTCAGTCGCTCTTCAGCTTCCAAGTGTGCTCCTGCGTCACCGAGGATCTTGGCTGCCTTGGCCGCAGCATAGGTTGCCGGAAGCAGCTTGTCTTTCAAACGGTCTATGCGGTCCTGCAGTGCAAGCCGCTTCGCCTTTTCTTCATCGGGGACGTCTTGTTCGGTGCAGGCAGTCGCAACGGTCCGACGAATCATACAAGCGGCGGCACGCGGAGCTCCCGCCTCCAGTGAGAGCACGGCTTCGCGGAAGGCCTGCATTACATTGTGCGGGACGCCAAGAATGTCCTTCGGCTGCCTTGTTGGGAATCTTCTCAAAGAACCACCCTTGTCGAGCACGACGAGGCCGTCGCCACAGCTCGGGCATTGGTAACCTGTGGCGAATAGGTTTCCGGCGGGGTCTAGCTTGAGTGACCCCCTGCCCTCAAACTTGACGAAGACCCCACAATGTGGGCATTCTCCGCGGTCGATGGCGTTTCCCAAATTCTATCCTCCGCAACGGCGTGCTAGCTAATTCTACCACCGTCACCCCATCGCCCCCTCCTTCGAGGGCGCGGAGGTGTGGGAGCGGGCGAGGGCATGCTTCGAGAGCATGTCGCGGACGGCGCCGACGCCGCCGGTCAGCCCGGCCTCACGCCTCGATGAGCTCCGACCAGGTCGAGGGCTCAGGGATAGGTTCGCCTTCCCGCCGTAGGCCCGCGAGATGGAAGGCGATGGCCTCGCGGATGTTGCGCTCCACCTCCTGGCGAGTGGCACCGGTGGCCACGCAGCCGGGCAAGTCCGGGACGTAGGCGGAGAAGTTGGTGGGCGTCTTCTCGTAAACGACGGCGTATTTCATCGTTGGCCTTCCTTGAGCCTTGCCTGTTTGAGGATGCTGTTATAGGTGCCCGGCGCTAGGTCATGGTTGGGGCGACCGGCGATGGTGACGAGGCCAGGCTTCTCGGGATGCTTGTACTGTCGATGGCTGCCCCGTGTCCTTACCAGCACCCAGCCATCGTCCTCGATCATCCGGGTCACCTCTCGGACCTTAGGCACATCTCATTATAGCGTGCTACAGCGCTATTTCTACCACCGTCACGCCATCTCCCCCCTTGCGGGGCGGGGCGGAGGTGTGGGAGCGGACGAGGGCATGCTTCGACAGCATATCGCGGAGGGCGCGACGGAGGGTGCCGCTGCCTGGCTCCTTCATTCCACAAGCACGTCTACCCGCTGGACCATGTTGTTGCCCATGCCCTGGAAGTTCCACGGCTGAGCTGTGGGTTGGACGTTGCCTTCGGTATCGGCGGCGCGGACACACAGGGTGTACCTTCCGGGCCTTGCTTGCCAGTCGAAGGACCAGGCCCGCCAGGCATAGGCTGAGAGCTGCTGCTGTAGTTGCGCCTGCGACCAGGTTGAGCCGCCGTCCACACTTA
>JBHIAO010000922.1:0-1595 GCA_046758565.1 Anaerolineae bacterium
GCCCGGTTTCACACCAATACGCGCGTGCAGGCGATTACCATGCAAGATGGGCACGTCCACGAAGTTGTCACCGATAAGGGAACGGTACGCACCGAGGTCGTAGTCAACGCGGCCGGCATGTGGGCGGGAGAGATTGGCCGGATGGTCGGGCTGAACCTGCCTGTGGTTCCGATGGCCCACCTGTACCTGGTCACCCGGCCCATCGAGGGTGTACGCCGCGATTTCCCCACCATGCGCGATCCAGATCTGCTGGTCTATTTTCGCGAAGAGGTTGGGGGGCTGATTGCCGGCGGCTATGAGCGCCAACCCGCCCCCTGGGGACTCGACGGTATCCCCGCTGACTTCAACAACCAGTTGCTGTCACCCGACTGGGATCGCTTCATGCCACTCCTGGAAAACGCCATCCGACGAGTCCCAGCACTGGAATCGGCTGAAGCGATCACGCTGATCAACGGCCCGGAAGGATTCACGCCGGATGGCGAGTACCTGCTCGGCCCGACAGCCGTCGAGGGCTTCTGGGTGGCCGCAGCTTTTTGCGCGCACGGGCTGGCCGGCGCCGGCGGCATTGGAAAAGCCATGGCCGAATGGATCATCGGAGGCCATCCCGAATGGGACCTGTGGCGGCTGGATGTGCGGCGGTTCGGCTCCAACTACGCCAGCCAGGCCTACAATGTAGCACGGACGGTCGAAACGTACTCTAAGTATTACGATATTCACTACCCCAATGAGGAGCGGCAGTCGGCCCGACCGCTGCGTCTATCGCCGGCCTATCACCGCCTGAAGGCGCTGGGGGCGGTTTTCGGCGAAAAGGCCGGCTGGGAACGCCCGAACTGGTTCGCGATCTACGAGCAAGATGCGGCCCACAACCACGAGCCCAGAGGCTGGGGCCGGCACAACTGGTCGCCGGCCATCGGCGTGGAGCACCTCGGAACGCGCGAACGAGCCGGGCTGTTCGACGCAACCTCGTTCAGCAAGATCGAGGTGCGTGGCCCTGGCGCGTTGGCTATGCTGCAGTATCTGTGCGCCAACGACATAGATCAACCCGTCGGCAAGATTGTCTACACCTCAATGCTGAATCCGCGCGGTGGTATCGAATGCGACTTCACCGTGACCTGTCTAGACACCGACCGCTTCCTCATCATCACCGGCACGGCTTTCGGTGAACACGATCTGTCGTGGATTCGCCTGCATACACCCGAAGACGGCTCAGTGATTGTCGAGGACGTGACGTCAACCCGCGCCTGCATGGGACTGTGGGGGCCGCGTGCCCGCGCGATCCTACAGCGTGTGACCAAGGCGGATGTGTCCAACGCGAGTTTCCCATACATGACCGCACAGCCGGTTACGGTCGGCGACGTTCCGACTCTGGCCCTGCGCGTCACCTATGTTGGCGAATTGGGCTGGGAATTCTACTGTCCGATGGAGTACGGGCAGCGGCTCTGGGATACGTTGTGGGAAGCCGGGCAGACCGAAGGCGTCGTCGCCGGCGGCTACCGGGCGATTGACTCGCTTCGGCTGGAGAAAGGCTACCGCTACTGGAGCGCGGACATCAGCCCGGATTACACGCCGTTCGAGGCCGGCCTGGGCTTCGCGGT
>JBHIAO010000923.1:0-1595 GCA_046758565.1 Anaerolineae bacterium
GCCATGGCCGAGACGGCGTGGATGTCCGCTTTGCCTCGATCGAAGGCCACCTGGCCGCGCCCCTGCGTCATGTCCGCGCCATCGGCCACGGCTACGATGGCCCCTTCCAACGTGACCGGTGCCGGGGTACAGTCGTGGCTGGCGATGGCCGAGAGGATGAAGCCGGTCAGCACCTGCCGCTGAGCCGGGTCGGCGTAGAGCTCTGGCAAGTGGCGGGCCAGCACCGGTTGGGCCAACATGACGCTGTAAGTCTCATGGCTCTCTCGCGCCACCTGGTTGCCCACGTCGTGCAGCAAGGCCGCCGCCAGCACCACGACGAAGGCGTCCTCCAACGTGCCGGCGTCGCTGGTCACCACATCGGGTTGGACGCCGGCCTCCTCCAACAGATGAAGCAGCCGCAGAGCGTTGGCCGCTACCACCTGGGCGTGCATCTGGCCGTGGTCGTTGTAGCCCAGCTTCTCTACGGCCATGTAACCCGTCAGGTCCCACAGGGCCAGGGTCTGAGGGTCGGCCAGCAGGCGGGTGTAGAGCGTGGCTGCCCGGGGGTACCCGGTCGTCAGGTCAGCAATGGTACGATCGGCGGCGTGGGCCAGGTGGTGGTAGTCCCAGTCCAGAGCCACCCGTACCCCGTGGCCCACGTGGGTGCAGGGCGACGATGTGGCTTGTGATTCGCGCACTCACTCCCTCAGTCCACCAGGGCGTCCGTGGCTGGAATCACGGTCAGCACGTCGGCCCAGTAGTGATGCCGGCCGTCGTTGCCAGCGCCAGCGACAGCGTTCACCAGGTCATCCGGGCCCACCTGCTCCGGATCGTAAGCTGCGGCGGCAAGGCCCCGCTCCAGGGAAACGTCGGCCAACAAGACGCCTTCCAGGCTCAAGAGTCCGTTGCGCACCCGGAGCGCACAACGGGGACAGCCCATGCCGCGGACGGCCAGGTAGGCAGCCATCGCGGTGGTCAACGCGGCCTCATCCTCGGGCTTCTCCACTGGCTCCACGTGACAGTTATCATGTTCCATCGTGATACTCCCCTTTCTGCTGTGCCATCATGAGCGCCAAGGCCTCATCGCGCAACTGGCCGCGGCGCTCCTGGTACTCGGTCTCGTCAATGGACCCTGCTTCGTAGGCATCATCCAGTTCGGCGATAGCCGCGAGGACGGAGTCCAGAACCTCCCGCTCTGAATCCAGGGCGGTTGATACAGTGTCAGTCTGTTGTTGCCGGTCACGCCACCACCAGATCGTGCCCGATCCGATAAGGGTCAGCGACAACGCCACGCCGAGAATGAGGATTGGCAGCCGGCGATCGCGGGCCGGCACTTCGGCGGCCGGCGTGACAGATTCGCCTTCCGACTTGCCGGTCTCCGCAAGCTGGGGCTGACCGGCCACTACCACGTGTAGGGAGTCGCCCGGCTTGAGTGCCCCTCCCTGGAAGGTGTAGATCTGATGCACCCTGTCACGGATCAGCAGTTCCTCGCCAGCCTCCCACTCCGACTCGTCCAGCGTGACGCCCACCTCCGGCAGGAAGACGGCAGTCTTGTCCGTGGGGTAGTCCACGGGGATATGCAACTCGAAGCTATCGGCGTTGGCATGGGGTAGTGC
>JBHIAO010000924.1:0-1590 GCA_046758565.1 Anaerolineae bacterium
AACCTACCTCACCGTCAGTTGCAGGCGATGTGAGACGTTTTTGAAGGAGAAATCAATGTGGCGTAAGCGTCTTACCGTCGTGGTAGCCCTCCTCGGGCTTACCGTTGTGATCGCCGGCATCAGTTTCGCCGCCGGCATCTACGTGGCCGAGCACCCAAGAATAAGCGTTGCCTCACGCATTCCCCTTGTCGACTACGGCAACCGCTCCGTCGACACTCGTCCCGCCGCCAGTGCTCCCGCTGACATGGAAGAAGCTTTCGAAGTCTTTTGGGATGTATGGCGTATCATCGAGAATGACTTCTTCGGCGAGACAGATCGCCAGACCATGATCCACGGTGCAATCAAGGGGATGGTCCAGGCTCTGAACGACCCGTACACACAGTATATCGACCCTCAGCAAAACGCGATCATGCGCGAAGACGACAGTGGCGAGTTTGAGGGAATTGGTGCCACAGTTGACATGGTCGATGGGCGGCTCATCATTGTGTCTCCGTTGAAGGGTAGCCCCGCCGAACAGGCTGGTCTCAAAGCCGGTGACGTCATTCTCGAAGTTGGTGGAACACCCATTGAGGATATGGATCTGATGGAAGCTGTTTCTCTCGTGCGTGGCCCGAAGGGTTCGACTGTGAGCCTGGTCATCCAGCGCGAAGGTGTTTCGGACCCCTTCACGGTTTCCATCGTTCGTGCAGAGATTCCGCTGATCAGCGTTGAGAGCTGGACGCTGACCGATCAGATCGGCTACCTCGCCATCCACAGCTTCGGTGGCCGCACCATGAAGGAGTTGGACGACAGTCTGCGGGAGCTGGAGAAACAAGGGGTCAAAGCGCTGATTCTCGACCTACGGGGTAACCCTGGTGGATTCCTTGACGCCGCAGTCGAGACTGTAAGTCGGTTCGTCGAGACGGGGCCGGTCCTGTGGTGGGAAGAGGCGGATGGTGCCAGCTATCCGATCCGGGTCAAGCCGCGCCGGGCTTTCGGTTGGCCGATGGTTGTCCTAATCGATGAAGGAAGTGCCAGCGCCTCAGAGATCGTGGCCGGCGCACTGCGGGATAGCGGGCGAGCCATCCTCATCGGTACTCGGAGTTTCGGCAAGGGCTCCGTGCAAAATATTCACCAGCTTCGGGACGGCGGCAGCGTCCGCGTGACAACTGCTCATTGGCTCACGCGGGACAAGCATGAGATCCAGGGCATCGGCCTGGACCCGGACGTCCACATCGCTCAAGATCACACACAGCCAGACGTGGACCGTCAGTTGAACTTCGCGCGTCGATTGCTCCAAAGCCGAATCGCTACACCACATTACGTCCCATTCCAATAGGTGTTCATGATGAAACGATGGGTCGCCGCACTGCTGATCACCTTTGTAGCCTGCTCTGCCGCAACGCTGGTACTCGTCGGCAGATGGGCCTGGAACCACCACAGGGGCTCAAGACACGTTCAGATCGTCGAGGAGACGGCCGCACCGTCGCAGCCCCGTCCGTCAACAGAGGTCTCCCTGGAGCAGCCAGCCAGCGCCCCAACACCACCTTCCCGTCAGCCCCGGGTCCCCCCTGATCTCGTAGGAGACTCAAGTCCGTTCACCGCCGTACC
>JBHIAO010000925.1:0-1574 GCA_046758565.1 Anaerolineae bacterium
CCCGACCCGGTGCTTTTGCTGGCCGGCGGGCCTGGGGAGAAGACGGTGGCCAACGCGCCGGCCCTGGCGCCCGTCCTGGCCCCCATCCACCCCAACCGCGATCTCATCTTCTTCGATCAGCGCGGGGTGGGCCTGTCCGAGCCGGCGCTGGAGTGCCCGGAATTCGTGCAGGCGCTGTTCGATATTCTGGATGACGCAGACCCCGAGGTCCGTCTGCGAATGACCTTCGACGCTGCCATGGCCTGCCGAGACCGGCTGGTGAGCGAGGGTTACAACCTGTCGGTCTACAACACCGCCCAGAATGCCGCCGACGTGAACGCCATCCGCATCGCGCTGGGCTACGACCAGGTCAACCTGTACGGCGGGTCGTACGGCTCGCTGCTGGCCCAGGCTGTCATGCGCGACTACCCGGAAGGAATCCGCAGCGTGGCCGTCAACTCGGTGCTGCCGCTGGAGAAGAGCCTCTTCGTGGAGGCCTCCACCACCACCGCCAACGCCGTGCTGGACCTGCTCGAAGCCTGCGCGGCCGACGAAGCCTGTGACAGCGCCTACCCCGACCTGCAAGATGTGCTATTCGAGGTCATCGACCGCCTGAACGCCGAGCCGGTCCCGATCACCGTCACCAACCCGCTGGACGGCCAGTCATACGATGCGCTGCTGACCGGGGATGCGGTGTTCGGCAACCTGGTGACTTTCCTGTACCTCACCGACATCATCCCTGTCCTGCCCCAGGCGATCTTCGACGTGTACAACGGCGACTACGAGCTGATGACGCAACTGAGCAGCACCCGGCTGGCGCTCTTTGACCTCACCAGCCGGGGCATGATGTTTTCCGTGTTGTGCGCCGAAGACCTGGTCGGTCGAACGGCGGAGGACCTGTTGCGGGTCAGAGCGACAGTGCCCCGGCAGCTTCGGGGCCAGGCTGATCCGGAAGACGAGATTGAGTACGGCATCTTCGGCATCTGCGAGAACTGGCCGGTGGAGCGCGCCAGCCCCTCGATCAAGGAGCCTCTGGTCAGCGACATTCCCACCCTGGTGCTGGAGGGCGAATTCGACCCGGTCACGCCGCCGGAGTACGGCCAACTGGTGGCCGGCCATCTGAACAACAGTTTCTTCTTCGAATTCCCTGGCATCGGCCACAACGTTCTCAGCAACGAGTGCGCCCGCAGCACCGCCGGCGCCTTCGTCGCTGCTCCCACCCAGATGCCCGCAGCCACCTGCGTCGCCGAGATGTCGGGCGTGGCCTTTGATCTGCCAGGCGAAGCGCCAGCGCTGGTGCTGGAGCCGTTCTCCGACGAGGAGCGTGGCTTCAGCGGCCTGGTGCCGGCCGGCTGGCAGGAACTGGCGCCGGCCAACCTGGCGCGCGGCAACTCTGCCCTGGATCCAGCGTATTTCGTATTGGAAGCAACTCCAGGCACGGCCGCTGAACTGTTCGCCGCCCTGGCCGGGCAGTTGGATCTGGATCCGGACTTGGAACCTGTCGCGACGGCCGAGGTGGGCCACTTCACCTGGGATTTCTACACCTTCGAGCGGCGTGGCTATCCGGCCGACCTGGCGCTGACCGAGGATGGGGA
>JBHIAO010000926.1:0-1568 GCA_046758565.1 Anaerolineae bacterium
TTTGTCGGAGAACCGGGTCAAGGGACCCGGGCTGTCCATATCTTGTGGTGAGCTCCGGGTCCCCTGACCCGATATGTGGCGTGCTTGACTATTGGAGGCGCTTTCTCCGACAAACTGCTAGATCGTCGCTTTTTCGCACCTATGATGTTCAGAACAATATCCTGGGTTCGAGTAACGACTTTCAGTCGTTCACCAGGCAAGAACGATTGAAATCGTTACTACGAGCACGAAACGTTATCTGAAAGTGTATAGCGATCACGGAGGTCTGACCATGTCCAAGAAGGCAGTACTTGTAGGGATCAACAGCTTCACGCGGCCCAGTTGGCGGCTGCGTGGCTGCATCAACGACACCGTCGAGATGCGAGGGCTTCTGACAACCTACTTCGGGTTCCAGGACGAAGATGTCAAAGTCCTGAACGATGGCGATGCCAGTATCCAGGGTATCCGTGACGGCCTGACCTGGCTGCTGAGCGATTACGCCGGCGATGGCAGCGACGTCCGCGTCTTCCACTTCTCCAGCCATGGCACCCAGGTGGATGACCAGAGTGACGATGAGTGGGAGTGCAAGGACGAGGTCATCGTGCCCTACGACCACGACTGGGACGCACCGTTTCGCGATGATGATCTGCGGGAGATCTTCGACGGCATTCCCGAGGGGGTGAATTTCACCTTCATCGCCGACTGCTGCCACAGCGGCACCATTCAGAAGGCGCTCCTCGATAGCGGCGTCGAGTTCGAGCCGCGCTATCTGACCCCGCCTCGGGAGGTCATGGATCGCATTGCAAAGCTTGTAGACAAGCGTGATGCCGAAGCCGATGCCTGGGCAGCAGCCCAGTTGGCGCAGATGCTGCAAGGCGTCCCACAGGACCAATGGGTCACGAAGATGCAGGAGTATCTCGCCCTTCTGCGGCTGCGCTTCCGGGAGAACAAGTACGGAATCATTCCCGTCGGCCGGCACGTCTTGTTGGCCGGCTGCGAAGACCGTCAGACGGCGGCGGACGCCCGAATCGAAGGCGACTTCCGAGGCGCCTTCACCTGGGCTCTGGCCCAGGCCATCAAAGACGCCAATGGCGGTCTGACGTACGACGAACTCATCACCCGGGCCGGCGCTAACCTCCGGGACTATGATCAGAGGCCACAACTCGAGTGCCCGTCTGAGATGCGCGATCTGAAGATCTTCGCGCCCCTCGTCTCCTGAACTGCTAGAGGTACAACATGAACACGACTGATTTGCTGGCAAGCTGGTCAACGCTGTCTCTCGAGGAGATCGAAGCTAAGTTGGAGGCCGGCACTGACGAAGGGACGGCGGAGCAACTGTTTGGCGCCGACGAGATGGCTGAAATGCGGGCGCTCATGGAGGAGCCGCAAGCGCGAGGCCTGCGCGAGGCCGTCGTGCTGCTCCCTGGGTTCATGGGCTCGCTGTTGAGCAGCATCCGAGGCGTCACCACACTGCTCTGGATCAATCCCGCCATTTTCCTCAAGGGTCAGTCCAGTTACCTGGAGCTCAACCAGGACGGAACCCGCGATTTCAGCGCACACATTGAGGCCGCGCCCATCGGGATCGAGAA
>JBHIAO010000927.1:0-1566 GCA_046758565.1 Anaerolineae bacterium
TGGGTGCCCTTCGGCGGATATCCCAGGACGTGCGAAATCCCCACGTTAGACGTGAAATCAGCCCCACCGATAAGAGCTGCGCGTGCGCCGGCATTGGCCCCCTTGTCGTGCCCCCGGCGTAATCCGAACTCCAGAAGCAGCCGGCCACGTCCGCTTTCGTGAATTCGCGCGGCTTTGGTGGCGATCAGAGTCTGGTAGTTGAGGTGGTTGAGCAGCGACGTTTCCAGAATCTGGGCCGTGGCCAGCGGCCCCTGGACAACGGTCAGCGGAACATTCGGATGGACTACGCGACCCTCCGGAATAGCATGCATGGTGATGCCGTCAAAGGTGCCGTTCTCTCGTAACCACGCCAGGAAATCGTCCTCGAATACGCGTCTCCCGGTTCGACCCATTTGGCCCCGTAGGTACTCGATATCCTCGTCGCGGTAACGGGCGCCCTGCATCCAGTCCAGCAGCCATTCCAGGCCGGCGTTGATGCAATAGCCGGCCTTGTGAGCGCCGTAGTCGGGATAGTCGCGGAAAAAATGGTCGAACTGCACTTGCTTTTCGTGCAGCCCCATCCGATAGTAAAGCTGAGCCATGGTAAGCTGATACTCATCGGTGAACAAGATACCTTCGGCTGTTTGCTGATCTCGCTGTTTCATTCTTTGCTCTCCACAACCTGTCATCAGTGAACAGTGAACAGTGAGCAGTAATCAGTACTGTTTACTGTTCACTGCTTACTGATTACTGATCAGAATTCTCCCTGCATCGAACCGGCATAGCCGGTTAACTCGACATAACCGACTCCAATCATCGGCCCGTCTGCGCTTTCACCCGTCACGCGGACGGCGCCCTCCCAGTAGGCGTACGACACATTGAGCTCCTGATTGCTGGCGTAGGGTTTGACGTCTAGCTCCAGATCGGCCGCCGGCACGCTCAGGTGCCAGCCGGCGGGGTAGGTAGCTGCCGTGTGTGGGCTGGTCCATCTGTCCAGGACCTGGATGGCCACGCCCTCGCGACTCAGGTGACGCACAGCGCCGTCGGCTTCAATCAGGCTGCCACCCGACAGGGGCTCGATACCGCCGTCTTCCTGGCGAATCTGGAAGTACATGACCTCGCGCCCGTCGTCCAGTTGCAGCGAGAACCAGTCCCAGCCAGTGTGATTGTCGGCCAGGTAGCTGGTGCCGAATTCGTGGTCCATCCAGCTCAAGCCCCGGACGGTGAAGGTCTGGTCGCCGATGGTGACCGTGCCTGTCGTGTCGATGCGAGTGAGCGAATAATAGTACGAAGCGTTGCCGCGGGTCGAGCTCTTCCGACTGAGGCCGGCCTCGCCATGCAGCGCAGGTGGCTTGGTCTCGCGCAACGTCAGGTCGAGCTTGACATCATCCTCCGCCGCGCGCAACCGCACCATGCCAGGTTCCGTCTCCTCAGCCGACCAACTCTCCAGCCACACGTGGTAGGGACCCCCCGATGCGCCGGCCAACCCAGCCGCGCCACGGCTGAAGCGCTCAAAGTTGTGGAAGCGTCCACCGGCCACGTCGGTGACAGCGAAATGGGCCATGTAGACCTGGTTCGTCGCCCAGT
>JBHIAO010000928.1:0-1564 GCA_046758565.1 Anaerolineae bacterium
GCTGTACCTTTGCCGGGATGACACCGGTGGGCACACTTTTGTGAGTCGCGGGCCGGCGTGTGACGACGCCGGCGCCCCGGCGACCATGTTGTTAGGCTATCTGGGGTTCGCCTACTCGAGCCCCCTGTTGCCGGATGACCACCACTACGGCGACGTGGTGTACAGCGTGGAGGTTTTCCGTTGCCGGCACCCGGATCACGGATGGTCGGTGGTCGCCGGCAGTGTGGACGCCTGCTCGGACCTGGGCGCTGGGTGGTCTCCAGACGGTTCGCTGGGGCACCTGGTTCCCTTTCTGCCAGGTTCCCCACCTGCTGGAGACTGAAAGCCGTCCGCAAGGACGACAAACATGATGAGCAGGTTGGACGGGGTCCGGTACCTGGGGTATACTTCCCTCAGAGGGAGAGGCGGATGACGAAGGTGGCTATCGATGTGGAAGCCTGCCGAGCCTATTTGAGGGCGCGACAGCGGCGAGAGGCGGAGCAGCAGGAAGCATTGCGGCAGCAGGTGACCCAGGCGGTGCGCACGGCCGCGGCTGCCATCTTGCCCCGTTTTCCGCAGGTGCGCCGGGCCTACCTTTTTGGATCCACCCTGCATGCTCTGCGCACCACGTCGGATGTGGATATTGCGGTGGAAGGGGAACTCAGTGCGGAGGAGTACTTTGCCCTGTGGCGAGAGCTCGACCGGGCTGTGCCGGACTGGCTGATAGACCTGGTGGAGTTGGGGCGTGACCTCCACTTCGCTGATCGTGTGCGGATGGAAGGAGAGGTGATTTATGAACGTTCAGGTTCAGACGCTGAAGGCGGATATCAGAGCTGACCTGGAGGCTATTGCTAATATCTATCTAGCCTTGCACCGCTACGATGCCAACTCGCTTGACGACGAGCAGGTGATTATTGTCGCCTACTATCTACACAACTTGTACTCTGCCTTTGAGAGCATTTTCCAACACATCGCGATGGTGTTCGGGAACCAGATTTCGGATCAGGCCGGCTGGCATGCCGAGTTGCTCCGTCACATGACACTGGACATCGAGGGGATACGGCCACGGGTGATCAGTGAGACGGCCTACGATGCGCTGGATGAACTGCGACGTTTCCGGCATGTCTTTCGTAGCGCCTACCGGGCACGCCTTGATGCTGAGCGCCTGGATCTGGTGCGTAGGGAGGCCCAGGCCCTGGAGCAGGCGTATCGAGATGAGATCGAGGGTTTCCTGGCGTTTCTGGACAGCCTTAAGCAAGCAGACACTCAGCCGCCGGTTGGCAGCCATGGTGAAGAGGCCGGCTAGAAGCTTCGCATGCGCCACTCGCGGGACTTGTATTTCGCCTGGCGCATGAAGACTTCGGGCGTAACTTTCAAATTTCGCCCGACCGCACCAGGAGGCATATTCGGCAAAACGGATGAGAACTATACTTTGAGCCACGAGCGGCATACACAGTAGAAGCAGGGGAGAAGCTATGGCCCAAGCAATGCTAGAACAACGGATCACCAATCTAGAGGATTTGATGGCACAACTACTGAACACTGTCGATCGGGTGGGTCGCCAGCTTGAGCAGACAGACCGCCA
>JBHIAO010000929.1:0-1554 GCA_046758565.1 Anaerolineae bacterium
CCAGGTCCATCTGCTTGACCAGCGGGCCGGCCATGGTGCGCAGATGGGCCTCGGCCAGATTGCCTTCACGGTCGCCAGAGCTGTAGTAGGGATGCACGGCCAGGAAGTCGTAGGGGTGTTCCTCGCCCATGACTTTCAGGAAGGGGTCCAAGGGGAAGCAGCTCCCCACCTTGATGTCCGGGTCAACCGCCCATTCGGCCCCGCCCCGCCCTGAGCGGGACGAAGGGCTCAGTGTATGCTTCATGGCCGCGTAATAGTCCACGAAGCCGTCGTGGGGACCGGACTCGTAAGAGGTCAGGATGAGGTCGGCCAGCGCCGGGATGCGCCCGTGCACCCCGTCGCCGAAGCGAATCTCGCCCTGCTGTGGCTCGAACTCATAGACGGCGTCGTCCGGGCCGGCGGCAGACAGGTCCGGCACCTCGGTCCAGGCAGTGCCGGCCACGGTGACGGTCTGAGTCCCGGTCACCACCGGCGGGTAGCGGACGTAGAAAACCTGGGAGGGCTGCCCGTTGGAGTGGGAGACGCGGTCCTGCCAGTCACCGGCTTTGACCACCTGCTGGTCGTATTGCCAGGCAGTGCCTCCTGTCGCGTACTTGATGGGGTCGTGAGTCCAGGAGTACTCCCAGTCGCCGTACAGCTCGTTGCCCACCTCCCAGTACTCGATGTTGTAAGGATGCGGGGTCATGCCCAGCCGCAGTTGGTTAGCCTCCCGCTGCGCTGCCCACTCCCCCACCGTTCCCCAGTCTGCTCCCAGGCGGTCCACGCCAATGGGCGTGGTGTCTGTCACCGCGCCGTTGGCATAGGCCACCCAGGCCGCCGCCTCCTGAGCCGTTCCGGTACCAAAGTTGACGACCACGTTCGTCGTCGCCCCCACTTGCTCCATGAACAGCATCTGCTCGTCGAAGCCGTATTCGTTGGTCGCCGGCGCGCCGTTGGAGCCGGAGATGGCGGTGGGACGTTCCTCGGGCGGGCCGATGCCGTCGGTCCAGTGGTAGGTGCTGCCCACCGTGCCACCGGGGAAGCGGGTGACCGCGAAGCCGATGTCGAGGGAGCGGCTGATGACCTCGGGGTGCACCTGCTGCGCCTCGGCGTCCCAAACGCCGTACCCGTCGTTCGGGTAGCGATGGTTCAGGCCGTAGAGAAGCGGGCTGATGGGGTCAATCGTCTGGTCGGCGTGGATCGTGATGCGGGGCATTGGCTCGCCGGCGGGGACAAAAAGGCGGATCAATTGCACCGATGGGCCGGGCATCTGCTGGCTGGTGGTGAAGCTTGCCGAGCTGGCCGGCACGTCAGCGGACTCGACCAACGCCAGGTTGTACGCGTCGTCCACCAGGTAACGCTCATACCGATAGGATTGTTCTGCGCCCCAGGGCAGGTTATCCACGGTGAGGTCGAAGTCGGTGTATTTCGAGTTGTAGTTGCTGATCACCACCTGCACCGTCTCGCCGGCCTCGTCCCGACCCGCCAGGGCCGACCAGTTGTAGGTCCACGGACCTTCGGCCGCCAGGCGCTGCGGCGTCTCCAGCAGTCGCCGGAAGGCCAGGAAGGTGTAGG
>JBHIAO010000930.1:0-1533 GCA_046758565.1 Anaerolineae bacterium
ACCCTGGCGGCCGTGAACGTGGGCGGGGTGGCGCGCGCGGGCGTGCCGCCGGCCCTCTACTTCGGCACTGGCGACAACGACGACTTCTACTCCCTCAACGGTGGCGCGACGTGGCGCAGCGGGGTTGATATCTGCGGTGATTGCAATGCCTGGTACGGCGATCCGGCACAGCCCAACCGGGTGCTTGGGCTTTCGCGGACGATTGCCCCCTTCGGCCTCTACGTGAACCCCAGCGGCTATCCGGATCCCGGCAATAGCTCCCAGAAGCTGACTGTTCCCGTTCCAACAGTTGCTGCTTCGGCCCAATCGAAGCTTATCCAGTTGCCCGGCTATCGGCCCATCATCCAGACGCTGGCCGGGGAACAGCCTTTGGCAAACGGCGACTACGTCCTGATCCAGGAAATCAGGCCCCCCGCACCGACCCCGGCCCGGCGGGTGCTGCTGAGGGCGCGGAACAGCATCAACACAGCATCTCCCTGGGTTCAGGAGGGGCCGGACTTGCCGGCCGGCGTCACCATGATCCAGGCAGCAGGCGGACATGCTGCACCTACTTACTACGTGGGCAACAACGCCGGCCTGTGGAAGAGCCATCGCAACGCCCAGGGGAACATCGACCAGTGGCAGCCGATTGTGCCTGGCGGTGGTGCGACAATCGCCCGCAAGTTCTTCGTCAACCCCTACAACGCCAACGAGATCTACATCGTGGACAACAACGCCGTGCGACACTCCACGAATGGTGGCACTACCTGGCCAGTGGACACCCTGCTGGACAGTGCCCTAACAGCCGGCGGCGAGTTCAAGTACACCTGTGGCGCCGGCCACCTGGACTTCGACTGGTGCGTTCTCAACGACCTGGTCTTTGACCGACAGTCACCCCAGACGCGCTTCGCTGTGGGGATGGCCGGCGTCTTCTACTCCGGCGATGGCACCAACTGGTTCCGGCTGGTGGACACCCGCGCCCTGCCCAGCCGGCCGGCGGGGGCCTACTTCAACCCCATCACCAACGCAAACGACCGCAGTCTGTACATCGCTTTCCTGGGCCGTGGCATAATGCGCTGCCACCCCATCCCGTCACAGCCGCCGACACCGGTGCCGTCGCCGTCGCCGACATCTGGTCCGTCACCCACGCCCACGCTGACTTCCACACCGATACCCTCACCTCCGCCGCAGGGCGAATCGCTCATCGACAACGGCGGTTTCGAAAGCGGTGGGTGGGCACCCTGGGAGGCGTTTGGGGCTGCTGAAATGGTGGATGAGCGCGCTCACTCAGGTCGTTTCAGCCTGCGGATGGGCACGGTCAACGACAGCATCGACCAACTCTCCCAGACCGTGAGGTTGCCGGAGGACGCCGCAATGATCACGCTGTCGTACTGGTGGTACATCGAGTCGGAGGACTTCCAGCCGTGGGCCGACACGCTGCGCGTGCTGGTGCAGTGGGAAGGCGGAGGCGCCACGTTGGAAGCGCTCACCAACTCCGACCCGCAGTTCCAGTGGCGTCAGTCCTGGTTCGACCTGAGCGCCTATCGGGGCCAG
>JBHIAO010000931.1:0-1522 GCA_046758565.1 Anaerolineae bacterium
GCTCTCCCCTGTCCTCATTCGGGAACTGAATCAGCGCCTGCAATATGCCCTGGAGCTGTGAGGAAATCGGGGAAGTGGGCAGAACCGGTCGGAAAATCTTCTGCGGAATGCTAGTGGGGGTACCGGCAATTGTCTGTGCCCTGGGCCGCACGGCCGAGGCGCACGAGAAGTGGTTTCTCCAGGCCGAGGCCTATCCGCTGCAGGCGGGAGAGGTGCTCGCAGATCGTCCCCATCCCGAGGGTTCCAGGGTGGCTCCTTAAGGCAATCGCAGTATGCGCTTGACAGGGAGTACGCCTTCCGATTAATTTCTGATCCCTATCATAAAAAAAGCTGATTTTCGGCATACAAAAATTAAGGTGTGACGACCCTTCGGGTTGTCGCGTGGATACCCCGACAAATAGTGAGAGCGCCTAGCTCCCAGGTAGGAAGTAATCATGGAACCGGGGACCGTAGCCCCAGGCTACCTCTGGGACGACCGACGGCGCACTAGAAATTCAGACGCCCTCACGGGTACGATACTGCCCGGGAGGGGGTTTTGGTTTTCCGAGGCGCCCACTGACTGAAGCTGTCTCTGCATTCGAGCTGTAAAGCGGTCGGAGACCTATGGAGGCGCTTACCCTTCACCGTTTTCATTTCGCCTTCACCATCACCTACCATTACATCTTCGCGCAGCTGACGATGGGCCTGGCGTTGCTCATCTTCGTGCTCAAGACGATGGCGCTGCGGGGCGATCCGGTCGCCAATCAGGCCGTGCGCTTCTGGGCCAAGATTCTTGGCGTGACCTTCGTGATGGGCGTGATCACAGGCATCCCGATGGAGTTTCAGTTCGGGACCAACTGGTCTCGCTTCTCCGAAGCCGCCGGCGGCGTCATCGGCCAGACGCTGGCCATGGAGGGGGTCTTTGCCTTCTTCCTGGAATCTGCATTCCTCTACCTCCTTTTGTATGGTGAGGACCGGCTCGGCCAACGCGGCCACTGGGTGGCAGCCCTTTTAGTGTTTGTGGGGACCTGGCTCAGCGGTTTCTTCATCGTCTGCACAAACGCCTGGATGCAGCATCCGGTCGGCTACGAGATCGCGCCTGACGGTACCATCACGCTGGCGAGTCTGTCGGCTCTCTTCACCAATCCCTGGGCGGTTCCACAGTTTCTGCACGTCATGGTCGGCGCGACGATCACGGGGAGCTTCATGATGGCCGCGCTCGGCGCCTTCTACGTGCTGCGCGGCGAACACGCGGCCGTGGCGCGGCGGTTCTTGTCCGTGGCGGTCGTGGTTGGGCTCATGGCGAGCCTGATGGCAGCGATGCCGACCGGCGACATGCGGGCAGGCCTGGTCTATAAAGATCAACCCGTGACGTTCGCGGCCATGGAAGGTCACTTCCACACCGAGGATGGGGCCGGGCTCGTGCTGATCGGGCAGCCCAACGTCCCGGAGATGCGTCTGGATAATCCGATCGTCCTGCCGCGCGTGCTCTCCTTCTTGACTCACCAGCGCTGGGAAGCGACGATCGTTGGGTTGAGCGATT
>JBHIAO010000932.1:0-1513 GCA_046758565.1 Anaerolineae bacterium
ACCGGCGAGGCCGGCGCCGGCAAGACGGCCCTGGTCACCGAGTTCGCCCGCCGCGCTCAGGACTCCTACGCCGATCTGCTCGTCGCCATCGGGAACTGCAATGCCCAGACCGGCATCGGCGACCCCTATTTGCCCTTCCGCGAAGTGTTGGGACTGCTCACCGGCGATGTCGAAGCCAAGCTGACTCAGGGTGCCATCACCCAGGCGAATGCCGGCCGGCTGCGGAACTTTCTGCACGTCTCCGGCGAGGCGCTGGTGGACTTGGGCCCGGATCTGATCGACATCTTCGTGCCGGGGTCGGGGCTGGCGACGCGAGCGGGTGCCTTCCTGGCCGGTAAGGTTGGCTGGCTGGATCGGCTCCAAGAACTCACGGCGCGCAAGGCAGCGCGCGGCGCGAGCGCCGACCTGCAACAGAAGCGCATCTTCGAGCAGTACACCAACGTGTTGCAGGCGTTGGCAGCGCAGCAGCCGTTGATGTTGGTAGTGGACGATTTGCAGTGGGCCGACACAGCCTCCATCGGGTTGCTGTTCCACCTGGGCCGGCGCATCGGGGAGAGCCGCATCCTGATTGTGGGTGCCTACCGCCCCGACGACGTGGCCTTGGGGCGAGGCGGTGAACGCCATCCCCTGGAGCCCATGGTCAACGAGTTGAAGCGCTACTTCGGGGACGTCTGGGTGGGCCTGGAGCAGACTCAGGTGGCTGAGGGCCGGCAGTTTGTGGTGCGGGAGCAGGGCCGCCAGCAGGTGGGAGAGCAGCGGCTGTATCTCTATCGCTTCCGCCACAGCTTGTTCCAGCAGCACCTGTACAACGGACTGGGGGAGATCGAGCGAGAGCTGCTGCACGGGGAGATCGCTGCGGTGTTGGAGGAACTCCACCAGGGGCGGACGGATGAGATCGCCGTGCAGTTGGCGCATCACTGGGTGCGGGCGGAGGAGGATAAGAAGGCGGCGGGCTATATGCTCACGGCAGGGGATCAAGCTCGAACGTTGTATGCCAACGCCGAGGCGGAGCAGTTCTACCAAGCGGCCGTGAAGATCCTGCGGCAGCAAGGTCAGGATGAATTAGCGGCCAGAACGTTGATGAAGCTGGGACTGGTGTACACGGCTGCCTTTGAGCCCGAGAAGGCGCGGCGAGCCTACGACGACGCCTTCACCCTGTGGAAGCCTCTCCGGGAGGATAGGGAGCTATCGGTTTCTCCGTTGGCCCCGGCAGTTCTGCGTGTCGCTGTGGGAGAACCGGTCAGTCTTAGTCCGGGAAAGGCGTATGACTCCGATTCTTTTTTCTTACAAGCCCAACTCTTCGAAGGGCTGGTGGAGATAGATCTGGACCAAAATGTACTGCCGGCCATCGCCGCTCATTGGGAGGTGGCTGATGGGAGCACGAAATACGTTTTCTACCTGCGAGAGGGAACTCGGTGGAGTGATGGAACGCCGGTGACAGCGGGCCAGTTCGAGTATGCCTGGAAGCGGAACCTGGACCCGGCGACGAATTCTCCGGCGGCTCATCTGCTTT